>NZ_JAVHPH010000160.1:0-4780 GCF_036170495.1 Azonexus sp.
TTGTTTCCCCAAAATACCGCGCTTCTCCACCAGCGTTTATCTCGCGCGGCTTTACCCGACCGTTTCGGCCAGGGTGCCGTCCTCGACCGCAAGGAACAGCGCAAGCTCGACCAGGCCAAGGGCCTCATCCCCTTCGCCGTCAAGATCGATGCCCAACTGGCCGAACAACTGCGCACGCTGGCTGAAACCAGCGAAGGCGGCATCAATGAAGTGGTCGACATGCTGCTGCGCAAAGGCCTCGCTGCCGGCGTCTAAACGCTCGCTACACGGGCGGGTTAAACTCGCCCCTTCATTGCCCATTTTCTTTCCCCCTCCCCGCCCATGACTTTCTCCGCCCTCGGCCTCGCCGAAACGCTGCTCCAATCGCTTGAAACGCTCGGCTACAAGACGCCGACGCCGATCCAGGAGCAAGCCATTCCCGCCATTCTCGAAGGGCGCGACGTGATGGCCGCGGCCCAGACCGGCACCGGCAAGACCGCCGGCTTCGCGCTGCCCATCCTGCACAGCCTGGCCACCGATGGCATCAAGGTCGGCAGCAATTCCGTGCGCGCCCTCGTCCTGGTGCCGACGCGCGAACTGGCCGAACAGGTCCACGCCAGCTTCCGCCAGTACGGTGAACACAGCGGCGTCAGCACCTACGCGGCCTACGGCGGCGTCAGCATCAACCCGCAGATGATGCGCCTGCGCCGTGGCGTCGATGTCCTCGTCGCCACCCCCGGCCGCCTGCTCGACCTGTACAGCCAGAACGCCCTCAAGCTCAACAAGGTGCAAGTGCTCGTCCTCGACGAAGCCGACCGTATGCTCGACCTCGGCTTCTCGACCGAACTCGACGCCGTTTTCGCCGCCCTGCCCAAAAAGCGGCAAACCCTGCTCTTCTCCGCCACCTTCTCCGAAGTCATCCGCAGCCTGGCCAAAGCCCGCCTGCGCAATCCGCTGACCATCGAAATCAGCCCGCCCAACAGCACCGTCAAGGCCGTCAAACAGTGGATGGTGCCGGTCGACAAGAAACGCAAGACCGAGCTCTTCCTGTTCATGCGCAAGGACAGGAAATGGGGCCAGGTGCTGGTTTTCGTCAAGACCAAGCGCGGCGCCGACGAACTGGTCAGCATCCTGCACGCCAAGCGCATCAAGGCCGACGCCATCCACGGTGACAAGCCGCAAGCGGCCCGCCTGCGTGCGCTGGAAAGCTTCAAGGCCGGCGAGGTGCAGATCCTCGTCGCCACCGACGTCGCCGCCCGCGGCCTGGACATCGACGACCTGCCGCAAGTCGTCAATTTCGACCTGCCCATCGTCGCCGAAGACTACATCCACCGCATCGGCCGCACCGGCCGCGCCGGCGCCACCGGCGAAGCCATCTCGCTGGTCTGCGCCGACGAAGCCCCGATGCTCGCCGCCATCGAAATACTGCTCAAGCAAACGCTCAGCCGCGAAGAAGAACCTGGCTTCGAACCCGACCACCGCATTCCGCTGACCGGCGCCGCCGCAATCGCGGCGAAGAAGATCAAGAAACCGAAGGTCGCCGGGGGCCGGGGCGGCAAAGGCACGCCGAGCAACTGGGTCGGCTTCGACGACGCGCCCAAACGCCCCGGCGCGCGGCCAGCAGCCCGTCCGGGCGGAATACCACGGTCAACCGGAAAAACCGGCCAAAAACAGAATCGCTCCGGCAGCCGCTGAACGAGAAATCAAGGCCGGGGAGCCTCCCGGTCAACGCTTTTCGGGCACCTCGATGAAGTGCTTCTTCAGCCAGTCGCGGTCGAGTTCCCAGCTCACATCCTTGATGCCGGGCTGGGCCAACACAATTGCCCGCGCCTCGGACTGCACCTCGCCCAGCAACTGCTCGGCCGCGATGAAAGCCGGACCGTTCGGGTTCTTGGTGTCGATCTCCGGATAGAGAACAGCCAGCGCCTTGAAGGCCGGAACGTCAACGTTGCGCGGCGTGCTGACCAGCGCCGTCGCGCCATTGACCTTGATGACCCGGAACTTGTACGGGTAATTCTTCAGCTTCGGGCTGGCCTGCGCCTCGATGGCGCGGGTCAATTCGCGCGACCGCGAATCCGGCGCCTGGATGTACCAGTCAAGCCCGGCCAGCAACACCAGAATAACGATTACCCAGTAAGTTTTTTTCAACTCGATTCTCTCCTTCAGGACAGCGAAAGCGACATGGCCAGGCTGGCGCCACTGCTTGACGACCAGCAAGCGCAAAATATTAGCAGTCGCTAATGGCCGATAGGCGTTTTCCAGGCAATCTGCGCCTTGAATCCGGACCACCCAGAGGCGACTCCACGGTCAACCAGAAAAAACGCCCAAAAATGAAATGGCTTTGCCGGCCCCTGAACCAGAAATCCCGGGCTGAAATGAAAAATGGCGCTCCAACAGAAGCGCCATTTTGATATTCAACCAACTCCCCGCCCATACGCCATCAACTCAGGGCTGCTTCCACGTTTAGGTCGGAAACCACCCGGTTGCGCCCCGCCGCCTTGGCCAGATAAAGCGCCTCGTCAGCGCATTGCAGCAAGTGTTCAATATCGTAGCCATCGCTCGCCACGCCGATACTCACCGTGTTGCCAACCTCGACACCACCACTGCGTATCGGTGTCGCCGCATAGGCCTTGCACAAGCGTTCAGCCAACTCCGTGGCTTCGGCCAGCGAGGTATCCGGCAAGAGTATGGCGAACTCCTCGCCGCCCATCCGCCCGCACACATCCGATTTGCGCAGGCTGCGCCGCAACTGATCGGCCAGCCCGCACAACACGGCGTCACCGACGGCATGACCATACTGGTCGTTGATCTGCTTGAAATAATCGGCGTCGATCATCGCAATGCTCAACGGCAACTTGTTCCGCTCGCAATAGTTGGCCAGCGTCTGCCCGCGATCAAAGAAAGCACGGCGGTTGTCCAGCCCGGTCAGATCATCCGTATGCGCCATCAACTCGGCTTTCTGCTTGGCCGCCGACAACCGGTGGGTCAAGGCGAAATTTTCACCCTGCGCCCGCGACCAAACCGTACTGGCCCGCACCAACAGGCCCATATACAGCAAGGCGGCGAGGCCCAGGCTGAGCTTCATCGGCTGCCCGCTGAGCAGGAACAAGCCTATCGTCGGCAGCAAAATCGTGCCCATCGCCCCGACCACCATGTAGCGCCGGGCCGAATAATGCGAGAAAGCCCCCGCCGCCATGCCGAGCAGAAACATGAACTCGATGAGCTGATGAACCAGAGCGCTTTCGCTGCTGATCCACAGGACACCAAGCCCCCACAACGATGTGGTGATGAACAGCGTGACAGCGTAACTGCGCTCCCACTCCAGAATCTGCAGCCCTTCCGGCCGACGGCGACGATGCTGCCAGAACAGGGTCCAGCGCATAACCCCACCAGCGCAGATGACTGCCAGCCAGCCAATCAGCAACTCGTGCCGAACCCCATCCCAAAGCATCTGACACAGCACCACGGCCACAACGACACTCAGGAAAATGGCCGGAAACGATTGCTGGTAAAGCAGATGCAACTGATCCGCCCGGACGCGCACAGCCAGATCAAGGTCTTCGTCTTGCGGAGAGGGGGCGTACAACTTCTTCATGGGGTCACGACTATGCGGCGGCACCCGGGTCTAGTCAAGCGACGGGGCTAGTGCTTGCAGGGGTTTAAGCCCGCCGGAAACAGCCAAGGCTCTCTCACCAGATACTTGTCTTTCAGGCGGAGATCTTGCGCAGTACGGGGACTGAAGATCCCGTTTGACCGCAGCAAAAAAGCCGGGGCGGTGGCACACATTTGCCACGGCGGCGCCAGAAAGCAAAAAGGCCAATCAAAGATTGGCCTAAACGCTTGATATTTCAGAGTTGTTTGGTGCGCCCGGAGCGATTCGAACGCCCGACCCCTTGGTTCGTAGCCAAGTACTCTATCCAGCTGAGCTACGGGCGCACACTTAAACTGCTTTTTGCTGCGTTGCCAATTTTTTTCAACCTTCGGCGGGTTGTTCTGCTGGTGCGCCCGGAGCGATTCGAACGCCCGACCCCTTGGTTCGTAGCCAAGTACTCTATCCAGCTGAGCTACGGGCGCACTGTCAGAGCGGCGCATTATACGGGCATTGCCGTAGAATGCAAGGTTTCCGCCGAAAAAAAGCGTATGTCTTTCTCCTTCGTTCGTATGCCGAAATACCCCGAGTGCTGGTCGAGTTGCGGCTCGTGCGCGAGCGGTAACATCTTCATTCTGGAGCTGTTGGTGAAGGTGGGCGACCGGGTGGAGCGCGACGACAACATTCTGACGCTGGAAACCGGCAAAGTGGCGCTGGATATTCCCAGCCCGCAGGCGGGCCGGGTGGTTCAAATCCACGTTACAGAGGGCGATACAGTCGCCGAAGGCGCGCTACTGGTGACTCTGGAATCAGATTGAATAGCGCCTTCAAGAGGCCGGAGCCGCTCTCTTCTCTCACTTTGGGAGATCGACCTCCATGGCGTTGCGCACTTCACGCACACCGCGCACGCCGCTGGCCAGATCGAGCGCCCGGCGCAGCGCATGTTCGTCGGGCACCGAGCCGCCAACGGTAACGACGGCGGATTTGGCAAGGATGCGGAACTGCGAACCAGCCAGGCCGATGTCGGCGCGTAGCAAGGTTTCGACCTTGTTGCCGAGCGCCGCGTCCTGTGCTTCAGTGTTGGCCACCATCGCGACCAACACTTGCGGGTCGTCGGTGGCGAAGGCGGAAAGGCCGAGCCCGGCAAAGGTGGCGGTGCCGGTCAAGCAGGCGACCATGAGATGACGTTTGAACATGGCTATTCCCTTTTAT
>NZ_JAVHPH010000161.1:0-4745 GCF_036170495.1 Azonexus sp.
GGAAAATGCCATGCAGGCGACAACGGCGGGCGGCAAAATTTGCCTGTCCGGCAATGTTCGTGGCGATCTTGTGGCGGTGGCTGTACGCGATAGTGGTCCGGGAATCTCATGTGAAATGCAGGCCCGCATCTTCGAGCCTTTCTTTACCACCAAGGGGCAGGGGACTGGCTTGGGTTTGGCCATCGCGCTCGGTGTGGTACGGGCGCATGGCGGGACGCTTGAGCTTTTTTCCGAGCCGGGCGAAGGCGCCGAATTTGTCATTACCTTGCCGGTTGCGCCGGTAGAGAGCGAATCTGAACACCATGGCTGAACACAGTTTGCCGATTCTTGTCGTCGAAGACGATCCGAGCCTGCGCGAGGCGATTGGCGACACGCTGGAACTCGCCGGGCGCCCTCATGTGGCCGTTGATGGCGGCGAAGCTGCTTTGAAAGTGCTAGCTGAGCAGGCTTTCTCGATTGTCGTCAGCGACGTGCGGATGATGCCGATGGATGGCATTTCGCTGTTAAAGGAAATTCGGGTGCGTCTGCCGCATCTGCCGGTGGTGCTGATGACGGCGTATGCCGAGGTGGACAAGGCGGTCGATGCCATGCGTTCGGGCGCCTGTGACTTCCTTCTCAAGCCTTTTGAGCCGAAGGCCTTGCTTGCCCACATCAACAAATACGAATTGCCGGATACCGATGCCGGCACTGGTGTTGTGGCCATTGATCCGGCCAGTCGTGAGTTGTTTGCCATCGCCCAGCGCGTGGCGCAGACCGATGCAACGGTTCTCCTTACGGGAGAATCAGGGGTTGGAAAGGAAGTGGTCGCTCGCTTCATTCATCGGCAGTCGGCGCGTCGGAACGGGCCGTTCGTGGCGATCAACTGCGCCGCAATTCCGGATAGTTTGCTTGAGGCAACCTTGTTTGGTTATGAGAAGGGAGCCTTTACGGGCGCTCAGCAGGCGCAGGCCGGAAAGTTCGAGCAGGCGCAGGACGGTACGCTGCTGCTGGATGAAGTTACCGAGATGCCGATGGGGCTCCAGGCCAAGTTACTGCGCGTTTTGCAGGAGCGCGAGGTCGAGCGGGTGGGGGGCAAGAAGCCGGTAGCGCTGAATATCCGCATCGTTGCGACGTCCAATCGCGATATGGCCGAGGCGGTGGCGAAAGGGGTTTTCCGCGAGGATCTTTTTTACCGCCTCAACGTGTTTCCGGTGGACATCCCGCCGCTACGTGATCGGCCGCTCGATATTGTGCCGATTGCCCGCTATTTTCTGGTCGAACATGGCGGTCGCTTTGGTCGGAATGGGGTTGGTTTCGCGGCTTTGGCAGAGCAGGCGCTGGTGCAGCATTCCTGGCCTGGCAATGTCCGGGAGCTGGAAAACGTCATTCAGCGGGCCCTGATCTTGTCGACCGGGTCGGAGATCGGTGTCGAACATCTCCGCCTGGCCCCAGTGGCGGCCGGCTTTGCGGCGCGGGGTCCGGTCGAAGTGCTGGTGCCGGAAGCAGACAAAAAGGTTGATAACATGAAGGATCTGGAGCGCGAACATATCCTGCGGACCTTGGCCGAAGTCAATGGCTCAAGGAAGGCGGCCATTGAACGCCTGGGGATTTCGGAGCGGACATTGCGTTATAAATTGCAGCAGTACCGCGATGAAGGATTTTTCAAGGACTGATATTGGCCTGACTATTGCTTGTATTGAGGCAGATTCTAGGAGCTGGTTATGGACACCCAAGGTATTGAGCAAATGTTGAGCGTGCTGCGGTCTACCGCCGCACAGGCCTCCGGTAAGCCGGCTGAGAGCGCGGCTAGCGGGGCAGCTGGTGGGGTGGATTTTGCGCAGGTGCTGAAGTCATCTATCGACAAGGTCAATCAAACCCAGCAGCAGGCTGACACGATGGCGGAAAAACTTGCCGCTGGTGACACCACCCAGAATCTTCATGAGGTGATGATCGCGCTGCAGACGGCCAGTGTTTCCTTCCAGGAAATGGTTCAGGTGCGCAACAAGCTGGTTACGGCCTATCAGGACGTGATGAACATTCAGGTTTAAGCTGAAGCTCAGTATTCCAGTTCTGAGCGGAGCGCTTTGCGTTCGCGTTCCAGCCGCGTGATGTAGCGCTCAATGAAGGCCAACCGGGTTCCCGGCAGGCTGACAAATTCGCAGCCTAGCCGCAATTGTTGCTGGCCGTCGATCATCTCGATTTTCAGGACTTCACAGACGCGAAGATTGACCGAAAGCACGCTTTCGCCGGGGATTTCGAGGCGGCAATCGTGAAACAGTTCACCGAGTGAAAACAGTTCGGCGTCGTCGACCGGCCCGAGCAAACTAAGTCCGCCACCGCTCAGGTCAAATAGGGGGTAATCGACGACAGAGTGGCCGCCACCCCGATTCGGGACGGCAAGTTTGCATCGCAGGGGCGTGGTGTGATGAGGCGTTTCGACACGAAAGAACTCGCGTCGCTGCAAACGCAGAATGGATGCCGGGAGCGCGGCGATCAAGGCTTTTTTACCATCGATGGTGGCCATCGACAGACCGGGTAGGCGAATCTGGATTTTGACCCGTTCCAGCGGGGCTGACAGTGTTATCCGCGTGGCCTTGAGTGCAGCATCGTTACTTGCTGTGTGGTTCGATCCGTCGAGAATTAGCTGGTTGGCGTTTTCGTCGATCGACAGTAGGGTCGACAGGAAAAATTCCTTGCCTTCGTCCAGATAGACCGTGATCAGTGTGCGGTGCTTGAGCAGGGCGCGCAGATGCACAAAGATTTCAGCGCGGTTGTGGAGGAGGTACTTGCCGTAGGTGGCGGGCTGGTCGATTTCGAAAACGGGAACCGAAACTTCGTTCTGGGCGAGGGTCATGAAACCTGGATCAGGGTGGAGGTTGAGCGGACAGGCCGATCTGCGTGGTGGAGCTACCGTGTTCAAGACGGTAAAGCCAGGCGAGAAGTTCAGCCACCGCCATGTATAACTGGGGGGGGATGCGCTCGTCAATATCCACCTGGGTTAGCAGGGCGACGAGCTCCGGCGATTCATGGACATAAATGCCGTGTTCCTTGGCGCGGGCGATGATCTGCTCGGCAATCAGCCCTTTGCCTTTGGCGACGACGCGCGGTGCGGCATCGGTCTGGCTGTAGGCCAGGGCGACTGCCTCGCGGGTGGCGTCACTCCCCGGCTTGGCCATGATCGACGTGGAGTTGGGTTAGCGTCAGCCCGGCTGCCGCTAGTTGCTCACGAAGCGACTGAGTGCTGTTGCGCAGCGTTGACTCGCTGGCCGGATTTTCTGCTCTGGCTGAAACAGCCAATGCGCCGCCCGCGCCCAGTCGAAGCGTGACATCGATGCCGCCGAGGGCGGGTAAATCGAGTTTGAGGCGGGTCTGCCACTGGCTGGCTTGTTCGGTTTCCAGTGAGGACTTCGATTCCGGATCACCGGTAATTTCCCACCACATCGCTTGCCCCGGCCAGACTTGGCCTTGCCAGACGAAATTCTGCGTTGCCAGGCCGTTCAGCTGTTGTTGAACCAATGGGACCAATTCACGCGGCACCGGATTTTCATTCGGGATGGTCGCCGCGCTTGTCGAAACGGTGGATTGTGGTGTCGTTGTCGCCGGGCTTTGACTCAGCGACAAGCCTTCTGTTTTTTCGCCAAAATTCCGGTTGACCGTAGGGTTTGTGTCGAGCAAAGCATTCCCGGGTGGGAAATTTGAGCTGCGATTGATGAATTCAGGCGCATTCGCCGGTGCCGGGGACTGCTTGCCTTGCGGCTCCAGGAGCAGGGCTGCCGTGGGCAGTTCGCCGCTCACCCAACGCGCCTGGTGCGCTTCATAGAACATGCCACTCTGGCTGAGCGCCTGCTTCAATACGGGCGCCAGATCAGCCGCGGATTTGGGCATCGTTTCGACCAGCGGTTGGCTGCGGTTAAGCGCAGCCGGTGCAGCCTGCTTGCCTTCACCTTCCAGCGGGGTCAGCAAGTTGCCGATAACTTTGCCGGCGGTGCTCAAAGAGGTGCTGACCGATTCAGGCGGGCTTGCAGCGGTCTTTCCTGAAGAGCGATTGGCGATGAAGGCGAGGATGAGCTTGCCATCACTTTCGGCGACTTCAAGTTCAAGGGTGTCACCGGCTTTCGCCGAAAAAGGCAGGGCCAGTGTGATTTCGCGTTGGGCGACGACGGCGCGGTAGGTGCCGTTCGGCAGCATGGCCTGAACTTCGGCCAGGATGCGCTGGCCGGGAACCGCATTGCTGAGCACATCGGCGACACGTTGTGCCGCCGGTACAGGGGCTGTTTGCTGAGACTGTAGCGCGCTAGTGTCGGGCAATACCAGCCGCAAACTGCTGGCAACATCGGGGGGAATCATGCCGGACGATTATGGCGAAGGTGCAAGGCGGGCCAACAGCTTTGCCACATCGTCGCGCCACGGGGTTACGTACGCCAGAATCTCCCGATCCAGGTTCTGGATTTCCCGGATGGTTTGTGCCGCGGCGGTCTGCTCGGCTGCCGTCAAAGGGGGATTTTGGGTACGCATTCCTGCGATGAGCGTGGCGCGTTGTTGCTGCGCCTCGGCGAGAGGCTCCCACGCCTGCTGCTTGGCCAGTTCAAGCATTTGCCGGGAGTATTTGAGCAATGAGGCGTAACCGGCCATGTTCATCGATTACGCAGCCGCCTGTTCGCCCGGTGTAATTTGCGCCCAGGCTTCGCGCAGGCTACCCAGCAACTCGGAGACTTCATCGAGTGCCGCAACGTTGTTCTTCATATTGGCGAACAACAGGCGCTGTG
>NZ_JAVHPH010000162.1:0-4728 GCF_036170495.1 Azonexus sp.
CGAGGCTGCTCGGCAGGCAGACGAGGGTGATGCTCAGGCGGTTTGCCTCGTCGGGCCGCGGCCGGAAAAACTTTTCGCCGCGAACGCTTTGCGGTTTTTCTTCGTCGATCTGATAGCCCTGGCTGAGCAGGGCGCGCTTGCCGATTTCGCAGGCAGCTTCAGCATCCCGGTTGCTGTAATACTGGAACGGCGTCTCGCTGGAGAAGGCCTCGGACTGGTAGGAACGCGGCGCTTTCGTCGCCAGGCAGGCGCTCAGGCTCAGGCTGGCGAGCGCGGCCAGCGTGAGGGAACGGCACAGCGAGATGAGCGGGGATTTCATGGCTGCTTATTTTAAGGAATTTGTGGGTCAGCCGTGTGGCAAGCGCGCGGGGGATGGTTTTGGGCATTTGCCAAGCCATTTCATTTTTGGCCGTTTTTCCCGGTTGACCGCGCCCCGAAGGAAGCACCCTTGGGGTGTGGCAACCTCCCTAGCGGCTGCCCTTCCAGTTCGCCACGCAATTCTGGCGGAAATATTTCAAGGCGCGATCCATGTGGCTGTCCGGCATCTGCGGGTCGTTGTCGGCGAGATGGATTTCGGCGTCCGGCTGCAAATCCTGCGACCACATCAGCTTGAGGTCTTCGCGCTGCTCGAACGGGGCATGCTCGTCGATAAAGGCGAGCACCGCCTTGCTGTCGAAACCCTGGGTGCGGAAGGTGGCAATGATGCTCTTCGCCTCCTTGAGCAGGGCGGCGGCCTTCGCCGGATGGCCGGTGGCGACGTTGAGGAAAATGGTCGCCAGCACGGCCGGATCGTCGGCGTCGCCCTTGGTGATGCGCACCCATTCCTTGGCGACGAGCCGGTCGTAGGCGACGACGTCTTCTTCCGGCTGGTCGCGGACGAAAAAGGCGCCCTGGGCTTCGGCGTGGAGAATTTCGTCGGGCGATTTTTCCGGCGACTTGAGGCGCGGCAGGGCGTCATCGATGAAGCCCTGCATGGCCTGCCGGGTCATATCCTGGAAGGCGGTCGGCGCTTCGCGCAGGAAGGCATCGACGGTGGCTGGCTTGGGCTTGAAGCTTTTCTTGCGCAGCGCCTCAACGAGCTGGACGAACTCACGCTTCGACGGCATTTCCAGCGTTGTGGCGCCGACGTAGAGAAGCAGCATGGCCGAACGGATGACTTCTTCGGCGCTGTAGTCTTCGCATTCTTCCGGCCGGGTGTTCAGTTGCCGGGCCAGCCAGCGGGCAAAATCGATGCGCATCTGGTTGGCCTGGCATTGCGCGACCTGTGCCCGGTAGCGGGCGACGCTGAGCGGGAAGGCAAAGCTGCGCTCGTTGACGAAGATTTTCTGCCCCGGCGCGTCCACCTTGCGCGCATGCAGGCTGGTGTCGCCGGGCATCGCGTGCAGGCGCTTGAGCATTTCCGAACCGCCGCGCGAATGGGAGAGCAGCGTGTTGTCGCGCAGCGACATGGCGGCGGCGCGCAGGTCGCCGTTCGAGAAATCTTCGAGATAGAGGCTGATCAGGTTGGCCATGCGCATCACGGCGCTTTCGAGATCGGTGCGCAGGTAGGCGGTACCGAAATGGTCGGCAATCTGGACGATGCCCTTGGGCGCATCGGCTTCGATGCGGGCCATCGTTTCGCGCGTCAGGATGCCGTGCTCGAGCCCGTAGCGGACGGCTTTCTCGAAAAATGGCCGATCATCGACGAGCGCAACGGAGTTGTTGATTGCCGCCATCCTTAGAGCGCCGATTCCTCGTCATCCACCGCCGCGGCCGGAGCGGATTTCGGCTTGCTATCCTCGGCTTCGCCTTCCTCGAGCGCCTCGATGCGGTGCTGCAGGCGGTCGCGCAGGGTGATGACGATCTGCTCGAAAATGTCCGACAACTCGTAGCGCAGCACCCAGGCGGTTTCCTGCCAGTCGTGGTCGGCGATCTCCGAACGCGGCACTTTGGGGCGCGAACCGGCGATGGAGTTGCCTTCATGCAGGGCTTCGTCGATCTCTTCGATCTTTTCGTTAAGCCACGAGATCGACTTTGATTCATGGGCGTGCTCGGCATCAAAGTCTTCCGAGAAGACGCCGGACATGGCGAAAGCCAGCAATTCGTCGTCGCGCTCGGCGAAATAATTGGCCAGCACTTCGTAGCCACCATCAATCTCGCCGATCGCCTCTAGATACTCGGCGGTCATCTCCTCGTCGCGGTAAAGCACGGCGTTCATCATGCCGTGCAGGGCGGCGTGCGTCTGGTCGCGGTAGCGCGTTTCAAGGATGACGGCGCGGGCGAACTGCTCGGGCGTGACGAGCATGTTGACGACCGACTGCCTGGAGCCATCGAAGCCGCGCATGACGGCGAGCAAATCCTTCGGCGCAATATCGTTCATGACCTCGACCAGGGCGTCGTCGCCCTCGCTGTCGGCGATGTTGGCCAGCGCCGTTTCGGCGCCCTTGAGGTCGCCGGCCAGAATGAGCTGGGATGTCTTGAGTACAACGGGATGCGTCATGTCTTGCCTTATTAAATGGATCGTGTTCTGCGGGCCGGGGGTCAGGACTTGAGCGAATCGAAGCCCTGTTCGCCCAGCCAGTCATCGCCGGCTTCGGCCAGGTCGCGCTCACCACCGTCATCGTCGCGGCCGTCATCGTCATCGCTGGGCTCGCTGTCCGCATCCTCGTCACCGTCGGCGGCGACCGGCGGTGCACTGTGGTCAAACTGGCGGATGAATTCCAGGCAGGCGGCCGTCACCATGAAGTCGTCGCCAGCCCGCTCGGCCAACACGGCCGTCACATAAGGCGCCGCCCACGGGGCCACCGTGACGAGCGGGGAAACAGCGTCCCAGCCGGGGAAATCGCCGTCGTCCGGCTCACAGCCGACCACCGCCGTCATCGCCTTCGGGTTGGCGACGGAAAATGCGTCGTAGAACACCGGCACGACCATCTCCGGGGCGAATTCGATCATCGGCAGGATGGACGCCAGTTCCTGACGCTTTTCCTTGAGCCGGGCCTTGAGCGCCGACTTGCCTTCCGAATCGTTGAGCAGATCCTGGATTTCGGCGTCGTACGACGATGACAGCTCGGCAAAGTAATAAGATTTTTTCACTGCTGCATTTTTCCTAAATGGCTGGACCAGACTTCGCGCGCGACGGCCAGGGGGTCATCGATCAGGCTGGAGCGTCGCGTCTCGTCATAAACCTTGCGGCGATCAACATCCGCCAGCACTTCGTAAGCCTCCTGCACCTCGCGGAACTTGGCCGCCGCATCGGGCGCCGGGTTGCGGTCAGGGTGAAACTGCGCCGCCTTCTTGCGATAGGCCGTCTTGATCAGCTCAGTGGTCGCGTCGGGCGAGACGCCGAGCAAGCCGTAATAGTCTTTCATAGTCCCTTTGTCAGTGGTCAGGCTGGCACGTTGGTGCCCTGATTAGCCCGCCATTTTACGCCACTCCGCACATCCTCCCGTTTTCCGTGCGAATTGAGCCAGAGCCAGCGCGTGCACTTCGACTCCTCCCCCTTCAAGGGGGAGGCTGGGTGGGGGATGGGGTCTGAAATTGCAGGATCGTGCATGAATTAACCCATCCCCACCCCGGCCCTCCCCTTGAAGGGGAGGGAGTGAACAATTCAGCAATCACTTAAGCATCGAATAAAAACACGTGACTATTATTTATCAATAGCCACGCCTAGCATTCAGTCCATAGTTTTTCCCCGACGAATAACCCAGGAGACAAGACGATGGACCAGTCAAACCGCTACGCCGACCTCAGCCTGACCGAAGCCGAACTGATCGCCGGTGGCCGGCACATCCTCTGCGCCTACAAGATGAAGCCGAAGGCCGGCCACGGCTATCTCGAAGCCGCCGCCCACTTCGCCGCCGAGTCTTCGACCGGCACCAACGTCGAGGTGAGCACCACCGACGACTTCACCAAAGGCGTCGATGCGCTGGTTTATGACATCGACGAGGCGACCGAGGACACGCGCATCGCCTACCCGCTTGACTTGTTCGACCGCAACATGACCGACGGCCGCATAATGATGGCCTCCTTCCTGACGCTGACCATCGGCAACAACCAGGGCATGGGCGATATTGAATACGCCAAGCTGGTCGATTTTTACGTGCCGCGCCGCGCCATCGAGCTATTCGACGGGCCGGCCAAGGGCATCGCCGACCTCTGGCGCATCCTCGGCCGACCGGTGAAAGACGGCGGCTACATCGCCGGCACCATCATCAAGCCCAAGCTCGGCCTGCGCCCGGAACCCTTCGCCCGAGCCGCCTACGAGTTCTGGCTCGGTGGCGATTTCATCAAGAACGACGAGCCGCAGGGCAACCAGGTTTTCGCGCCGCTCAAGCAGACCATCCCGTTGGTCTACGACGCGATGAAACGGGCGATGGACGAAACCGGCGAAGCCAAGCTGTTCTCGATGAACATCACGGCCGACGACCATTTCGAAATGTGCGCCCGCGCCGATTTCGCCCTCGCCGCCTTCGGCCCCGATGCCGACAAGCTGGCCTTCCTGGTCGATGGCTACGTCGGCGGCCCGGGCATGATCACCACCGCCCGCCGGCAATACCCGAACCAGTACCTGCACTATCACCGGGCCGGCCACGGCGCCATCACCTCGCCGTCGTCGAAGCGCGGCTACACCGCCTACGTGCTGGCCAAGATGTCGCGTCTGCAAGGGGCTTCCGGCATCCACGTCGGCACCATGGGCTACGGCAAGATGGAAGGCGACAAGGACGACCGCGCCTGCGCCTACATCATCGA
>NZ_JAVHPH010000163.1:0-4710 GCF_036170495.1 Azonexus sp.
GGACGCAGCTCAAGTTCTGCCGGACCCATGTTCACCAGGTGCACGGCGCGCTGGCCATGGTCGGTCTGGAAGGCGTTACGCTGCTGACTGAGGCCACCGAGGCCTTGCTGACTGGCATGGAAGACGAGCGATTGCCGTCTGGCGATGCCGCCGTCGCCGTTTTGCGCCAGACGCTGGGTGCCCTGGGGCAATATCTTGATGACCTGATGGCTGGTGAACCAAATCATCCGCTTGTTTTGCTGCCGGTCTATCAGTCTCTGGAGACGGCGCGCGGTCTGGCCGGGGCGCATCCATGCGATTTGTTTTATCCCGATCTTTCGCGTCGACCGCCAAAACGCGAGGCGGAGGCTCCTAAACTTGACGCTGAAGCGCTGTTGCGTACCCTCAAAGTCAAGCGCATGCAGTTCCAGAAGGGGTTGTTGCGCTGGTTGAAATATCCGGCCGAGGCCGAAGCCGGTCGCCGCATGATGCGCGAGGCCATCGCTGAAATCGAGGCGGTTCAACCAACGCCGGCAGCACGTTCCTTCTGGTGGATTTCACTCGGCGCCCTTGAGGCGTTGGCTGATCCGGTGCTCGGCGCCGATCCTTCGTCGCGCCAACTGTGTTCGCGGATCGATGCCCAGATTCGGCGTCTGGTCAGTGGCTCGAACAACGTGGCCGAGCGTGTTCTGCGTGAGTCGCTTTATTACATCGCCCAGGCGCCGGCTGATCTGAGTCCGTCCATTGCCGAGGTGCAGTCGGTTTTTGGCCTGGCGGATCTGTTGCCGAGCGCGGCGACACACGCGGCACCCCTGCCGCATCACGGCGAGTTGCGCAAGTTGCGCGAGGCGCTGACGGCAGTTGAAGAATTATGGGGCCGGTTTTGTACCGGCAACACGGGCAGTCTGGCTGGGTTTGTCGACAACGCGCGCAACTGCGCCCTGCTGACCGGGGAAATTGGCCAGACCGATCTCAAGCGTCTTGGCCAAGGCCTCGGCGCCATTGCCAACTGGCTGTCCGAAGAGCCGTCGCGATTCAATGACGCGGTAGCTATGGAAGTGGCGACGACTATTCTGCTGCTTGAGAATGCGCAGGAGAATTTCCGGCGCCTGGGTACCGATTTCGCCCAGCAAGTCGACCTTATGGTCGCCCGTCTCTATGCCTGCATTGCCGGTCGGCCGGCGGCCGACGACGGCATTCCGCTGCTTGACGAGATGACGCGGCGGGCGCAGGAAAAGCTATTGATCGGTCAGGTTGGGCGGGAAATCCAGAACAATCTGGCCCAGATCGAACAGGCGCTTGACGGATTCTTCCGGGATCCGAGCAAGGCACACGACCTCCTCCAGCTTGAGAATCCGATCAAGCAGATCAGCGGGGCGTTGGCCATGCTTGGCCATTTTGGGGCGGTCAACAGCCTCAAGGAGTGTGCGGCCAGCATCCAGCAATTCGCGCAGCCGGATTATCTGCCGGCTAACGAAGACTTCGAGGCGGTTGCTCACCAGTTGTCGCTGCTCGGCTTCTTCGTTGACTCGTTGCAAAACGGCGAAACCGATTTCGATGCCTTCGTTCGTCGCATGAATAACGCGGTGTCGGATGAGCCCGTGCTGGAGCCGGAAGCTGCTTCGGCGCCGACGGTCGAAGCGCTCCTTGTCCAGCAGGCGCGGGACATGCATGTTCTCGCCGATGCGCTCAAGGAAACACCGCAAGATGTTCGCCTGCAGGATGAGCTCAAGCAAAATCTGCAGGACATCCAGAAGGATGCTGACCTCGTTGCTAACCGTGAACTGGGCGAGTCGGCCAAAGCCGCGCTGGCGGCTTTGCAATCAGGCGTCGAGGTCGATGCCGCCTTGTCCGGGCTCAAGCCGCTGGCGCCCGATGCGCCGGCGCCTTCGGCCGAAACGCTGCAGCTGGCCGAATCCAGCCACGAAGAAATTGATGCCGAGCTGCTATCGATCTTCCTCGAGGAAGCCAACGAAGTGCTGGCCACCATCGCGGAGCAGAAAGCCTTGCTGGCTGGTGCCCCGGATAACGTCGAGGCACTGACGACCGTTCGCCGCTCGATGCATACCCTGAAGGGGAGCGGCCGGATGGTCGGTCTCAAGGATCTTGGCGAAGCGGCGTGGGAGCTCGAACAGACGTTGAACCTGTGGTTGCGTCAGGACACGGCGGTAACGCCGGATCTCCAACGCATGATCGACGAAGCGCATGCCTTGTTTGCGGCGTGGGTGGTTCATCTCGAGTCCGGCCAGGGCCGAGCCCCCGATCCGGTGGCCTTGGTTGCCCTCGCTGCCCGGTTGCGCGGCGTTGACGTTCCGCTCGCTCAATCGATGGAGGCCGCGCCGGTAGCGGTTGGCGAGACGGTCATGCTCATTGAAGAGCCCGTCGCTTCGGCGGTCTCCGAGTCGCCTGAAGAGGCGCTTGAGCCGGTCGAAGAAGTCATTGAATTGACTGAGGTTCCGCTTGGCGCTGTCGAGGCGGTGCTGCCAACGATTGAAACAGCGGCCATCTTTGCCAGCGAACCTTCGGTGGTCGAGGCACCTGCGGAAAGGGTCGCCGAGCCAGCCCGGGAAGTCGAGTCGATTGAAGCTCCGGTCGAGCCGGCAGCGCCAATGCTACGGTCAACGCCGGAAAACGAGCAAATTCCGCTTGTTGTGCCGGGGCCGGTCAGCGAGTCGCCAACCCTTTACGACATCTTCCGCGAAGAAGCGCGCGGGCATCTGCAGACGCTGGTCGATAGCTATGCGGTCATCGACGCCGACCCTTCGGCCCCGACCACCTTTGAAATGACCCGTGCTGCGCATACCCTTGGCGGCATTGCGGCTACGGTTGGCCTGATGCCGCTGAACCGGCTGGCCATCGCGCTTGAGCACGCCTTGTTGCGGCGAGATGGCTCGGGGCAGGCGGAGAGTATCGAAGGAATTGAAACCGTTCGCCAGGCCATCATTACCCTGGAAGAAATGTTTGCCGGGCTCGCCTTGCAGCGTTCGCCGGATGAGCAAATACAGTTGATTGCGGCACTGGAGGATATATTCCATGCCGCCCTGGCCGGCGACGAGGCCCTGCCGGCCGGCGCCGAGATCCTTGAACTGGCAGACCGGGGGGCGCCAGCTCCCGAGGTCGACGCCGAGACGCTTCCGGTTCCGCCGGCAGCGGCCTTGCCGCTGCTCAATGACGAGTTCGACGAACAACTGCTGCCGATTTTCCTCGAAGAAGCTGTCGATCTGCTGCGCGATCTAACCGCCCAGGTCCGCGCCTGGCGTAGCGACCTGGCGGCTGACGCGGCGCCGCATGCGATTGCCCGACTGCTGCACACCTTCAAAGGCAGCGCGCGCATGGCCGGGGCGATGAATCTCGGCGAAGCGACCCACCAGCTCGAAGCGCGGCTTGAGGAGGCGCGGCGCACCGGCCGCGTGGCGCCTGCGTTTGTCGACGAAATCGAAAACGGCTGCGATGCACTGGACCAGGCTGTCGAGCGTCTGCGTGCTGGCCCTCCGGCGCCGGCCGTGGCGGCAATCCCGGAAACGGCTGCCCAGACACCGGTGGCCGCAGGTTCGTTGCTGCCGTTCGAAACCGAAGTCGATGCCGAGGCCGAAGCCGGCGGTCAGCGGCCGACATTGCGTGTGCGGGCCGATCTCATTGATCGTCTGGTCAGCGAGGCCGGCGAATTGTCGATTGCGCGGACCCGGATCGAAGGCGAAATGCGTGGCCTGAAGGGTTCTTTGCTGGAGCTGACCGAAAATGTCATTCGTTTGCGCCGACAGTTGCGCGAAATCGAAATTCAGGCCGAGTCACAGATCCAGGCCCGTGTGGCCCAGACACCTGACAACGCGGTTGATTTTGACCCGCTCGAACTCGACCGTTTTACCCGCTTCCAGGAACTGACCCGCTTCATGGCCGAGTCGGTGAACGACGTGGCGACCGTTCAGCAGAATCTGCTCAAAAACCTCGACGACGCCAATGCGGCGATTCTTGCCCAGTCGCACCTCAACCGCAGCCTGCAGCAGGAGCTGATGGGGGTGCGCATGGTGCCGTTCGCCAGCCAGACCGAACGCTTGTTCCGCATCGTCCGGCAGACCGCCAAGGAAGTCGGCAAACGGGCCAATCTCGATATCGTCGGCGGTCAGGTCGATATCGACCGTTCGGTGCTCGACAAGATGCTGGCACCGATCGAGCACATGCTGCGCAACGCCGTGACGCACGGGATCGAGAGCCGCGCGGAGCGCCTGGCGGCCGGCAAGCCGGAGGCCGGGGAAATCGTCGTCAAGTTGTCGCAGGAAGGCAATGAAATCATTCTGACCATGAGCGACGACGGCAAGGGGCTCGACAGCGAGCGTATCCGCGCCCGGGCCGAGGCCATCGGACTGCTCCCACCGGGGCAGGCGGCGGACGACGCCAAGCTGTTCGAATTCATCTTCCAGCCCGGATTCTCGACGGCGGCCGAAGTGACTCAACTGGCTGGACGCGGCGTCGGCATGGACGTTGTCAAGACCGAGGTCGGCGAAATTGGCGGGCGTATCGAAATCGAGACCGTGCCCGGCCAGGGGACTACTTTCCGGCTCTACCTGCCGCTCACGCTGGCGGTAACGCAGACCTTGCTCGTGCGTGTCGGTACCCAACTCTATGCGGTGCCGTCGACGATGATCGAGCAGGTCAAGGAAATGAAGGAAAAAGTCTTCGCCGCCGTTCGTGAAAAGGGCGAGGTCGAGTGGCAGGGGATTCACTACCCCTTCC
>NZ_JAVHPH010000164.1:0-4662 GCF_036170495.1 Azonexus sp.
TGCGCTGGTAGCAGAACTTGATCAGCGAGCCGCCGCCGAGGCCGATCAGCACGATACGTTTCGGCCGTGGCTGGAAAAGCAGGAAAGCCATCATTTTCTGCGTGTAACGGATGGCCAGGTCGTGCGGCGCTTTGAGCGACATTTCGCTCTGCATGAGGCGGACGCTGAAATAGAGAAAACGCGATTTGCCGTCGTCGATGACGAAGGGCTTGGGATAGCTTTCGTCGAGCAACTGGGCGCGCAGTTCGCCTTCCCGCGCCCATGCCGGCTCATGCATGAGGACGGTGCCCGTTTCGACATCGAACGGGCTGGGCATTTCGTAGAGCTGGCTCAATCGGGTAAATCTGCGGCGTTGAGCAGGAAGACGAATTCGTCGCCGGCGGCGGTGTTGAGCCAGGTGAAGGGCAGCGTCGGGTAGGCGGCTTCGAGTTGGTCGCGGTTGTGGCCGATTTCGACGATCAGGATGCCGTTGTCAGTCAGATGTTTCTTCGCTTCGCGCAGGATGATGCGCGTGAAATCGAGGCCGTCTTCGCCCGAGCCGAGCGCCAGTTCAGGCTCGTGCAGGTATTCCGGCGGCAGCGCGGCGACCGATTCGGCGTTGACGTAAGGCGGGTTCGAGATGATCAGGTCGAACTTGCGGCCAGCCAGCTTGGTGAAGGCATCGGAGTGGATCAGTTCGACGCGGTCGCTCAGGTGATAGTCGGCGACGTTGCGCTCGGCGACGGAAAGCGCATCTTCGGAGAGGTCGACCGCAGCAACCTCGGCATTGGGGAAGGCGAGGGCGCTCAGGATAGCCAGGCAGCCGGAACCGGTGCACAGGTCGAGGGCGGATTCGATGGCCCACGGATCGTCGATCCACGGCGTGAGCTGTTCATCGAGTAATTCGGCGATGAAGGAGCGCGGCACGATGACGCGATCGTCAACGTAGAAACGATGTTCGCCGAGCCAGGCTTCGTGGGTCAGGTAGGCGGCGGGCAGGCGGTCCTGGCAGCGGCGGGTGTAGATGTCGAGCAGCAGTTCGCGCTCGTGCGGCAGCAGGCGGGCATCGAGGAAGGGGTCGAGGCGGTCGAGCGGCAGGTTGAGTGTGTGCAGCGTTAGGTAGATGGCTTCGTCCCAGGCGTTATCGCTGCCGTGGCCGAAGAAGAGCTGGGCGGCGTTGAAACGGCTGACGGCGTAACGAATGTAGTCGCGAACGGTGAACAGTTCGGTTTTGGCGGCAGTGGTCATTATTAGTCGGTAGTTGCTAGTTATTAGTTGTTAGCAGGAGGGCTTGGCTAGTAACTAACTACTAGCAACTAACAACTGCCGCAGTATGCGGCCATAAATGGCGGAGAGCTTGGGCAGGGAGTCGACGGCAATGCACTCGTCGATCTTGTGGCTGGTCGCGTTGACCGGGCCGATTTCGAGCATCTGCTGGCAGATTTCGGCGATGAAGCGGCCGTCGGATGTGCCGCCCGTGGTCGATAGCTCGGTGGCGATGCCGCAGATTTCGTGGATGGCGGTTGCCGCCGCGTCAGCCAGCGGCCCACGGCCGGTCAGGAAGGGGCGGGCGCCGAGTGTCCACTGGATGTCGTAATCCAGATTGTGCTTTTCGAGGATGGCGCGCAGGCGCTGCTGCAGGCCTTCCGGCGTGCTGGCCGTGGAAAAGCGGAAATTGAACTTGATTTCCAGTTGACCGGGGATGACATTGGTCGCGCCGGTGCCGCCGTGGATGTTGGAAACCTGCCAGGTGGTTGGCGGGAAATAGTCGTTGCCTTCATCCCAACGCGTCGCGGCCAGTTCGGCCAGGGCCGGGGCGGCTTCGTGGATCGGGTTGCGACCTTTTTCCG
Organism: Azonexus sp.; assembly: GCF_036170495.1. Classification (GTDB taxonomy): domain Bacteria; phylum Pseudomonadota; class Gammaproteobacteria; order Burkholderiales; family Rhodocyclaceae; genus Azonexus. The sequence continues at coordinate 1,830 of NZ_JAVHPH010000164.1, forward strand.
GGTAGGCGATGTGGCACTGGATGCCCTTGACCGTCAGCACGCCGGACAGCGAGCCGCGCCGGCCGTTCTTGATCATGTCGCCAAGGGTGTTGACCGAAGTCGGTTCGCCGATGATGCAGAAATCGAGGGTTTCGCCACGCGCCTTGAGCACTTCGACGACGGCGACGGTGCCGTCGATGGCATCGCCTTCTTCATCGGAAGTGAGCAGGAAGGCGAGCGAGCCGGGATGGTTCGGGTTGGCGGCGATGAAGGCTTCGACGGCCGTTACCGAGGCGGCGACCGATGACTTCATGTCGGCCGTGCCGCGCCCGTAGAGCATGCCGGCGCGGACTTCCGGGGCGAACGGTGGCGAGGTCCATTGGTCGAGCGGGCCGGTCGGCACGACGTCGGTATGGCCGGCGAAAACAAACAACGGGGCGGTCGTGCCACGACGTGCCCAGAGGTTGGTGACACCGTTGCGGTTGATGAATTCGATGCTGAAACCGAGCGGCTTGAGGCGCTCGGTGATGATTTCCATGCAACCGCCATCTTCCGGCGTGACCGAGTGGCAGGAAATGATCTGCCGGGCCAGTTCAAACGTGGGGTCGGACATCAGCTGGCTTCTTCGTCGTTTTCGGCCAGGCTCAGCGTGAATTCCTTGAAGGAAGTGCCGCCTTCGCTGGTGCTGTCGAATTCGAGCGCGACGTCGGTCTTGCGATCGTCCTTGCCGTTGGTGCTGCCGAATTCGGAATTGTTGATGAGCCACGACAGGTTGGTCGGCGAATCGGCATTGGCCAGGGCTTCGTCGATGGTGATGGTGCTGCTGCTGTAGAGCCGGAACAGGTCCTGCTCGAAGGTCTGCGATCCCGGAGCCAGTGTCTGTTCCATGGCGTCCTTGATGCCTTGCACTTCGCCGCGCTCGATCAGCTCGCTGATGTGGCGGGTGTTGAGCATGATTTCGCAGGTCGGGATGCGCTTGCCATCCGGCTTCTTGACCAGGCGTTGCGAAACGATGGCGCGCAGGGCAACCGACAGGTCGAGAAAGAGCGCCTGGCGATTTTCCGCCGGGAAAAAGCTGATGATGCGGTTCAGCGCATGGTAGGAGTTGTTGGCGTGCAGCGTGGCGAGGCACAGGTGGCCGGTTTGCGAGTAGGCGATGGCTGCCTGCATGGTGTCCTTGTCGCGGATTTCGCCGATCAGGATGCAGTCCGGGGCCTGGCGCATGGCATTCTTGAGGGCCGATTGCCAGTCCAGCGTGTCCATGCCGATTTCACGCTGGTTGACGATGGATTTCTTGTGCTTGAAGAGGAATTCGATCGGGTCTTCGACGGTCAGGATATGGCCGGAACGGTTGGCGTTGCGGTGGTCGAGCATCGAGGCGATGGTCGTCGACTTGCCTGAGCCCGTGGCGCCGACGATCAGGATCAGGCCGCGCTTCTCCATGATTAGCTCGCCGAGGATGGTCGGTAGGCCGAGGTCGTCGAGGGCCGGGATGTTGCCCAGGATGAAGCGGATGACGATGCTGGTCGAGCCGCGCTGGCGGAAGATGTTGACGCGGAAGTTGCCGACATTCGGCACCCCGAACGACAGGTTCATCTCCCAGTTCGCTTCGAAGGTCTTGATCTGATCCGGCGACATCAGTTCGTAGGCGATCTTCTCGATCATGTCCGGCAGCATGATCTGCTGGTTGACCGGGAGCGTGTTGCCCTGGATCTTGATGTGGATCGGCGCGCCTGCGGAGATGAAAATATCCGAGGCCTGCTTTTCGGCCATCAACTGGAACAGTTTGTCGAGAATCATGACAAGACCTTCGTGGTGGTTTGACTTATGGGCGCAGCAGCTCGTTGATGCTGGTCTTCGCGCGGGTTTGCGCGTCGACCTTCTTGACGATGATTGCGGCGTACAGACTATAGGCGCCGTTGGCCTTGGGCAAGGTGCCGCTGATCACGACGGAACCCGGTGGCACGCGGCCGTAGGTGACTTCGCCGGTTTCACGGTCGTAGATCGGCGTGCTCTGGCCGATGTAGACGCCCATGGAGAGCACTGAGTTCTCGCCGATGATGACGCCTTCGACGACTTCCGAACGGGCGCCGATGAAGCAGTTATCTTCGATGATGGTCGGGTTGGCCTGCAGCGGCTCAAGGACGCCGCCGATGCCGACGCCGCCGGAAAGGTGCACGTTCTTGCCGATCTGCGCGCAGCTGCCTACCGTGACCCAGGTGTCGACCATGGTCGCTTCATCGACGTAGGCGCCGATGTTAACGAAGGACGGCATGAGCACGGCGTTTTTGGCGACGAAAGAACCCTTGCGGACGATGGTGCCGGGGACGACGCGGAAGCCGCCCTGGCGGAACTGCTCTTCGCTCCAGCCCTGGAACTTGGTGTCGACTTTGTCGTAGAAACGCACGTCGCCGGCTTCCTGAACGCGGTTGTCGCGGATGCGGAAGGAGAGCAGGACGGCCTTCTTGGCCCATTGGTGGGTGACCCAGTCACCGTTGATTTTCTCGGCAACGCGCAGGGTGCCGGCGTCGAGCATGCCGACCACCTGATTGATGGCAGCAATGGTGTCGGGCGGCGATTGCGGGGACAGCTCGGTGCGGCGTTCCCAGAGTTCTTCGATGATGGTTTGCAGGGGATGGCTCATGGATATTTTCTCTGTTTACAGTTGTTGGGCGAATTGACGGATGCGCCGGGTTGCTTCGAGACACTCGTCGAGTGAGGCAACCAGCGCGATACGAATGAAATTGGCCCCCGGATTGACGCCGCGGACTTCGCGCGCCAGGAAGCTGCCGGGCAGGACCACGACATTATAGTGTTCGAGCAGGCCGCGGGCGAACTCGGTGTCGGCGATGGG
>NZ_JAVHPH010000165.1:0-20629 GCF_036170495.1 Azonexus sp.
CGGCAAGTGCCCGAACATTCAGCGCATCGAACTGGAGGCGCTGGCTCGCCCGCTGACCCAGGAGGAAATGCAGGAAGCGGCAGACGAGGCCCAACAAACCCTGCTCGCCCTGCGCGACCGGGTGATGGCTTCGGGTGCCAGGCTGGGGCCGGATTCCGGCGCCAGCTCCTAGCGCAAACGCCCGTTGAGTTCGTCGATAACCGATGCCCAGTCGGCATCTTCGATGATTTCCTCCTTGAGGAAGGCTCGCTGCGCGGCGCTCCAGAACGGGGCGCGATAGAGGGCGATGTCGCTGGCCAGCGGGCGGTGGCTGGCGATGAACCTTTCAAGTGCGGCCTCGTCGGCGGGTAATCCGAGTTGGGCAAACAGGTTGCTCATGGTGTGCAGTTGGGCTTGCATGGACGACTCCTTTTGGGGCGACAGACTGTTTGTTCGATAGGTTCAAGCGAGCGTAGTTCCGTTATTGGCGCCCGCCTTTCGCCTTACCGGCGGCGACTCAGAGCAGCGCTTCGACTGCATCGAGCAGTTCATCCGGCCGGGTGGCCGGGGCATAGCGGTGAACGACCCGGCCCTCACGGTCGACGAGAAATTTGGTGAAATTCCATTTGATGGCTTCAGTGCCCAGGATGCCCGCGGCTTCGCGCATCGCGGCGAACTGGTTGCAGGGAAAGCCGAGGACGACAAAGCCCCTGTCCCTGTACATGCGGTAGAGCTCTTCGAGGCCGCTGTATTGCGGGGTGAAGCCGCATTGGCTGGCGGTGTTCACGATGAGCAGAACCTTGCCGCGGTAGGCGTCGAAGTTCTGCTCATCACCGTTCAGGCGCCGGGCGCTGAAATCGTAGAGAGTCTGGCTCATTGAGGTTCGGTCGCTCCGCTTTCAGTAGGCCGATTTCGAGGCCATCGGCGGCGTCAACTGGCCGCGGATTTCGCCCGGCTTGTGTTCGGCACTGTGGACATTGACGTACAGATCGCCGGACTTGAAGGCCTGATACTGATCGGCGCTGAGCTTGCTGCCGTCAGGGACCATCCAATCGTTGTCGCCGCTCTTGTTCAGCGTGATGACGACCGGCCCGTTGCTGCCGGCCTTGCCGATGTGGATGTGCGCCATCGTGGCGGCCAGTCCACGGGTCATGACCTTGCCGCTAACGCTCATGTCGGGCTTGATGGTGATCATGCCTTCGCCGCCGGCCTTGGTGGCGACGGGCGGCACCTCCATGTCGCCGGAAAGTTTGAATTTGATGTCGTCGGCAAAAGCCGGCAATGAAAACGTTGCCAGGACAATGGCGGCAACGGCAAGCATGCCCGGCAGGGCCAGGCGGCGGTTCGGGAATGTGTTCATGGCAAACCTCTCGTCATTGAAAAGTATGTAGCCGCGAGATGGGCGTCGCATGTTGCTGGGTTGCTGCGGCGGCTACATGGCATTTGAGTGCCGATACCCGACTTGGTTCGCCGCCCGTTGTCGGAAACGCTTTCATGGCCTGTCGCAAGCCCGACGATCTGTTCCTGATCCACTCCAACATCAACCCGTTTCGCGATTTCTTCGAACACTGGAACGACGAAGAGGCGCTTGGCCTGCTGCTGCAGATCGAGGCAGAGTGCTGCTGAGCGTTTTCTGCGGATTCCACGGTCAACCGGGTTTACTGGGTGAAATATAAAAATTGGCCAAAAACGAAATGTAAGCGCCGCCGTTGGCCGAATTTGCACGCCGACTGTCCGCCCGAACAGTGGCCGCCGCGCAGCGCCTGACCTACGATGCTGTTTCACCGACCACAAGGAAACAGCATGCAGGCCTTTCAGGACTACTACCCGGAGAATCTGGCCCATTGCTACGGCTGCGGCCGCAACAACGCGCACGGGCATCAGATCAAGACCTTCTGGGATGGCGACGAAACCGTCACCCACTTCCAGCCGCGCCCCGAACATACGGCCATCCCCGGCTTCGTCTATGGCGGCCTGCTCGCTTCGCTGATTGACTGCCACGGCACGGGAACGGCCGCCGCCGCGATGTACAAAGCCGAGCATCGGAGGATGGACAGCCTGCCGGCCTTTCGCTTCGTCACCGGTTCGCTGCAGGTCAGCTACCTCAAGCCAACCCCGCTCGGCCCGGTGCTCGAAATTCGCGGCAAGGTGAAGGAAATCAAGGGCCGCAAGGTGGTGGTCGAGGCGACGGTGTACGCTAATGGCGTAGCCACGGCACGCGGCGAAGTGATCGCCTTGCAGATGCCGGATACGTTTGTGGCGAGCTAACGGCAGACTCGCTCAGACAGCCTGACGGGCTGCCCGCTACGCTTTCATTCAACCTAAAAACCGCAGTTGACCGCGACCAAACCCTTCGATACGCCCACTGCATGGGCTACTCAGGCTGCGTCCAGAGCTCGTCGAAGGGGCGAACGGGGGGCAGCCCGTTCGTGGTGAGTAGCCTTGCGCCGCAAGGCGTATCGAACCATGAAGGGGCGCTCACTGCGGTTTTCAGGTTGAATGATTCGGCACCACGCGCGAAGCTATCGCCGGCCGCCCCGGGCAGCGTATCCTTGCCGCCCACGCTGTATATCCCGCCCCCATGTCCACCGCCCTCTCCCCCCGCACCGAACGCTTTTTCCTGCTCACCCTGGCCGGCATCCAGTTCAGCCATGTACTCGATTTCATGATCATGATGCCGCTCGGGCCGATCCTCATGGCGGCCTTCGGCATCGGCACGCACGAGTTCGGGCTGCTCGTCGCCGCCTACAGTTTCAGCGCCGCGGGGTCCGGGATTCTGGCGGCGACTTTCGTCGATCTCTTCGAGCGCAAGCGCCTGCTGCTCATCGTCTTCACCCTATTTGGCCTGGCCACGCTGGCCTGCGGACTGGCGCCCGGCTATTCGACGCTGATTCTGGCGCGCGGCCTGGCCGGCGTCTTCGGCGGCATCATGGGGGCGCTGGTGCAAACCATGATCGCCGACGCCATCCCTTTTTCGCGTCGAGGCCGGGCGAGCGGCGTGGTATCGAGCGCCTTCTCGATTTCGACCATCGCCGGCGTCCCCCTCTCGCTGTGGCTGGCCAACCACCTCGGCTGGCGGGCGCCTTTTGTGCTGATTGCCGCGTTGACCGTCGTCTTCCTCGCCATCGGCCTGCGCTTCCTACCCGAACTACGCCACCACCTCAGCGCCGAAAAGCGCGCCCATCTGCTCTCCGCCACTTTCAGCGTGCTGGCCGACGCCAACCACCGGCGCGCCCTGCTCTTTTCGGCGCTCATCATCTTTTCCGGCTTCACGGTCATTCCCTACATCACCGTCTACGCCGTCAATAACGTCGGCATCGCCCAGACCGACATTCCCATCGTCTATCTGGTCGGCGGCTCGGCCACCTTCATCAGCGCCCGGCTCATCGGACACTGGGCCGACCAGCACGGCAAGATCGAGGTCTATCGGTTGGTCGCCCTGCTCGCCATGATCCCGACGCTGGTCCTCACCCATGCCGGCGTCCTGCCGCTGTGGGGCTGGCTGATCATTTCGGCCAGCTTCTTCGTGCTCATCTCGGGGCGCATGATCCCCTCCATGGCCATCATCGCCTCCGCAGCCCAACCCCCACTGCGCGGCACCTTCATGTCGCTCAACGCCACCGTCCAGTCTCTGGCCATGGGCCTGGCCACCACGCTGGCCGGCTTCCTCACCGCCCTCGACGCGAGCGGCCGCATCGTCGGCTTCCCCCTCGTCGGCTACGTCGCCGTGGCGGCCAATCTGCTCGCCATGTGGTTCGTCGCACGCATCGTCATGCACGGCAGGAACAGCTGAAAGCCCGCTATGGATTTCGAATTTTTCCTGAAGAGCCTCGACCATCTGCCCCTCTTCGACAAGTCGGCCTGGGGTGCCGTCGGCATCGCTGTGCTGGCGGCGGCCGGTCTGATCCTGTTCGGCGAGCGCCGCTACTTTGCCGCGCGCGACAAGGCCGGCAGCTGGCTGTCGCTGCGCCTGCTCTCGCTGTTCATTCTGCTGCCGCTGACCGCAGGGGTCATCGTGATGACCAGCCTGGCGATGTCTGGGCCCGAGGCGCTGGCCTATTTCTATTTCGCCCTGCTCGTCCTTGGCCCGCTCGTCTGGTTCGCCGGTCATGCGTTCTGCGGCCGTCTGCTGCGGCCGGCCTTGAGCAAGGGCGAAAGCCGTTTCATGGCGGCCAGCGGCCTGTTCATCCTGACCCTCCCGTTTCTCGCGGCTACCGTCGCTCAGGGGCTGATTTTCCAAGCCTCGCACGGCCTCTCCCAAAGCGCCTTGCGGAACGCGCCGGCTGCCGCTTTGCCCTATGCCGTCGGCCCCGTGCAACATTTCACCCTACCCACCGTCGGCCTGATCCATACCCAGTCGCTGATCGCCCCGGCCGGTTTCGAACTGGAACGAATCGACCGCAAGGTCGGCGAACACTGGTCGGACACCGCGACCAGCACGCGCGACCTCTTTTGCCGGGATGGCCAGAACCTCCACCTCATGTGGTCGGCCCGCGAAGCGGCGCCGATGCTGCGCCTTTACTGGCGCCGCAACGGCCAGCGCGTGAAGGCCGATTTCCTACCGACGAGCGCTACGGTCGACCCGGCCGAGCCGGCTGAATTCATCATCGGTTTTCGCCCCGACGGCATCGACCCGCCGGTGCCCATTCCCCGCTCACGTGCCTCGATTGCCTACTTCGTCGGCCCGGATCGTCTCTACTTCAACTCGCTGAACCCGCTGCAGCCCGGCGAAACCTTCGCCAACGACTGCATCATGCCGGGTTACAAGCGCGTGGCCTGGGCAAAGGAAGGCCCGCCCCAAGCCGTCGCGCTGATGTTCTTCCAGCGCGCCGACGCCCCTTACCTGCGGGCCGAGATTGGGCGTCCGGCCGATCAGCAATAGCGTCGCCAGCGACAAGCCGTAGAATTCCGCATTCCGGGTACGCTTTCACGCCCGATCAGGCGCCACCCATTTCTCCAAAGGCAAAGTCATGTTCGACAATCTGGCCGGATTTTTCATCCACTGGGCCATCACCGCCCTCTCCCTATGGGGCGCCAGCCTCGTCTTCAAGGGCATTCGCATTTCCAGCACCTCGGCACTCATCGTCGCCGCCCTGCTCCTCGGTTTCGCCAACGCCGTACTCCGCCCGCTGCTCGTCTTCCTGACCCTGCCGCTGACGCTGCTCAGCCTCGGCCTGTTCGTGCTGGTCATCAACGCCCTGCTCCTCATGCTCGTCGCCAAGGTCGTCAGCGGCTTCACCATTTCCGGCTTCTGGACGGCCTTCTTCGCCAGCCTGTTCATTTCCATCCTGAGCATCGCCCTCGGCACCCTGGCCCCGAATGCCGAAACGACGATCTACCGGCTGCCGCCCAACCCGTCGGCCCCGACCATTTCCGCCTGAGCCGTCGCCATGAGCCAAGCCGCCTACTGGATTCTGCGTTGCGAGCATCGACTGCTAACCGTCAGCGGGGCCGGCGCCATCTTCCCCGCCGGCCTGGCCGCCGATTTCGGCCATCCCGAAAACGCCCTGCAGGTCGGCGAACTCAACGGCCGGCCCTGCCACGCCGCCGATGTCGCCCAGTTTCCCGACATCCCCGGCGGCGAAGCGACGCCGCTGCGCGCCATTTTTCAGCTCGCCGGGCCCGACACCTTCGCCCTCGCCGGCCGCGCCACGCAGTTGCTCGACTGGCAGGCCAACCACCGCTTCTGCGGCAAGTGCGGCACGCCGACAACGATGAAAACTGGCGAACTGGCCATGCTCTGCCCGGCCTGCGGCCTGCTCGCCTACCCGCGGATTTCGCCGGCGGTGATGGTCCTCGTGCGCGATGGCGACAAACTCTTGCTCGGTCGCAGCCCCCATTTCAAGCCCGGCGTCTTCAGCGCCCTGGCCGGCTTTGTCGAACCGGGCGAAACGCTCGAGCAATGCGCCGCCCGTGAAGTGCGCGAGGAAGTCGGCATCGAAATCGCCAACCTGCGCTATTTCCACAGCCAGCCCTGGCCCTTCCCCAACTCCCTGATGGTCGCCTTCTTCGCCGACTACGCCGGCGGCACCATCACCCCCGACCCCAACGAAATCGAAGCCGCCGACTGGTTTTCACCCGACGCCCTGCCCATCCTCCCCGAGCCGATCAGCATTTCACGCCGGCTCATCGAAGCGGCACTGAACGAACGCTAAAGCCGCCAGACGCCACCGGCCGGTTTTTTCATTTTTGGCCCTTTTTTCCGGTTGACCGTGGAAGGCTGAACGCACTCACCCCAACGCGGCCGGCGGGGAAAATCCGGGTAGAAAAGCATCCGCTCAACGCCTAAAATGGTTCTTCGGGCCAGCCAGCCGCTTCTGCCAGCCAAGCTTCGCTTCCAACCATCTCCGGAGAACGCTATGAAGGGCGACAAGAAAATCATCGACATCCTCAATGACCTGCTGACCGGCGAACTGACGGCCGTCGATCAATACCTGATCCACGGCGAGATGTATGCCGACATGGGCCTGAACGCGCTGGCCGAGAAATCCATTCACGAGTCCGATCACGAGCGCCAGCACGCCCGCGCCCTGATCCAGCGCATTCTCTTCCTCGAAGGCAAGCCGGACCTCGGCAAGCGCGAGGCGCTGAAGATCGGCAAGACGGTGCCGGAGATGCTGAAGTCCGACCTGGCCGTCGAAGTCAAGGTGGATGGCGACCTCAAGAAAGCCATGGCGGCCTGCGAGAAGGCCCAGGATTATGTCAGCCGCGACCTGCTCGGCGTCCAGCTCGAAGACACCGAAATGGACCACGCCTATTTCCTCGAAAAGCAGCTCAGACTGATCGATCTGGTCGGCCTGCCCAACTACCTGCAGAGCCAGATGGGCTCGGGCAGCCCGGCGTAAGGAGCGACGACGATGAAAGGCGACAAGAAAGTCATCGAAGCCCTCAACAAGGTGCTCAAGAACGAGCTGACGGCGATCAACCAGTATTTCCTGCATGCCCGGATGTTCCGCAACTGGGGCCTGGAAAAGCTCAACGACTACCAGTACCAGCAGTCGATCCGCGTCATGAAGGAAGCCGACGAGGTGATCGAGCGGGTGCTTTTCCTCGAAGGCCTGCCCAACCTGCAAAACCTCGGCAAGCTGCTGATCGGCGAGCATGTCGTCGAATGCCTGGCCGGCGATCTCCAATACGAGCGTGAAATCCAGCGCCCGCTGCTGGTCGAGTCCATCGCCCTGTGCGAGGAGTTGCAGGATTACGTCAGCCGCGATTTGCTCGCGGAGCTGCTCGAACATTGCGAAAAGGCCATCGACTGGCTGGAAACGCAGCAGACGCTGATCAAGGATGTGACGCTGCCGAACTATCTGCAGGCGCACATCGAGCCGGGCGAAGACTGAAACAGCCGACGCCAAATTCCCCAAAAGCCGCAGCCAGTCTGCGGCTTTTTCGTTTTGGCCCCGCCGCCTCCGACTGGCGCGCGAATTGCTCAGCATGGAAATCAGCACTGTCGTTTGTGGCAAAGGCAACACCGTTGGCGATGCAGATAAACAATAGTTGTTGACAACCATTCTCAACACCGTAAGATGAGAATTGTTCGCATTACATGCAATCGAGGAGGCAGTTCATGTACGTCTGCGTCTGCAAGGCAGTCACCGACCGTCAGATTCACGAAGCCGCGGCGGGCGGCGCCCGCACCCTGCGCGACCTCCGGCGCGAGCTCGGCGTCACCGCTGACTGCGGCCGCTGCGCCTCCTGCGCCCACGCGTGCCTGAAGGCGGCGCACCAGTGTGACGCGCATGCCGCCGCCGGCCATCCGCTCGCCGCCTGAGTCCGGGTTTGAATTTGGCTCGAAATTTCCGGTCGACCGTGGCATTCACGCCGCCGAGACTTGCCCCAAATCAGCAAAACCCTTTTCAAACCGGCGTAGACTGACGGTCTCCCTGGCAAGACCAGAATTCCTTTGAACGTGACCACCTCCACCTCTGCCGCCAACGCCATCCTGCTCGTCGGCCATCCCAACGTTGGCAAATCCGTCCTCTTTCATCGCCTGACCGGCGCTTACGTCAACGTTTCGAACTACCCCGGCACCACCGTCGAAGTCACCCGCGCCAGCGCCCGTTTCGACCGCGAGGCGATGCTCCTTGACACCCCCGGCGTGCTCGCCCTGCCGTCGCGCAGCGATGACGAACGGGCGACCATGCGCGCCCTGCTCAACGAATCGTCGCGCTGCCTCGTCCAGGTCGGCGATGCCAAGAACCTGCGCCGTACCCTGACTTTGACCGCCCTTCTGGCCGAACTCGGCGTGCCCATGGTGCTCGCCCTCAACATGCACGACGAGGCGGCGGCACGTGGCGTCATGGTCGACACCGCAGCGCTCGGCGAAGAACTCGGCATCCCGGTTCTGGCTACCGTTGCCACCGGCGGCGAAGGGATCGGCGAACTGACCAACAGCCTCGGCGACGCCCGTGCCGCCGAAGCGCTGCTCCACTACGACCCGGAAATTGAGGCCGACATCGCCAGCATGGCCGAGGCCATCGCCCGCCTCGCGCCGCACCCGCAACTGGCGGCGCGCGGCCTCGCCATTCTCTATCTCGGCGGCGATTCGGTCGTTGCCGACTGGCTGATCGAGCAGGCCGGCGAATCCCATCCCCCAGGGGGACTTCCTTCGGGGCGCGCTCAACTGGAAATTTTGCGCAAAAACGCCGTCGACCGTAGCGACGGCGATCTCCCCGCCCGCCTCGCCCGCGAGCGCACCGAAGCGGCCGATACGCTGGCCACCAGCGTCATCCAGCGCGCCGCCAGGAGCAGTCCGCTGCTCTCGCAACGCCTCGGCCAATACGTCGTCCATCCGTTCTGGGGCGTGCCTATCCTGCTCGGCGTCCTCTACGCCGTCTATCAATTCGTCGGCGTTTTCGGCGCCACGGTACTCGTCGGCCTGCTCGAAAAAGACCTGTTCGCAGGCATCCTCAACCCGGCCTTCACCGCACTGGTCGGCGCCCTGGCCGGCCCCGGCTGGCTGCAAGACTTGCTGGTCGGCCAGTACGGCCTGTGGACCATGGGCATGACCTACGCCCTGGCCCTCATCCTGCCCATCGTCACCACCTTCTTCTTCGCCTTCGGCGTGCTCGAAGATTCCGGCTACCTGCCGCGCCTGACCGTCATCGCCAACCGGCTGTTTTCGCTGATCGGCCTCAACGGCCGCGCCGTGCTGCCGATGGTCCTCGGCCTCGGCTGCGTGACGATGGCGACGCTGACCACGCGCATCCTGCACAGCCCGCGCGAACGGCTGATCACCATCTTCCTGCTCGCCCTCGCCATCCCCTGCTCGGCGCAACTCGGCGTCGTCCTCGGCATGCTCGGCGGCGTTTCCTTCACCGCCGTCCTCATCTGGGCGCTGGCCATGGTCGGTGTCCTGCTGCTTTCCGGCTTCCTCGCCGCCAGGCTCATTCCCGGCCGGCGCATCCCGCTGGTCACCGAACTGCCGCCGATGCGCCTGCCGATCATCGCCAATGTCCTCAAGAAAACCGGCGGCCGGCTCAAGTGGTATCTGATCGAAGTCATCCCGCTCTTCCTGCTCGGCACCTTCATCATGTTCGCGCTGGACAAATCCGGCGCGCTGCCCGCCATCATCGAAGCCGGCGAGCCGCTCGTCTCAGGCTGGCTCGGCCTGCCGAAAGAAGCCTCGGCCGCCTTCGTCATGGGCTTCCTGCGCCGCGACTTCGGCGCCACCGGCCTGTTCGCCATGGCGCACAGCCTGAGCCCGATCCAGGCGGTGGTCGGCATGATCACCATCACGCTGTTCATCCCCTGCTTCGCCAGCCTCATGATGATGGTCAAGGAACAGGGCGCCAAGATCGCCCTCGGCATGGTCGCCATCATCGTCCCCTTCGCCTTCTTCGTCGGCGGCCTCTTCAACCTCCTTCTCCACGCCGTCTGGTCATGAGCCCCGCCCACGAAGCCCGCCTCCCCCTCGCCTTTATCCCGCCCGGCAGCGACGTCCGCCTCGCCGCGCTCGGCGAGGAGATTGACCCGCTGCAGCGGGAGCAGCTGACGGCCTACGGCCTGGCCATCGGGCGCAGCATCCGGCTGCTGCAGCAGCGGCCGATGACCGTCATCCTCGCCGACGAGGTGGAACTGGCGGTGGAACATGCCGTGGCACGGCATATCTGGGTGGAGAAGTTGCCGGCGGCTGGCTGAGTTGGCTTGGGGTTCCGGTTATTTGGCGATTTCCGGTTGAATTGGCTTGGGGTTCCGCCTTGCTGGCGGGCGTACTTTCTTTTGCTTCGCCAAAAGAAGGTAGCCAAAGGCTATTGCTAGCGCAGCTAAAAGGCGACCCCAAGGTCGGCGCCCTGCGGGTTCCTTGCGCTACTCGGCAGGCCGGGCGGCTGGCTAAACTCGCCTTCGGCTCAAACAACGCCAGCCGACTGCCCCCGGCATCCCTGCGTTGCTCAGCGCCTCTCATGGGGACCCGAAAGGCGTCCACGTTCAACCAGAACGCCCCGAATTGGCATTCCTACGGTCAACCCGAAAAAAAGCCAAAAAATGAAATCAACCATTTAGTCGCACCTACTCCAACCCCGTCACTCCCGCGGCCTCGACACACCCGGGATTCCGCTTCGTGGCGGGCGAAGCGGGAGTCCATACCCCTGCTGGATTCCCGCCTGCGCGGGAATGACGGCGTAACTGCTCGTACTCGGGACGGTTTACCGGGCCCCTTGGAAGGTGCCGAGCAACGCAGGGGCTGGCGGATAAAGGGCGAGGACTGTCTGAGGGCGAAGCCCGAGTTCCGCAGCCCCCGCCAGCACCGAGTAGCGCAGGGAACCGGCGTAGCCGGCACCGACCCAGGGTCGCCTTCTTTTTGCTTACTTTTTCTTGGCGAAGCAAGAAAAAGTGAGACGCCCCGCAAGGGCGGAACCCCCTGCCAACTCCCCTAAACCCAGCCGAGGTAAAGCCCTGTCAAACAACATCAACCCCCACCTCGCCCTCGCCAATTTCCCCAATCACGGAAACATGCGAGAACCCCTGCTGCAGGAACAGCGACAGCACTTCCGTCACCGTATCAGCCGTGCATGAAACGAGCAGTCCGCCCGAGGTTTGCGGATCGGTAATGAGCGTTTTTGCCGCATTTTCGAGGTTGACCGCCAGATTCACACCGGCGCCGTAGCTCGCCCAGTTGCGCCCCGAGGCGCCGGTCAGGTGGCCGGCATCGACAAACTCGCGGGCCCGCGGGAGCAGCGGCAGGTCGGCGTAATTGACCGTGGCGCGCACATTGCTGCCCTTGCACACTTCGAGCAGATGGCCGGCCAGGCCGAAGCCGGTGACATCGGTGACGGCATGGACGCCTTCGAGACAGGCCAACATTGGCCCTGGCGTATTGAGCTGAGTCGTGGTGTCGACCATCGCCTCGTAATCGCTGGCGTGGAGCAGATCCTTCTTGAGCGCGGCACTATAGACGCCGACGCCGAGCGGTTTGCCGAGAATCAGCTTGTCACCGGGTTGGGCGCCGGAATTGCGCTTGAGATGGGCCGGATTGACGATGCCGATGGCGACCAGGCCGTAAATCGGCTCGACCGAGTCGATGGTGTGGCCGCCGGCAATCGGAATGCCTGCAGCGCGGCAGACGGCTTCGCCGCCTTGCAGAATCTTGCCGATGGTTTCCAGCGGCAGGGTGCCCACCGGCATGCCGACGATGGCCAGCGCGAAGAGCGGCGTGCCACCCATGGCGTAGACGTCGGAAATGGCGTTGGTGGCGGCGATGCGGCCGAAATCATAGGGATCGTCGACAATCGGCATGAAAAAATCGGTGGTCGCAACGATCGCCTGCTGCTCGTTGATCTGATAAACCGCGGCGTCGTCGCAAGTCTCGGTACCGACCAGCAATTGCGGCGGAATGATGCCCGACGGGGCGCCGGCGAGAATCTGCTGGAGGACGGCGGGCGCGATCTTGCAGCCGCAGCCGCCGCCATGGGAAAGCTGGGTCAATCTGATTTTTTCTTCAGGCACGGCTGTTCTCTCGAAAAACGTTTATTTTTTATTCGGCGTCGAAGCCGGCATCTTCGATGGCGGCGACCAGCGCCTCGCGCCTCACCGCCTGCGGATCGAAAGCGACCTTGGCTTGCCCTGCCTCCAGCGAGACTTCGGCGCTGGTCACGCCGGCGATGCCGGCGAGCACGCCGCTAATGTTCTTGACGCAACCCTGGCAGCTCATGCCGCCGATCTTGATGATTGTATTTTCCATGCCATTCACCTATTCACAAAAGGTTGCCGGCGCAGGATTTCGGCTATGCCGGCGGCCGATGTCGGGCGGCTGAAATAATAGCCTTGCGCCATATCGCAGCCCATTTTACGCAATTGCGCCAACTGTTCAGCGGTTTCGACGCCTTCGGCCAGTACCGTCATGCGCAGGCTGCGCCCCATGCTGACGATGGTCGACGCAATGGCCCAGTCGTCGGGATCGGTTTCCAGGTCGTTCACGAAAGAACGGTCAATTTTGAGCTTGCCGACCGGGAACCGCTTCAAATAGGCGAGCGACGAGTAGCCGGTACCGAAGTCGTCGATCGACAGCTCGACCCCCATGCGATGCAGCGCCGATAGCGTCCCGAGATTGATGTCGGCATCGTGCATCACCGTGCGCTCGGTCAGTTCGAGTTCGAGCAAGCTGGCATCGAGACCGGAGGAAGCCAGCGCGCCGGCGACCATTTCAACAAAGCCCGGCTGCCGGAACTGCACCGGCGCCACGTTGACGGCGACGACCAGCGACGGCAGCCCCTCGTCGCACCAGGCTTTGGCCTGCCGGCAGGCTTCGCACAGCACCCAGTCGCCGATCGGGTTGATCAGCCCGGTTTCTTCGGCAACATGAATGAAGCTGTCCGGCATGATCAAACCGAGCTCCGGGTGCTGCCAGCGGATCAGCGCCTCAACACCGATGACGAGGCCGCTACGCAGATTGATCAGCGGCTGGTACTGAAGAATGAACTCGTCCTGAGCCAGGGCATGCCGCAGATTGCTTTCGAGGAGCAGGCGGTCGAGCGTCGCCGTGTTCATCTCGGTGGCGTAGAACTGGAAGGTGTTGCGGCCGATTTCCTTGGCCCGGTACATTGCCGTGTCGGCATTTTTGAGCAAGGTTTCGAGATCCTGCCCGTCATGCGGATAAATGCTGATGCCGAGCGACGGGGTCACCGTCAGCTCATGCCCGGCCACCTCGAACGGCCGGACGAAGACGTCGATCAGACGCCGCGCCACCTCAGCCGCGGCGGCCGTATGGAAGCCCGGCATGGCAAAAATGAACTCGTCGCCACCGAGGCGGGCCAGCGTATCGATGCGCCGAACGACGGTATCGAGCCGGCGCGCTACTTCGACCAGGAGTTCATCGCCGACGCTATGGCCGAGCGAGTCGTTGACCCGTTTGAAATGATCGAGGTCGAGGAAGATGACGGCAATTTCCCCTTTTTCCCGCTCGGCTGCGGCCAGCAACTGGACAAAACGTTCGCGCAGCAGGCGGCGGTTGGGCAGGCCGGTCAGCACGTCGTAGTCGGCCAGTTCGCGAATGCGGTTTTCGGCGACCTTCTGGGCCGAAATATCGAGCAGGGTGCCGACCGAAGCCGGCCGCCCGGCAAAGCGCGACGACGCCCCGTAGACCATGGCCGGAAACACCGAGCCATCCTTGCGCACAGCCGAAATTTCGTAGCGATGCCCACCGATCCCGGCCATGCGGGCTTGCATCTGCTCGACGATAAAAGCGTGCTGCTCCGGCGCGATAACGTCGAGCGGCCCCATGCGACCGACCATCTCTTCCGCGCTGTAGCCGAAGAGATGGATCAGAAAAGGATTGACGTACTTGAAACGCTGATCCTGCAGGACAAAGATGCCAACCTGTGCGGCCTCCATCGTCGTCCTGAACATCGCTTCCTGGTCGGTCAACGCCGGCAGCGTGCTGTCGACCTCGCCGGCGCCCCCGGATACAACCGTCTTCCCTCCGACCCCTGTGGTCATCACCGCCCCTTTTCCTTGCTTCTGTTCAGCGTCCCGGCCGCCAGCGCTTCAAGAGCAGCGAGTTCGACACCACCGAGACTGAACTCATTGCCATGGCCGCCCCCGCCACCACCGGATTCAGAAAACCCAAGGCAGCGAGCGGAATCCCCGCCACATTGTAGATGAAGGCAAAGAAAAGATTTTGCCGGATTTTGCCCAAGGTGACCGCCGATAGGGCGATTGCATCGACCACGCCGAGCAGGTCGCTACGAATCAATGTTAAATCCGCTGCCTCCACCGCGGCGTCGGAACCGGCGCCGATGGCGAAGCTGACATCGGCCGCGGCAAGGGCCGGCGCATCGTTGATGCCGTCGCCGACCATGGCGACCAGCCCGCCGCCAGATTTCAATTCCTGGATCGCCGCCACCTTGTCGCCGGGCAGGATGCCGGCGCGGAACTCGGCGATGCCGGCCTCGGCAGCAATCGCCGCGGCCGTCGCCGCGTTGTCGCCGGTCAGCATGACGACGCGGATGCCGCGTTCGCGCAGGCGCTCGACAGCGGCGCGCGAAGTCGGCCGCAGGGCGTCGGCGATAGCGAACAGGGCCAGCGCTGTCTCGCCTTCGGCGAGCACCACCACCGTCTTGCCGGCCTGCTGCAAGCCCGTCACGGCGGGGTCGGCAGCCAGCCCGAGCCAGCTCGGCGAACCGAGGCGCAAGGCCCGGCCATCGACCTCGCCTTCAACGCCGAGCCCGGGCAGGGATTTGAAATTGGCCACATTTTTCCGGTCGACCGTGGGAAGGCCGGGAACAGCGGCCGCAACGACCGCCCGCGCCAGCGGATGCTCCGAATTCTGCTCCAGCGCCGCGGCCAAACCGAGCACCTCCTGGCGCCCCAGGCCGAAGGGCAGGACATCGGTGACTTGCGGCGCCCCGCAGGTCAGCGTCCCGGTCTTATCCAGCGCCAGCACGGTGATCTTCTCCGCCCGCTCCAGCGCCTCGGCATTCTTGACCAGGATGCCGGCCCGCGCCCCCTGGCCGGTGCCGACCATGATCGCCGTCGGCGTCGCCAGCCCGAGCGCACACGGACAGGCGATGACGAGCACGGCGACGGCATTGACCAAGGCCTCGGAAAAATCGCCGGAAACCCACCACCAGCCGGCAAAGGTGACGAGCGCTATGGCGCACACCGTCGGCACGAAAATCGCCGAAATTTGATCGGCCAGCCGTTGCACCGGCGCCTTCGAGCCCTGCGCCTCGCCGACCAGGCGGATGATGCCGGCGAGCAGCGTGTGCTCGCCAACGCCGGTCGCCCGGCAGCGCATCGCCCCCTGGCCGTTGGCCGTCGCGGCAAAGACCTGGTCACCGGCACGCTTGGCCACCGGCATGCTCTCGCCGGTCAGCATCGCCTCGTTGACGCTCGACTCACCGTCGATCAGTGCGCCGTCGACCGGCACGCTTTCGCCCGGCCGCACGAGAAAAATATCGCCCGGCATGAGGGCCTCGACCGCCATGTCGATCCACTGGCCATCGCGTTCGACGCGCGCCGTCTTCGGCTGCAGGCGGATCAGCGACTCGATGGCCTCCGACGTCCGCGCCTTGGCCCGCGCTTCGAGCAGTTTGCCGAGCAGAACCAGCGTAATGACCGCCGCCCCGGCTTCGAAATAAACGTGTTGGGCCAGCCCGAACAGCGTCACCACGGTCGAAAAGCCCCAGGCCATGGTCGTCCCGAGGGCGACCAGCACATCCATGTTGGCGCCGCCGCCACGCAGCGATTTGAAGGCGCCATCGTAAAAACGCCAGCCGATCCAGAATTGCACCGGCGTCGCCAGCGCCAACTGCAACCAGCGCGGCAATTCGTTCAGGTGACCGTGTTCGCCCAACATGAAAAACATCTGGCCGACCAGCGGCAGGCTCAGCGCCACGGAAATCCAGAAACGGCGGATTTCGCTACGGTAAACGAGCAATTTTGCCGCTTTTTCACGTTCGCGCGTTTGCCCGTCAACCACCGCCGCCGTAAAGCCGGCCTTGGCCACGGCCGCTACCACGGCTGCCTCGTCAGCGCTGGCCGACAAGCGAACGCGCGCCCGTTCGGCCGCCAGATTCACATTTGCCTGCATGCCGGCCTGGCGATTGAGCACCTTCTCGAGACGCGCCGAACAGGCGGCACAGGTCATGCCGCCGATGGCAAACTCGACGACCCGGCCGCTATCCGATTCGCTCATTTGACCAGCAGAACCGGGCACGGCGCCAAATGCAAAACGCGGCTGGCCACCGACCCCATGACCAGACCGGCGACACCGCCCCAGCCATGCGAGCCCATGACAATCAGGTCGCAAGCTAGTTCGTCCGCCAGCCTGGAGATCACCTCGGCCGGCTGACCGACATGAATGTGCGTCGTATGAAAGCGCCCCGCTGCGTTCAGTTTTTTCTGGGCAGCGTCCAGGTGCTCCTGCGCCTCTTCCGAATAATAAGCGTGCAGCGTTTCCTTGCCGACATGAGCCTGCACGCGGCCAATCGGAATCGGCGCATGGACATGCAGCAAATGAATTTCCGGGACGTCGCGAAACCAGCCGACGTGGGTAATCAGATGATCAACTGCACGCAATGAACATTCGGAACCATCAACCGGCAAGAGAATTTTCATGATCTCACTTCCAAGCTAATTGAGGCCCGCCAGACGGAACAGGCCGAAGAATCCATATACGCCAAAGCCTAGCACCAACAGTCCAGACAGGGTACGCACGACTGGCCGCCGGACAAATTCGTTGAGTCGGGCCAGGACAATGCCGGCGAGCAATAAATTGGGCAGGGTTCCCAGGCCAAAGGCCAGCATCATCAGGCCGCCGCGCGTGGCCGAACCGGCCGTCAGCGCACTGGCTAGCGCACTATAGACCAGGCCGCAAGGCAGCCAGCCCCACAGCAGGCCAAGCGGGAAAGCCTGGCCAACGCTACGCGCCGGGAGAAAGCGGCGGGTCAGCGGTTGCAGATGGATCCAGAGTTTCTGTCCGGCCCGCTCGGTGAAAGCCAGCGCCCGCGTCACCCCCAGCAAATAGAGGCCAAGCGCCACTAACATCAGATTGGCGATGAAATAGAGGATCAGGCGGGCCGGCACCTGCCCTTCCAGCCCCATGCTGGCCGCACCCAGAGCGCCCGCAATGGCGCCAGCCGCGGCATAGGACAGAATGCGCCCGCCGTTGTAAGCGAGATGCATCGACCAGCGCGCCGTAACGCCCAGCGACAAGGCACCGACAATGCCGCCACACATGCCGACGCAATGCGTGCCGCCGAGCAGGCCGACAAGAAAAAGGGCGAAAAAACCGGAATCAGGCATCGAACAAGATCAACAATCGGGACAGGGGCGGCTAGATTACCTGACCGGCTTCTCCGGCACCACCCGGCACCCGGGTCCGCACCGGGCCGAGAAGTTGAGGTAACGAGAGCCGGGGCACCCCGAGTCGATCAAAGTAGACAATGGTCAGTACCGAGTTGATCAGCCGGTCAGCATTTCGCCAGCCACCGCCGACTGTGCCCGCCACCCGAAGCGCCGCTGTTTATGACGTCCCAAGGGTTTTTCAACCCGGCACATTGCTGGGCCGCGCCTCTGGTGCTTGCGCCAAATCGCCCGCAACCGCGGTATTTACGCCGCTTCGCCTTGATCACGAGGGCTTCCTGATCCCTTGCCGACTCGCCCTGCGAGGTGACACCTTTTATCCCGCTCCTGTCCATCGGCACGCCGTTTATATTCCTCGCTGCCGCCCCACAGTCGGTCGCCCTCATGCCGTTGCGCTTCACTTCATTCGTCGTGATCAACTCACGGCGGGACTTCCCCCCGCAGGAGTGCGCTCATGCTGGGCGCACCAAAGAAAAAGCCCGCCTGAAATCAGACGGGCTTTTTAACGTTCTGTTATCCGAAGCTTAGGTGCTCTGGATATTGGAAGCCTGCTTGCCCTTGGGGCCTTGCACGACGTCGAAGGAAACTTTTTGACCTTCCTTCAGAGTCTTGAAACCATTCATGTTGATGGCGGAGAAATGAGCGAAGAGATCTTCGCTGCCATCATCAGGAGTGATAAAGCCAAAGCCCTTGGAATCATTGAACCACTTGACTGTACCGATTGCCATGTTTGCAACTTTCTTACAAAAGACGAACAAATTTACGGGTCTCCCCGACTCCCTGTTTGAACTCAGTGACCCGGTGCATTACAGCAACCTCGATACAGCTAGAAGCCAAACACGATTGCTTTCTACGCCAGTTGAATTTTATCGTCAACAGGTTTCGATGCGGCGCCGCAGCAAATCAGCGACTGGCGAACCTCAGCCCTGATCTGGAAATCGACCGATTCGTCCCAATGTTTTATGTTGCGGATTAAGGCGGACTGTATAAAATCGAAAGCATGGCGACCAAGGCTCAGGAAGGCGGACAACTCGCGGCACAGCGCAGCAAGTTGGGTCCACCGAAGATGTACAAGGTACTGCTGTTGAACGACGATTACACACCGATGGATTTTGTAATCACCGTGCTGCAGCGGTTTTTTTCTCTGGATACTGAACAAGCAACGCAAATCATGCTCAAAGTTCACAACGAGGGGCGTGGTGTCTGCGGGGTTTTCCCGCGGGACATCGCTGCTACCAAAGTTGAACAGGTCATAGCATTCGCACGCCAGCACCAACACCCGCTTGCCTGCATCATGGAGGAAAATTGATGATTGCCCAGGAACTCGAAGTCAGCCTGCACATGGCCTTCGTCGAGGCGCGTCAAAAACGCCACGAGTTCATCACCGTCGAACACCTGCTGCTGGCGCTGATCGACAACCCCTCCGCCGCCGAGGCATTGCGTTCCTGTGGCGCCAAGACCGACACGCTGCGCAAGGATCTAACCAATTTCATCGATGAGCATACGCCGACCGTTTCCGGCGAGGATGATATCGATACCCAACCGACGCTCGGCTTCCAGCGCGTCATCCAGCGCGCCATCCTGCACGTCCAGTCTTCCGGCAAAAAGGAAGTGAACGGCGCCAATGTACTGGTTGCCATCTACGGCGAAAAGGATTCGCACGCGGTCTACTTTCTACAAAAGCAGGGGGTGACGAGACTGGACGTCGTCAATTTCATCTCGCACGGCATCAGCAAGGTGCCCCAGCAAGCGAAGTCCACACCGGAAGGCGAAGTCGAAACAGAAGGCGAAAAGGCCGAAGCCGGGCCGCTTGAGCAATACACGATCAACCTCAACGCGCTGGCATTGCAGGGCAAGATCGACCCGCTGATCGGCCGTGACAAGGAACTGGAGCGGGTCATCCAGACCCTGTGCCGTCGGCGCAAGAACAACCCGTTGCTGGTTGGCGAAGCCGGTGTCGGCAAGACAGCCATTGCCGAAGGGCTGGCCCGCAAGGTCGTCGAAGGCGAGGTACCGGAAATCCTCGCCAAAGCCAATGTTTATTCGCTGGACATGGGTTCCCTGCTAGCCGGCACCAAGTACCGCGGCGACTTCGAGCAGCGTCTGAAAGGTGTTCTGAAAACCTTGCAGGACAACCCGCACGCCATTCTGTTCATCGACGAAATCCACACCCTGATCGGTGCCGGTTCGGCCTCCGGCGGCACCCTGGATGCGTCAAATTTGCTCAAGCCGGCACTTTCTTCCGGGCAACTCAAGTGCATCGGCGCAACGACTTACACCGAGTTCCGTGGCATTTTCGAGAAAGACAGCGCCCTGTCCCGCCGCTTCCAGAAAATCGATGTCAATGAGCCATCAGTCGCCGAAACAGTGGAAATCCTCAAGGGTCTGAAAGCCCGTTTCGAGGCTCACCACGGCATCAAGTACTCGGCCACGGCGATTTCGTCGGCTGCCGAACTATCCGCTCGCTACATTACCGACCGTCATCTGCCGGACAAGGCGATTGACGTCATCGACGAGGCTGGTGCAGCGCAGCGCATCCTGCCGAAATCGAAGCAGAAAAAAGTCATCAACAAGACCGACATCGAAGAGATCGTCGCCAAGATCGCGCGCATCCCGTCGCAGCACGTCACGCTGGATGATCGCGGCGCGTTGAAGAACCTCGATCGCGACCTGAAGGCGGTCGTCTTCGGACAGGACAAGGCCATCGACGCCCTGGCCAAGGCCATCAAGATGGCTCGCTCCGGCCTCGGCAATCCGGGTAAGCCGATCGGTTCCTTCCTGTTCAGCGGCCCGACTGGTGTCGGCAAAACAGAGGTAGCCAAGCAGCTGGCTTATTGCCTGGGCGTTGAACTGCTCCGTTTCGACATGAGCGAATACATGGAACGCCACGCAGTATCCCGCCTGATCGGCGCGCCACCGGGTTATGTCGGCTTCGAGCAGGGCGGCCTGCTCACTGAAGGCGTGACCAAGAAGCCATATTGCGTGCTACTCCTAGACGAAATCGAGAAGGCCCACCCGGACATTTTCAACATCCTGCTGCAGGTCATGGACCACGGCACACTAACCGACAACAATGGCCGCAAGTCCGATTTCCGCAACGTGGTCATCATCATGACCACTAACGCCGGCGCCGCCGACCTGCAGAAATCGAGCATGGGTTTCACGAGTTCGAAGCAGACAGGCGACGAGATGGTCGAGATCAAGCGCCTGTTCACACCGGAGTTTCGCAATCGCCTCGATGCGACGATTTCCTTCGGTCCGCTCGATCATGAGGTCATCCTGCGCGTCGTCGACAAGTTCCTCATGCAGCTTGAGGAACAGTTGCATGAGAAAAAGGTCGACGCGC
>NZ_JAVHPH010000166.1:0-4594 GCF_036170495.1 Azonexus sp.
CGGCCTCGGCTTCCAGGTAAGCGATGCTGACGTACTTGCCGATATTCGCTTCAAAGCCCTTGGTATTCTTGGCCTGACTTGCCACACGCTGATCCTTGAGGACCAGCGTCTTGGCCTCTTCGAGCGGCAGGCCATCCTTGATGGCCTGCTCGCAGGGACGGTAGATGCCTTCAAACAGTGACCGATTCCAGGCCAGCACATCGCCCCCCGGCACGCCGTGCGCCGGTAGCCAGATCTTTGTCTGCGTCACTTTCTCGAGCCGCTCGTAGGCCTTGAAAGTACCCAGATAAGAGCCATCATCCATGTTGGCGATGCGCTGATTCATGGCAATGTCGCCGACAAGCGTAACGCCATCCTCGACCACCTCGACACAGAGATCAGCCGGCGTATGCACCTTGCCGTAATGGTGAATGCGCAAGGTCACGTCGCCGAACTTGAGCTCGGCGCCATGGTCGAGCGGGGTATTGGGCGGCACGATGCGGGTGCCGAGCGATGCCTCGTTGGTCGCCTTTTCGATCAGCGACAGCCACAGGCTGCCCTGAATCCCCTTGACCGCCTGGATGGTGCCAGCATGGGCATAGATCGGCAGACTGTCACCAAAACGCTCGACGTAAGCATGATTGCCGAGCCAGTGGTCACCGTGATAATGGGTGTTGATGATGGCGACCACCGGCTTCCTGAAATTCTTTTCCAATTGCCGGATGGCCATTTCCCCGATTTGCACCGAGGCCCCGGTATCGACGACGACAACCCCCTGGCGGGTGTTGATGAAGGTCACATTGCTCATCATTCCCTGGTTTTCCGGCGTCGGAAACCCATGTGGCGTGAAGATGATGGCTACATGTTTGGAGATCTGGCGTAGCGGATAATCCTTGATCGCCGGGCCACGGATAAAATCATCGACCTCACCGGCAAACGCACTCACCATCTGCCACGGAGCAAACTCAACCGCCCCCAGCGCGGAAATGGCGACAGAGGAACGGAGAAAATCGCGACGGTTCATGAGTATCTCCTGAAACGTTAAAATAGCGTCCTATCATCGCGCCGAAACGAACGCTCGTCTACACTCACACCATGCGCCGCTACCCATTCTCTTTTATTGCCTTGACCACCTTGGGTGTTCTCTGTGCCATTCCCGGCGCGATCAGCCTGGCCGGCTTTGGCGCCCGCATTCATCCGGTCCTTGACGACCCGATGGCGGGCCTGGCCTTCATCGTCTCGGCCATCGCCCTGATCGGCTCCGGCATCTTCCCGCTGGTCATCGAGAAGCTCACGGAAAAAGAAGGCGCCTGAGCCATTTCAAATTTAGGCAAAATTTCCGGTTGACCGTGGCAATGCCGGTCAGGCCTCGCGCATCAGCCGCCAGTACTGGAACTTGAGCGTCACCACCGCCCCGGCGACGATCGCCAGGAAGGTGACGATCGAACCGAGCGCCAGGGTCGAAAACCCGCTGATGCCCTGGCCCACCGTGCACCCCATCGCCACCACGCCACCAAAACCCATCAAGGCCGCACCGAGCAAGTGGCTGGCCGTATCTTCAACGCTGGCGAAACCCTCCCAGCGGAAATTGCCGGTCAGCCCGGCCCAGGTGGCCGAGCCGGCGATCACGCCAAGCACCGTGGCGATGGCGAAAGTCATCGTCCGGCTGGTGTCGGACCACAACATCAACAACTCCAGCGTATACGCCTGCGGCGCGACGAAGGTCAGCCCTTCCATGCGACCGCTGTTGGTCGCCAGAAAGGCCTCTTCGAGCGTCTCGGGATGTTCGGCCAGATAGCCGATGTGGCCGCTGATGTACCACGCGGCGACGACGGCGAGCCCCGTACCGAGGCCACCGAGCAAATTATCGAGAGTCCAGAAATCGCGATTGAGCAAACAGAAAGCGGTCAATCCGCCACCGATGGCGAGCACGGCCAGTCCAAACGCCGTCTTCGCTTCGAGACCGGCCGCAGTCAGCAGGGCCGGAATATCCTGCCCGCCCGGAAAGGTGATCGCCACCTTTTCCAGCACATTGACGCGAAACACGCCGAACACGCCGCGCATGGTCATGTAGGCAACCAGACCGAGGACGAGGAAAACGACCAGCGACTTGAGGTTGCCGGCACCGATGCGGATCAGCGTCTTCGCGCCACAACCGGAGGCGAGCACCATGCCGATGCCGAAAGTTGCGCCGCCGACGAGGTAGGACAGCCAGGTGAAATGGGGCGTGCGGTAGATCGATTTGCCGAGGTCAATGAGCCCCGCCGCGTGCAGCGCCGCGGAACCGAGAATGGCGACGCCAATGGCCAGCAGCCACATGCGCATGCGGCTCCAGTCGCCCATGTTGACGATGTCCGAGACCGCCCCCATCGTGCAGAAATGCGTTTTCTGGCCAATGGCGCCGAACACGAAAGCAACGGCAAAGGCCAGCCAGAGAACGGTATTCGACAGGGTGGCGAGATCCATGATCAGGCTCGGTAGGGCGTCGGGTCGGGCAAGCCGGCAGCAGCGAAGCCTTCGGCGCGCAGTCGGCAAGAATCACAGACACCGCAGGCGCGGCCAAGTTCATCGGCCTGGTAGCAGGAAACGGTCAGCCCGTAATCGACGCCGAGCGCCGCACCGGTGCGGATGATGTCGGCCTTGGAAAGGTCGATCAGCGGCGCGTGGACGTTCAGCTTGACGCCCTCGACCCCGGCCCGCGTCGCCAGATTGGCCATCTTCTCGAAGGCGGCCAGGTATTCCGGTCGACAATCCGGGTAGCCGGAATAATCGACGGCGTTGATGCCGACAAAAATATCGCGGCTGCCCAGCACCTCGGCCCAGGCCAGGGCCAGCGACAACATGATGGTATTGCGGGCCGGTACGTAGGTAACGGGAATGCCCGGCTGGACACCGCCGACCGGCACATTGATGTTGGTATCGGTCAGGGCCGAGCCGCCAAACTGGGCCAGCCCGAGATTGAGCACCCGATGCTCGACGGCGCCCAGCGCCTTGACGACCCGCTCAGCGGCCTGCAACTCGGCACAGTGGCGCTGACCGTAGTTGAACGACAGGCAATAACAGTCAAAACCCTGGCTGCGGGCAATGGCGAGGCAAGTGGCGGAATCGAGTCCACCGGAAAGGAGAACGACGGCTGGCTTCATCATGGGGCGCGAATATACCTGAAAATCGGCCCCATTTTACCGGCTATCTGCTTGTTCCTGCGCCCTTATCCTGGATTCACCAACCGCCGCCGACAGGGAATTTGACCCTGCGCAGGCGGCGCCTGGACCGGCTACGCCGAGGGTTCGCTGAGCAGCGCAAATTCCCGCTCAGCCAGCGCCTCGTCACCAAGGTTCAATGCAACCAGCCGGCGCAAGTGGGTAACGCTGTCGAGGTCGATGTCGCGACACGCCAGGCCGTAGTAATTGCCCATGTGATGGACAACGGCGGCATCCATGCGGACGCTCGCCCCGGAATGGTCGAGACGGATTTTCAGGGTGCAGTTGCTGCCAACCGTGATGAAGACGTTGGCGTTGGGATGGATCAGCGCGCCTTTGAGCGAGAGATCGAGCACCTCGACGACGTATTCGCCGTCGGGCAGAAAAAGGCTGGCTTCAGCCTGAAAGGGAATGCGGGAAAACTTGCGGCGATTACTGTCCATGACCCTCTCCTCCTTTATTTTCCCTTCATGTTACCCCAAAGGAGCTTGTGTAACTGCAGCTGGAAGCGCACGTTGAGGCCGTCTTCGAGAATCCAGTCGGCCAGCGATTGGGGCTCGATGAGGCCGCCGGCCGGCGAAAAAAGTACCGGGCACAGGCGGTCGAGCCGCCGTTCGCGCAGGACACTGCGGGCCCATTCGTAGTCGCTGCGCGAGGCGATGACGATCTTGATCTCATCACGCAGGCTGAGGACTTCGAGGTTGCGCCACAGATTCCTCGCCGACTCGCCGGAATCCGGCGCCTTGAGGTCCATGATCCGTGCCACGCGCGGGTCGACGCCGGCGACATCGAGCGCCCCGGAGGTTTCCAGCGAAACTTCGTAACCGGCGTCGCAGAGCGCCGTAAGCAGCGCCTGGCAATCCTTCTGCGCCAGCGGCTCGCCGCCGGTGACGCAGATCTGGCGGGCCGGATATTTGCCGACTTCAGCCAGCACCGACTCGATTGTCGCCGGTTCGCCACCGGTAAAGCTGTAGGTCGTGTCGCACCAGGTGCACCGCAAGGGGCAGCCGGTCAGGCGGACGAAAACGGTCGGCAGGCCGGCGCGCGATGCCTCGCCCTGCAGGGAATAGAAAATTTCGGTGAGGCGTAAAGCCAATTACTTTTTCTTCAGGCGATCACGGGCCGTATCGGCCGCCGGGGTGCCCGGGTAGGTGGTAATGACCGTTTCCAGCGAGCGCTTGACGCCTTTGGGATTGCCCAGCTCCTGCTGGCAGGTGGCAATGGCCAGCCAGGCGTCGGCCGCCTTGGGGCTGTCGGTATACTTGGTGGTAACCACGCTTTGCGCCTCGATGGCGCGCTTGCAGTCGCGCTGGGCATACCAGGCGTTGCCGAGCCAGTACTGGGCGTTGGGGGCGAGCGAGCTGGCCGGGTATTTCTGCACGTAGGCGGCGAAACCGGCGGCGGCTTCCTTGTAC
>NZ_JAVHPH010000167.1:0-20214 GCF_036170495.1 Azonexus sp.
AGCGCAACCTGGCCGATCAATTGCTCGTCGCCGGCGTGCGTCTGGCCGATCCGGCGCGCATCGACATTCGCGGTGTCCTGAGCCATGGCCGCGATGTGGCGATCGATGTCGGCTGCGTTTTCGAAGGCACGGTTGAGCTGGCCGATGCCGTCGAGGTCGGCCCCTACTGCGTGTTGAAGAACGTCAAGGTCGGCGCCGGTACGCGCATCGCCGCCTTCTGCCATTTCGAGGCGGCGGTGATCGGGCCGGACGGCGTGCTTGGCCCCTACGCCCGCTTGCGTCCCGGCACCGAACTTGGGCCGGAGGTGCATATCGGCAACTTTGTCGAGGTCAAGAAGAGCATCATTGGCGCCCAGTCGAAGGCCAATCACCTGGCCTACATCGGCGACGCTGAAATCGGTCAGCGCGTGAACGTCGGCGCCGGCACGATCACTTGCAATTACGACGGCGCCAACAAGTTCAAGACGATCATCGAGGATGATGTTTTCATCGGCTCCGATACCCAACTCGTGGCGCCGGTGACGGTTGGTCGCGGCGCCACGCTCGGCGCCGGCACGACGCTGACCAAAAATGCACCGCCGGATGCGTTAACCGTATCGCGCGCCAAGCAGATGACACTAGCCGGCTGGCAACGTCCCCAAAAGGTAAAAAAATAATGGATTTCTGGTTCACCGCTTTCATGTTTGCCATCGCCATTCTGATCGCGGTCGGCGGCTCGCTGCTCCTGGTCGGCTACTTCGGCACGGTGCCGGCTGCCTTCGCCTTCGGCTGGAAAAACTGGCTGCCGACACTGGTCCTGCCCATCGTTGGCCCGATCTGGTTTGCCGGCACGCACTGGTCGGAATTTGCCAAGCCGGGCAAGCAGCTGATTTTCGGGGTACTGCTTTTTGTCGTAGCCATCGCCTTGCTTTACGGCTTCGGCCCGCACTTTGTCGATCGCATGGCGGCCAGTGGCCTCTATCGCAATTAGTCGATCCTGAGGCTTTGGACGCTGGCATCAAAGTGAACTGATTTTTCGTGAAATTTTCATAAGCTCAGGGAGAAGATGATGTCCAAATACACCACCGAGGCGCTTCGTTCCATTGCATTGGTCGGCCATGGTGCCGCCGGCAAGACCAGTCTGGCCGAGGCCTTGCTGTTTGCGACCGGTGCCATCCATACCAAGGGCAGCGTAGAGAAAGGCAATACCGTTGCCGACGCCGACGCTCAGGAGAAAGAGGCGGGTCATTCCCTGACCTCTGCCATCGTCAATTTCGGCTACGAAAACACCCATATTCACCTGATCGATACCCCGGGCTACCCGGATTTTTCCGGCCAGGCCATCGCTGCGCTGGCCGGTGTCGATACCGCCCTGATCGTCGTCAACGCCCAGACCGGCGTCGAACTGATGACCGAGCGCATGATGCGCTACGCCGCCGAGCGCAAGCTGTGCCGAATGATCGTCATCAACAAGATTGATGCCGAAAACCTCGATCTGCCGGGTCTCGTCGCCGATCTTCGACAACGCTTCGGCAAGCAGTGCATGCTGCTCGATCTGCCGGCTCACGGTGCAGCCGATGTCGTTGAAGTGATCGACCACACCGCTGGCGACGCCGATTTTGAGTCGGTTGCCGCAGCGCACCGGGCGTTGATCGACCAGGTTGTCGAGGAAGATGAAAACCTCCTCGCCCAGTATCTCGACGATGGCGCCGATCCGAGCGCGACGGCCTTGCATGCGCCGTTTGAGAAGGCCTTGCGCGAAGGCCATCTGATTCCCATCCTGTTTGCCTCGGCCAAGACTGGCGCCGGCATCAAGGAACTGCTGCACGTTCTGGCCACGCTCGCGCCGAGCCCGGCCGAAGGCAATGCGCCGCCTTTCTACAAGGGCGAGCCGGGCGACATGCGTGAGCCGTTCCAGGCCGAGCCCAATGCTGCCAAGCATGTGCTGGCCCACGTTTTCAAGGTGGTGGCCGATCCCTTCCTGGGCAAGATCGGCGTTTTCCGCGTCCATCAGGGGACGTTGAAAAAGGACATGCAACTCTTCGTCGGCGACAGCAAGCGGCCGATCAAGGTCGGGCATCTTTATCAGTTGCAGGGCAAGGAGAGCATCGAAGTCGATGAACTGCTGCCGGGCGACATCGGTGCCATCGCCAAGATCGACGAAATCGATTTCGACTGCGTGCTGCACGATTCGCATGACGAGGATCGCATCCACCTCGTGCCGCTCGAATTTCCCAAGCCGATGGCCGGGCTGGCCGTCGAAACCAGGAAGAAGGGCGACGAGCAGCGTCTCTTCGACATTCTTGCCAAGCTGGCTACGGAGGACCCGACCTTCGTTGTCGAGCGCCATCCGACCAGCAACGAAACCGTCATCCGCGGCCTCGGCGAGATTCATCTGAAGTCGAAGCTCGCCCGCATGGCCGGTCAGTACAAGCTCGACGTCGATACCAAGCCGCCGCGCATTCCGTACTGCGAAACCATCACCGCGCCGGCCGAGGCAATGTACCGGCACAAAAAGCAGTCAGGCGGCGCCGGCCAATTCGGCGAAGTGCATCTGCGCATCGAGCCAAAGGGCCGCGGCGAAGGCTTCGAGTTCGTCGATGCGGTCAAGGGCGGCGTCATTCCCGGCGTCTTCATGGCGGCTGTCGAAAAGGGCGTCCGCCAGGGGCTGGAAGGCGGCGTCGTCGCCGGCTATGCGGTCGACGACCTCAAAGTCACCGTTTTCGACGGCAAGACCCACGCCGTCGACGGCAAGGAAGTCGCCTTCACGATGGCCGGGCGCAAGGCCGTCATCGACGCGATTCGCGGCGCCAAGCCGATCGTCCTCGAACCGATCGTCAGCATCGAGATCGTCGTCCCGGAAACCGCCATCGGTGACCTGACCGGCGACCTGTCCAGCCGGCGCGGCCATATCACCGGCACCGATGGCCGTGGCCGCGGCATGTCGGCGATTTCCGGCGAGGTGCCGCTGGCCGAGCTTAACGACTATCAGTCGCGGCTCAAGTCGCTGACCGGCGGCCAGGGCAGCTACACGATTGAGTTTGCCCGTTACGCCCCCGTGCCGCCGAATGTTCAGCAGCAACTGGCGAGCAAGTTCCAGTTGCATGATGAGGATGAGTGAGGGTTTGGGCCCGGGGGCGGGAGGGGTTCCCGTTTAATTAGCTTGGGTTTCCGCCTTGCTGGCGGGCGTACTTTCTTTTGCTTCGCCAAAAGAAAGTAGCCAAAGAAAAGGCGACCCCAAGGTCGGCGCCCTTCGGGTTCCTTGCGCTACTCGGAATGCCGGGCGGCTGGCTAAACTCGCCTTCGGCTCAAACAACGCCAGCCGACTGCCCCCGGCATCCCTGCGTTGCTCAGCGCCTCTCATGGGGGCCCGAAAGGCGTCCGGGCTCAACCGGCGTGACCTGAATTGGTATTCCTACGGTCAACCGGGAAAAAAGCCAAAAAATGAAATCCACTGGTTCAGCGTGGACGCCTTACCGGGCCCCTTGAGAGGTGCCGAGCAACGCAGGGGCTGGCGGATAAAGGGCGAGGACTGTCTGAGGGCGAAGCCCGAGTTCCGCCGCCCCCGCCAGAACCGAGTGGCGCAGGGAACCGGCGCAGCCGGCACCGACCCAGGGTCGCCTTCTTCTTTGGCTACTTTCTTCTGGGCGAAGCAAGAAGAAAGTACGCCCGCGCCTCAAGCGCGGAAACCACCGCTTACGAAGAGGCGCCCACATCCCGAGGGCGGAACCCCGGTTAATTAAGCCGCACCCTCACCCGACCAGTTAACCGTCGCCAGAAACAGGTAGCCAGCCCCATACACCGTCTTGATGAAAGCTGGACTCTGCGGGTCGGGTTCGAGCTTGCGGCGCAGGCGTGAAATGCGCACGTCGATGGCGCGGTCGGTGGGTGCCAGGTCGCGGATGCCCATGAGTTTTTCGCGTTGCAGGATGCGGTTCGGGTTATTGACGAAAACCTTGAGCAGCTCGGTTTCTGCCGTGCTCAGCGCGTGCTCGTCGCCGTTCGGCGTGGTCAATGTGTTGTTGCCAAGGTTGAAGCGCCAGCCGGAAAACTCGGCGATCTGGCGGGCTTGCGTTTCGCTGCCTTCGCGGCGGCGCACGATGCTGCGCACGCGGGCGACCAGTTCGCGCGGCTCGAACGGTTTGAGCACGTAGTCGTCGGCGCCGAGTTCGAGGCCCATGACGCGGTCGCTGACATGGGCGCGCCCAGTCAGGATCAGGATGCCGCAGCCGGACTGGGCACGGACGCGCTGCATGGCTTCGAGGCCGTCCATGTCGGGCAGGCCGAGGTCGATGATGCACAGGTCGGGGGCCAGCGCGCGCAGGCGGCGCAGCAGGTCGCCGGCGCTGCGGCACCAGACAGTGTGAAAGCCGAAGTCGGCGAGCACCTGCTCGATGATTTTCGCGACATCCGGGTCGTCCTCGACGATGGCGATGAGCTTGGCGGGTTCGTTGTCTTTCATGGTTTTTCTTTATCGGCGGCGCGCAAGGCGCGGGCCAGGTCCTGGCGGACGAAGGGTTTGGCGAGGACCGGCAGGTCGCTGCCGACCCCGGCCTCGTCGGTGTAGCCGCTCATCAGCACGATGCGCATTTCCGGGCGATTGCGCCGCACGCGGTCGGCCAGCTGCCGGCCGTCGAGGTCGCCGGGCATGATGACGTCGCTGACGACGATGGCGATGTCGGGAATCTGCTCGATCATGGTCAGTGCCTGGACGCTGTCCTCGGCCTCGATGACCGGGTGGCCGAGGTCGATCAGTTGCTGGCGGACGACGCGGCGGACGTTGGGTTCATCCTCGACGAGCAGGACCAGTTCGCCGCCGGCGGGCGGCGCGGCATCGTCGCCGGGCGCGTCGACATCGGGTTCCGGCGCCGCCAGCGGCAGGACCATGAGCACAGTCGTGCCTTGTTCCGGCTGGCTTTGAATCGACACGCCGCCGCCCGACTGTTTGGCGAAACCGTAGGCCATGGCCAGCCCGAGGCCGCTGCCCAGGCCGAGGCGCTTGGTCGTGAAAAAAGGTTCGCAGGCGCGGGCCAGGGTCGCGGCATCCATGCCGCAACCGTTGTCGGCAACTTCGATCAGGGCGTAGCGGCCCGGGCTGACATCGAAGGCGGCGGCATCGGTGGACAGTTCGATGGCGCGCGCTGCGAAGTGCAGCCGGCCGCCTTGCGGCATCGCGTCGCGGGCGTTCAGGGCGAAGTTGAGCAGGGCGCTTTCGAGCTGGCCGGGGTCGACCAGCGCGTGCAGCGTCATGCCGCCGAGATCGGTCGACACGGCAATCGTCTCGGGCAGCGAGCGGCGGACCAGTTTGCCGAGGTTGACGATGAGCTGGCCGATGTCGACGGCTTGCGGTTCGAGCGGCTGCTGGCGCGAGAAGGTGAGCAGGCGCTTGATCAGCTGCACGCCGCGCCGCGCCGACTGCAGCGCCGGTTCGACGAATTCATTGACCCCGGCGTCGTCCGGGCGGTGATCCTGCAGGGCGGCCAGGTTGCCGATGATGACGGTGAGCAGGTTGTTGAAATCGTGGGCCAGGCCGCCGGTCAGCTGGCCGATGGCCTCCATTTTCTGGGCCTGGACGAGGGCGGCCTGCATGCGTTTCTGCTCGGTAATCTCATGCGAAAAAACGAAAAATCCAAGATTTTTCCCGTCGACCGTGACTTCCGGCACCAGCGTGCTGCGCGCGAAGACGGTTTGCCCCTGGCGTTCCATTTGGTATTCGTAAGTCACCTGCTGGCCGGCCAGCGCCCGTCTGACCGAATCGCGCACCTGGCTATAGACGTGCGGCCCGATGACGTCGAGCACGGCGCGCCCGGTAACGCTGCCTTCGGGGTGGCCGTACCAGTCGGAATAGCCCTTGTTGGCGTACTGATAGACCTCGTTGTGGTCCACGTAGCCGATCAGGATGGGAATGGTGTCGTTGATCAGGCGCAGGCGTTCTTCGCTGCGCCGGAGGGCGGCGGCGATGCGTTCGTTTTCCTCGCTGGCCCGGCGCAGGTTGGCATTGGCGTTTTCGAGCTGGGCAGTGCGCCGCCGCACCCGCTCATCGAGCTGGATGTTCTGGTGCTCGGTCAGGTGCTCGATATAGCGCTGCTCGGTGACGTCGCTGTAGAGCGTGACGAAACCCTTGTTGGCCAGCGGTTCGCCGCGCAGGAGCAAGACGCGGCCATTCGGGCGCTGGCGTTCGGTGACGTGCGGGGCAAAATCTCTCGCCGCGGCGACCCGCTCGGCAATCTGCGCCGCGCTGTCGCCCGGGCCGTATTCGCCGCGCTCGGCGTTGTAGCGAATGAAGCCGGAAAAAGGGGCGCCGATGTAGGCCAGTTCATCGGGAAATTCGAGCAGCTCGAGGAAAGGGCGGTTCCAGGCGACGAGGCAAAGATTGGCATCGAAAACCGTGATGCCCTGGTCGAGCAGGTCCAGCCCGGCCTGCAACATGTCGTGGCGCGGGGAGCTGGGGGACGAGGCGGTTTCGAGCGGCATCGGTCGATTCTAGTGCAGCGTGGCCGGTGGATTTCGGGGTGTAACGATTCGTTACATTCTGCCAATAGTTGTGCAAGAGTGTTTTGCCATTCTCACGATCAATAAAAAAACTTGCGCTTACGAGAACAGCACTCGGCAAGAAAATCGTGAGGAGATAAATCTTGGTTAACCCGTATTCCGTCGGGCTGGAGCAAAATCCGGCCAATTTCGTCGCACTGTCCCCGCTCAGCTTCATCGAGCGCTCCGCCTTCGTTTACCCGAAACGTATTTCGGTCATTCAGGGGGCGCGTCAATACACCTGGAAGGAAAGCTACGACCGTAGCCGCCAGTTGGCTTCTGCCCTGAAAAATCGCGGCATCGGCAAGGGCGATACCGTCGCTGCCATGCTGCCCAATACGGCTTCGATGTTCGAATGCCATTTCGGCGTGCCGATGACCGGCGCCGTCCTCAATACGCTGAACACCCGCCTTGATGCCGAAGCCATTGCCTTCATGCTGGCTCACGGCGAAGCCAAGGTGTTGATCACCGACCCCGAGTTCTCGGCCATCGTCAAGGCCGCGCTGGCCCTGCTCGACGGGCCGAAGCCGCTGGTTATCGACAGCCTCGACCCGGAATTTGCCGGTGGCGAGTCGCTCGGTGAAAAGAGCTACGAAGACTTCCTGCTGGAAGGTGACGCCGATTTCAAGTGGAGCCTGCCCGATAACGAATGGGACGCTATCGCGCTCAACTACACCTCGGGTACCACCGGCAATCCGAAGGGCGTCGTCTATCACCATCGCGGCGCCTACCTCAACGCCGCCTCGAACATCATTTCCTGGGGCATGCCGCCGCATTCGGTCTATCTGTGGACCCTGCCGATGTTCCACTGCAACGGCTGGTGCTTCCCGTGGACGCTGGCCGCCAACGCCGGGACCAGCGTCTGCCTGCGCAAGGTCGATCCGGCCCTGATCTTCAACCTGATCAAGGCGCACAAGGTCAGCCACATGTGCGGCGCCCCGATCGTCTGGGGCATGATGATCAACTCGCCCGATGTGCTCAAGGAGGGCATCGAACATCAGGTCAATGGCCTGATCGCCGGCGCTGCGCCGCCGGCCGCGATCATCGAAGGCTGCGAGAAGATGGGCTTCAACATCACCCACGTTTACGGCCTGACCGAAACCTACGGCCCGGCCGCCGTCTGCGCCAAGCACCCGGAGTGGGATCGCCTGCCGATCGATCTGCGCGCTGCCCGCAACGGCCGCCAGGGCGTCCGCTACCACATGCAGGAAGGCATCGAGGTCCGTGACACCGTGAGCATGGAGCCGGTGCCCTGGGATGGCGAGACGATGGGCGAAATCATGTTCAAGGGCAACCTGGTCATGAAGGGCTACCTCAAGAACCCGAAGGCGACCGCAGAGGCTTTCGAGGGCGGCTGGTTCCATACCGGCGACCTGGCGGTCGTGCATAGCGACGGCTACGTCAAGATCAAGGATCGCTCGAAGGACATCATCATCTCGGGCGGCGAGAACATTTCGTCGCTCGAAGTCGAGGACGTGCTCTACCGCCACCCGGCGGTCGTTGCCGCCGCTGTTGTCGCCAAGCCCGACGAGAAGTGGGGCGAGGTGCCGGCCGCCTTTGTCGAACTCAAGGCCGATGCGAGCTGCACCGAGGCGGAGATGATCGAGCATTGCCGCGCCCACCTGGCCCGTTTCAAGGTGCCCAAGCAGGTGGTGTTCGGCGAATTGCCGAAGACCTCGACCGGCAAGATCCAGAAATACGTCCTGCGCCAGCACGCCAATTCGGCGCTGGCCATCGAGTAATTCTTGCGTTTTCCCTGCCGAGCTCACCGCCGGCAGGGCTTTTTACAAAAAAGCAGGAGACATTCCCATGAAAATTCTCGTCCCCGTCAAACGAGTCGTTGATTACAACGTCAAAGTCCGCGTCAAGGCCGATGGCACCGGTGTAGACCTGGCCAACGTCAAAATGAGCATGAACCCCTTCGACGAAATCGCCATCGAAGAAGCCGTCCGCCTCAAGGAAGCCGGCATCGCCAGCGAAGTCATCGCCGTCAGCTGCGGCGTCGCCGCCTGCCAGGAAACCCTGCGCACCGCCATGGCCATCGGTGCCGACCGCGGCATCCTCGTCGACTGTGGCGATACGGAAATCCAGCCGCTGGCCGTCGCCAAGCTCTTGAAGGCCCTCTGCGACAAGGAAGCCCCGCAACTCGTCATCTGCGGCAAACAAGCCATCGACGACGACGCCAACCAGACCGGGCAGATGCTCGCCGCCCTGCAAGCCTGGCCGCAAGCCACCTTCGCCTCCAGGGTTGTCATCGCCAACGGCAAAGCGACGGTCACCCGCGAAATCGACGGCGGCCTCGAAACCCTTGAGATCAGTCTTCCGGCCGTCGTCTCCACCGACCTGCGCCTCAACGAACCGCGCTACGCCACGCTCCCCAACATCATGAAAGCCAAGAAAAAGCCGCTCGACACCGTCAAGCCGGCTGACCTTGGCATCGACGTCACCCCGCGCCTGACCACCCTCAAGGTCGCCGAACCGGCCAAACGTTCCGCCGGCATCCGGGTTGCCGACGTCGCCGAACTCGTCAACAAACTCAAGAACGAAGCCAAGGTGATCTAAATGACCATTCTCGTCATCGCCGAACACGACCATCAGGCCCTCAAGGCCGCCACCCTCAACACCGTTGCCGCCGCCCAAAAGATCGGGGGCGACATCCACGTTCTCGTCGCCGGCAGCAACTGCCAGGCCGCCGCCCAGGAAGCTGCCACGCTGCAAGGAGTGAGCCTCGTCAAAGTTGCTGACGCTGCCCACTACCAAAGCCAGACCGCCGAGAACCTCACGGCGCTGATCATCGCCAACGCCGGTGGCTACAGCCACATCCTCGCCCCGGCCACTACCTTCGGCAAGAACCTCGCCCCCCGAATCGCCGCACTGCTCGATGTTGCGCAAATCTCCGAAATCACCGGCGTCGAATCAGCCGACACCTTCGTGCGTCCGATCTACGCCGGCAACGCCCTGGCCACCGTCAAGAGCGCCGACAGCGTCAAAGTCATCACTGTGCGCACCACGGCCTTTGATGCGGTCAACCGGGAAAATGCGGCAAAAATCGAAAGCATCAGCCCGGCCGCCGACACCACCCAAAGCACCTTGACCAACCGCGAACTGACCAAGTCCGAGCGTCCCGAACTCGGTGCGGCCCAGATCATCGTTTCCGGTGGTCGTGGTCTGGGCAGTGGCGAGAACTACCACACCCTGCTCGAACCCCTTGCCGACAAGCTCGGTGCCGCCCTCGGTGCCAGCCGTGCCGCCGTCGATGCCGGCTTCGTGCCGAACGACTACCAGGTCGGCCAGACCGGCAAGATCGTCGCGCCGCAGCTTTACCTCGCCGTCGGCATCTCGGGGGCCATCCAGCATCTGGCCGGCATGAAGGAATCGAAAGTCATCGTCGCCATCAACAAGGATCCGGATGCGCCGATCTTTCAGGTGGCGGATTACGGGCTCGTCGCTGACCTGTTCGAAACCATTCCGGCCCTCGTCGCCGCCGTCTAAACAAGAAACACGGAGATAAACCCATGAGCACCTATATCGCCCCGATTCGCGACATGCAGTTCGTCCTCAACGAAGTGGCCGGCCTCTCAGACATCTGCGCCCTGCCGGGTAACGAGGAATGTTCGGTCGATCTCGTCGAGTCCATCCTCGACGAAGCCTCCAAGTTCGCTACCGGCGTTCTCGACCCGATCAACAGCGTTGGCGACCGCACCGGTCACGTCTGCAAGGACGGCGTCGTCACCACGGCGCCCGGCTTCAAGGAAGCCTACAAGCTGTTTGCCGAAACCGGCTGGAACTCCATGCCCTTCTCGCCGGAATTCGGCGGCCAGGGTTTGCCGGCCGTCGTTTCGATGGCCGTCAATGAAATGTGGAAGGGCGCCAACATGGCCTTCGGCCTGTGTCCGATGCTGACCGGCGGTGCTATCGAAGCCATCGCCCACCACGCTTCCGACGAACTCAAGCAGAAATACCTGCCGAAGATGATCGAAGGCACGTGGACCGGCACCATGAACCTGACCGAGCCGAATGCCGGTTCCGATCTGGCCGCCATTTCGAGCAAGGCCAAGGCCGTCGGCGACGGCACTTTCCTGATCAGCGGCACCAAGATCTTCATCACCTGGGGCGAGCATGACGTCGCCGAGAACATCATTCACCTCGTGCTGGCCCGTCTGCCGGATGCGCCGCCGGGACTGAAGGGCATTTCGCTCTTCCTCGTGCCGAAATTCCTGGTCAACGATGACGGCTCGCTCGGCAAGCGCAATGACCTGATCTGCGCTTCCATCGAACACAAGCTCGGCATCCACGGCAGCCCGACCGCCGTCATGTCCTACGGCGAGAACGAAGGGGCCGTCGGCTACCTGATCGGCGACGAGAACAAGGGCATCGGCTACATGTTCACGATGATGAACCACGCCCGCGTCAATGTCGGCCTGGAAGGCGTCGGTATCGCCGAGCGCGCCTACCAGCACGCGCTGTGGTACGCCCGCGAGCGTGTCCAAGGCGCCCCGGTTGGCGATAAATCTGGCGTCAAGAAGACCATCCTGCATCACCCCGATGTCCGCCGCATGCTCATGGACATCAAGTCGCGTACCGAAGCCATGCGCACGCTGGCCTACTACACTGCTGCCAACATCGACCGCGCCCATGCCGGCAATGCCGCTGCCCAGTCCCGCGTCGACTTGCTGACCCCGGTCGTCAAGGGCTGGAGCACGGAGCAGGGCGTCGAGCTGTCGTCGACCGCGCTGCAGGTTTTCGGTGGCGTCGGTTTCGTCGAAGAAACCGGTGCGGCCCAGTACTACCGCGATTCGCGCATCACGACCATCTACGAAGGCACGACCGCCATTCAGGCGAATGATCTGGTCGGCCGCAAGCTGGCCCGTGAAAAGGTGCCGGGCGCCGCCATGAAGGCGCTGATTGCTGAAATGACGGCCGATGCCGAAGTCTTCGCCGGGAATGCCCAGCTGGCCGGCATTGCCGCCCATCTGAAAAACGGCAGCAAAGCCCTGTCGACCGCAGCAGACTGGATCGTCGCCCACTACGAAAGCAATCCGCAGGCAGTCCATGCCGGCTCGGTGCCTTTCCTCAAGCTGACCGGTATTGTCGTCGGCGGCTGGCTGATGGCCAAGTCGGCAGCCATCGCCGTCCGCCACATCGCCGCCGGCACGACCGACGACTTCTACCAGGCCAAGCTGGCCACGGCCAACTACTTCGCCGCCCACCAGCTGCCGTTCGCCGCGGCCTACTCGGCTGAAATGACCGGCGGAGCAGAGTCGGTATTCGCCTTGCCTGAAAACCTGTTCTGAAAAAGGCTCCTCCCCCTTCAAGGGGGAGGTTGGGTGGGGGATGGGTTCGCAAGACTGCGGCTCCAAGAGACCCATCCCCACCCCGGCCCTCCCCTTATCCCAAGGGATACCGTCCCTGCGGGACATAAAGGGGAGGGAGAAATTCGTAAAGGAAATCACATGCGCACCGATCGTGATGCGATGGAATACGATGTCGTGATCATCGGCGGCGGCCCTGCGGGGCTGTCGTCGGCGATCCGCATCAAGCAACTGGCCGAGCAGGCCGGCAAGGAAGTCTCGGTTTGCCTGCTCGAAAAGGGCTCGGAAATCGGCGCCCACATCCTGTCCGGCGCCGTGCTCGAACCGCATGCCTTGGCCGAACTCTTCCCCGACTGGCAGGATCGCGGCGCACCGCTCAATACGCCGGCCGGTGAAGACAGGCTGCTCTATCTGACGGAAAGCGGCTCGTACAAACTGCCGACGCCGCCGCAGATGGGCAACCACGGGAACTACATCATCAGCCTGGGCAATCTGGCCCGCTGGCTCGGCGAGCAGGCCGAGGCGCTCGGCGTCGAAATTTACCCGGGTTTCGCTGCCGCCGAAGTGCTTTATCACGAGGATGGTTCGGTCAAGGGCGTCGCCACCGGCGATCTTGGGATCGGCAAGGATGGCCAGCCCGGCCACAACTTCCAGCCGGGCATGGAACTGCACGCCAAGCAGACCATCTTCGCCGAAGGCTGCCGCGGTTCGCTGACCAAGGAACTGTTCGCCCGATTCAATCTGCGCGACGGCGTCGATCCGCAAACCTATGGCATCGGCATCAAGGAGCTCTGGGAAATCGATCCGGCCAAGCACCAGCCGGGGCTGATCGTGCACACCGTCGGCTGGCCGCTGCAATCGGACACCTACGGCGGCTCTTTCCTTTATCACCTGGAAAACAACCTCGTCGCCATCGGCATGGTGGTCGGTCTCGACTACCAGAATCCCTGGCTGTCGCCCTACGAGGAATTCCAGCGTTACAAGATGCATCCGGCCATCCGCGGCTTCTTCGAAGGCGGCCGGCGAATTTCCTACGGCGCCCGCGCGCTGTCCGAAGGCGGCTACCAGTCGGTGCCCAAGCTGACCTTCCCGGGCGGCCTGCTCATCGGCGACACGGCCGGTTTCCTCAACGTGCCGAAGATCAAGGGCACGCACATGGCGATGAAGTCGGGCATGGTCGCCGCTGAAGCGGTATTCGAACATCTGGCCAAGGACAACGCCGGCACGGAAGCCACCGAGTACGCCGAGCAGATCAAGAAATCGTGGCTGTGGGACGAGCTCTATCAAGTCCGCAACATCCGCCCGGCCTTCAAGTGGGGCCTGTGGGGTGCGCTGGCTTACGGCGCCATCGATACCTACGTCTTCAAGGGCAAGGCGCCGTGGACCCTGCATCACCACGACGATCACACCCAGCTCGGCGACAAGAACAGCCATCCGAAGATTGCCTATCCGAAGCCGGACGGCCAACTGACTTTCGACCGCCTGTCCTCGGTCTTCCTTTCGGCCACCAACCACGAGGAAAACCAGCCAACGCACCTGCGCCTCAAGGACGAGAGCGTCGCCATCAGCGTCAATTACGCCCAGTACGGCTCGCCGGAAACGCGTTACTGCCCGGCCGGGGTGTACGAAATCCTCGGCGAGGAGGAGGGCCAGCCGCGCCTGCAGATCAACGGGCAGAACTGCCTGCATTGCAAGACTTGCGACATCAAGGACCCGACCCAGAACATCAACTGGACGGTGCCGGAAGGTGGCGGTGGGCCGAACTATCCAAACATGTAGTCGATGCCGAGGGGGCCGGGCATTGCTACGGTCAACCGGAAAAAAACACAAAAACGAGAACAGCACAGCCGTATCAACTATCCATCAATTCAGGAGGGATCATGTCTCAACCCAATATCCAGGCAAGAATCCGGAGCAATCCGAAATTTGCCGAAATGGTCGGCAAGCGCACGCGCTTTGCGATCATTCTTTCACTCGTCGTGCTGGTGCCGTACTACAGCTTCATGATGATCACCGCCTTCAACCCGGCCTGGCTTGCCCAGCCGATCAGCGAGGGCAACATCATCACCCTCGGCTGGCCGATCGGTGTCGTCCTCGTCGTCGGCTCCTGGCTGACCACCGGCATCTACATCAGCCGTGCCAATGGCGAATTCGATGCGCTCAACGAGCAGATCCTCAGGGAGTCCGCCAAATGAAGCGCTCGCTTATCGCACTCATCGCCGGCTGTCTGCTCGCTTTTGCCGCCATCGCCGCTCCCGGCGCGCTGGAAGGCGTGCAGAAACAGCCGATCAACGTCAGCGCCATCGCCATGTTCCTGGTCTTCGTGCTGTTCACCCTCGGCATCACCTACTGGGCTTCCAAGCGGAACAAGTCGACGGCCGACTTCTACACCGCCGGCGGCGGCATCACCGGCTTCCAGAACGGCCTGGCGATCGCTGGCGACTACATGTCGGCGGCGACCCTGCTCGGCCTGACCTCGCTGGTTTACGCCAAGGGCTTCGACGGTTTCATCTACACCATCAGCTTCTTTGTCGGCTGGCCGATCATCCTTTTCCTGATGGCCGAACGGCTGCGCAATCTCGGCAAATTCACCTTTGCCGACATCGCCTCCTATCGCCTCGACCAGAGCCGTATCCGCACTTTTGCCGCTTTTGGTTCGTTGACCGTGGTGTGCTTCTACCTCATCGTCCAGATGGTCGGTGCCGGCCAGCTCATCCAGCTGCTCTTTGGCCTGGATTACACCTACGCCGTGATCTGCGTTGGCCTGCTCATGATGGTTTACGTCACCTTCGGTGGCATGACGGCGACGACCTGGGTACAGATCATCAAGGCCGGCCTCCTGCTCGGCGGCGGCACGACGCTGATGCTGCTCGCCTTCAGCCGCTTCGATTTTTCCTTCGACAACCTGTTCACCCAGGCCGTCGCCGCCCACAAGTCCGGCCTCAAGATCATGGCCCCGGGTTCGCTGATGGCTGATCCGGTCTCCGCCGTGTCGCTATCGCTGGCCCTGCTCTTCGGTACGGCCGGCCTGCCGCACATCATGATGCGCTTCTTCACCGTGCCGAACGCCAAGGAAGCCCGCAAATCGGTGTTCTACGCCACCGGCTTCATCGGTTTCTTCTTCCTCGTCGTGATCATCCTCGGCGTGTCATCGATCGTCATCGTCGGCCAGGACCCGCAGTTCTTCGAAGGCGGCATCATCGGCGGCAAGCTGATCGGTGGTGGCAACATGCCGGTCATGCACCTGGCCAAGGCTGTCGGCGGTGACGTTTTCCTCGGCTTCCTGTCGGCTGTCGCCTTCGCCACCATCCTCGCCGTTGTTTCCGGCCTGGCCCTGGCTGGCGCTTCGGCCATCGCCCACGACCTCTACGCCCGCGTCATCAAGAAGAACCAGGCGACCAGCGCCCAGGAAATGCGCGTCACCAAGATCGCCTCGGTTGGTATCGGCCTCGTCGCCATCCTGCTCGGCCTGCTCTTCCGCGATCAGAACATCGCCTTCCTGGTCGCGTTGACCTTCGGCGTCGCCGCTTCGGTCAATTTCCCCATCCTCATCCTGTCCATGTACTGGAAGGGCCTGACCACCCGCGGCGCCCTGTGGGGCGGCATTGCCGGCCTGCTTTCCGCCGTCACCCTGGTCATTCTGTCGCCAGCCGTCTGGGTCAAGGTGCTGGGCAACGCCCAGGCCATCTTCCCCTACGACCACCCGGCCATCATCTCGATGACGATGGCTTTCTTCGTCACCTGGCTGGGTTCGGTCACCGACAAGAGCGCCCGTGCCAGCAGCGAAGCCGACGCCTTCGAAGAGCAGTACATCCGCGCCCAGACCGGGCTCGGCGCTGCCGGGGCGCACGCCCACTAAGTCACTCTGCGGGTGAGATACGGGAGAACAGTCCCGCCGTCTCATTCCTTTCGGGGCCTTCGGGCCCCTTTTTTTGTTGTGCTGGCGGCGACTGACGATGCATCGATGAGCCCTACCGCATCACCACCCCGCCTGAACCTGGGATTAGAATCGACCGATGGCGTCGATCAATCCACAGACCGCTTTTTTGTTACCCCTCCGGAGTTTTCCTGGATGAATTCAATCGACATTTTTCCTTGGGATGACAACTTCAATACCGGGCTGCCGACAATTGATGCTCAGCATCGCAAGCTGGTCCGCCTGCTCAATGATCTGGCCGGCCATGTCGCCTTCCAAGCCGATGAACTCATGCTCGATCGCCTGTTCGACGCGCTGGCGGAATACGCGGTCTACCATTTCGAGTCGGAAGAGGCGATCTGGCGCGCATATCTGCTCGACGACGTGGGCGAAATAACGCATCGCCAGACCCATGCTTCCTTTGTCGATGACGTCGTGCGCATGCGTCAGGGATTGGCCTCCCGGCCCTGGCTGGAAGTAGCCGAAGAGACGCTCGGCTTTCTCGCTCGCTGGCTGGCCTCGCACATTCTCGAGACCGACCGCTACATGGCCTATACCGTTCTCGCCATCCAGGGCGGATTGTCCGTTGATGCCGCGAAAGAGCAGGCTAGGGAACAGATGGGCGGGACGACGCGGACGCTGATCGACATTATCCTGTCCATCTACGGCACCTTGTCCAACAACACCTT
Organism: Azonexus sp.; assembly: GCF_036170495.1. Lineage (GTDB taxonomy): Bacteria > Pseudomonadota > Gammaproteobacteria > Burkholderiales > Rhodocyclaceae > Azonexus. The sequence continues at coordinate 16,428 of NZ_JAVHPH010000167.1, forward strand.
GCGCCTGATGCGCGAACTGGCCGAGCACCGCCAGGCCGAGATGTCCCTCAACGAGGCCAAGGCCGCGCTGGAGTCATCGCAAAGCCTGCTGCAGACGGTCGTGGACAACGTGCCGGTGCGCATCTTCTGGAAAGATCGCGACCTCAATTACCTGGGTTGTAATCCCGTTTTCGCCAGGGATGCCGGCAAGGCGTCGCCGCCGGAATTGATCGGCCGCAGCGACTATGAAATGGGCTGGGCGCCCGAAGCCGACCTGTATCGTGCCGATGACCGTCAGGTCATCGAATCCGGCATCTCCAAGCTCAACTACGAAGAGCCGCAGACGACGCCGGACGGGAAAACCATCTGGCTGCGTTCATCCAAGGTGCCTCTCAAGGGCGGCAACAACGAGATCATTGGCGTCCTCGGCATCTACGACGACATCACGGCGCGCAAAGTCGGCGTCGAGGCGCTCAAGCAAAGCGAAGAACGGCTACGGCTGGCGCTGCACGCGGCCAATCAGGCCTGGTTCGACCTCGATCTGCGGACGGGGGCAGTCGCCGTCAGCTCGAACTATCCGCGCATGCTCGGCCAGGCGAGCGGTGATTTCACCAGCAGCCTGGTCAACTGGCTGGACCACATTCACCCCGACGACGTGGCGGCGCTCAAGCAGCAATTCGACCGCTGCCTCAAGCTCCCCGGGGCGCAGACCATGGAGTACCGTCGGCAGACCGCTGCCGGCGACTGGATCTGGATCCAGTCGGTCGGCGAGGTGGTCGAGCGGGATGCCGAGAACCGCCCGCTGCGCATGATCGGCATCCATACCGACATTTCCGAGCGGAAAAAGTCGCTGTACGAACAAAACCGGCTCAATCGGGCCTTGCGTCTGCTCAGCGAGTGCAACCTGGCGCTGGTCAGAAACGACAGCGAGATGCGGCTTTTGAACGATGTCTGTCGTTTGATCGTCAACACCGGCGGCTACATGAGCGCCTGGGTCGGCTATAGCGAACAGGATGCGGCAAAAACCGTTCGCCCGGTGGCGCAGTCGGGTTGCCAAGCTGGCTATCTGGAGAAGGCGCGAATTTCCTGGGATGGCCGCAGCATCTACGCCGAGGGGCCGACGGCCCGGGCGATCCGTTGCGGACAGCCGCAAATCAACCAGGAGCTGCTGGCCAATAACCGACAGGAGCCCTGGCGACTTGCCGCTATCCGGCAAGGCTACCAGGCTGCCATCGCGCTGCCGCTCAAGCACGGCGAAAGCGTCCTCGGCGGCTTGTGCGTCTATGCCAGCGAAGCCCATGCCTTCGGGCCCGACGAGGTCAGCTTGCTGGAGGAGCTGGCGTCCAACCTGAGCTTTGGCATCATCGGCCTGCGCGCCCGGGCTCAGCGCGAAAAGGCGGAGGCGGCCAATAAAGCCAAAAGTTCGTTCATCGCCAACATGTCGCACGAGATCCGCACGCCCCTCAACGCCATCAGTGGCATGGTGCACCTGCTGCGCCGTTCCGGTGTGACGGCGGAGCAGGACTGTCGCCTCGAAAAAATCGATGCAGCCGGCCAGCATCTGCTGGAAATCATCAATGCCGTGCTCGACCTCTCGAAAATCGACGCCGACAAGCTCGAACTGGAAGACGTCGCCATCGACCTCAATGCCGTTCTCGACAACGCTGCGACGATGGTGCACGACGCGGCCCAGGCCAAGAATGTCGCCTTGCTGGTCAGTCATGTCCCGAATCTGCCGCTGCGCGGCGATCAGACTCGGCTCCAGCAGGCCGTGCTGAACTACCTGTCGAACGCCGTGAAATTTACCGATGCGGGCCAGATCGAGCTCGGCTGCCGGATCGTCGAATCGACGCCGGATGACGTGCTGATCCGTATCGAAGTGCGGGACAGCGGGATTGGTATCCCTCCCGAAGCCATGCCCAGGCTCTTTTCGGCTTTCGAGCAGGCGGACAATTCGACGACGCGCAAGTACGGCGGAACCGGTCTGGGCCTGGCTATTACGCGGAAAATTGCCGAGTTGATGCTGGGTGACGCCGGGGCCGAAAGCATCCCGGGGCAGGGCAGCACCTTCTGGTTTACGGCCCGGCTCAAGCGTTTCTGCTCGGCCAGTCGGCCCCTGGAAGAAGCCTTGCCGGCGGATGCCGAGGCGATGCTGCGGGACAATTTCGCGGGTCGCCGCGTTTTGCTCGTTGAAGACGAACCGATCAATCAGGAAATTGCCCGCCTGTTGCTCGAAGATGTCGGCCTCGTCGTCGATGTGGCCAACGACGGTGTTGAGGCCGTCGCTGCCGCCGCCGACCAGGCCTACGATATTGTGCTCATGGACATGCAGATGCCGCAGATGGACGGCCTCGAGGCGACGCGGCGGATCCGCCAGTTGGCGGCGTACGGCCAGACGCCGATCATCGCCATGACCGCCAATGCCTTCAGCGATGACCGGCAGCGCTGCATGGTCGCCGGCATGAGCGACTTCATTGCCAAGCCGGTTGACCCGGATGTGCTCTTCGTGACTCTGCTCAAGTGGCTGGAAAAGTCCGGCTGATCAGCCGGCGCATTTCATTTTTCAGCCTTTTTCCGGGTTGACCGTAGCCATCTCGGCGCGCTCGAACAGCGAGCGGATGACGACGCGGCGGATGGCCGGGTTGTCCGGCACGGCGTACATGACGTCGGTCATCATTTCCTCGAAAATGCCGCGCAGGCTGCGCGCCCCGGCCTTGTACTCGATGGCCAGCTCGGCCATCTGGCGGAAGACGTCGGGGGCGATCTGGAGGTCCACGCCGTCGGCCGCCAGCATGGCGCGGAACTGGCGGTAAAGGGCGTTCTTCGGCTCGGTCAGGATGCGGATCAGCATGTCCTGCGTCAGGTCGTGCAGGCGGGTGACGATGGGCAGGCGGCCGGCGAATTCGGGGATCAGGCCGAATTCGAGCAGGTCAGTCGGTTTGACCCGGGCGTTGAGGCGTTCGAGGATTTTTTGGTCGTCGCCGCCGGCGGTCGAAATGAAGCCGAAGGTGTGTGTCCGGGTCAGGATGTGATCGAGCCCGACGAAGGCGCCGCCGCAGATGAACAGGACGTTCGTCGTGTCGATGTGGCGCCCGTCCTTGAGCCGCACCGGCGCGCCTTCCATGATCTTGAGCAGGGCGTGCTGGACGCTTTCGCCCGAGGTGGCGCGGGCCTGGCCGCCGATGGCCTTGAGCTTGTCGACCTCATCGACGAAGACAATGCCGCGCTGGGCACGCTCAAGGTCGCCATCGGCGCGATCGAGCAGGCGATGCAGGATGGCCTCGATCTCGTCGCCGACAAACTGCGTCTGGGCCAGCGAGGTGGCGTCGGCGGTGACGAACGGCACGTCGAGAATGCGGGCCAGCGTTTCGCAGAGCAGGGTCTTGCCGGTGCCGGTCGGGCCGATGAGCAGGATGTTGCTTTTGGTCAGTTCGACGCTGTCGACCGCCGCATTCGCCGCCATGCGCCGGAAGTGGGCATAAATGGCAACGGCCAGCGTGCGTTTGGCTTCTTCCTGACCGATGACGTGCTCGGAAAGCTGGCGGACGATTTCGCTGGGTTTGAGCTGGCTGGACATCGGGGCATCCTCGTGGCGGAATGCCCCGATGCTAGCCCTCTCAGCCCTTTTCGGGAAGGACGATATTGACTTCGAGAACTTCGTAATTGCCCTGTTTTTCGAGCGAAACGCGGATGTCCTCGGTATTCACCTTGACGTACTTCGAGATCACGGCGATCAGCTCGCGTTGCAGGTCAGGCAGGAAATTGGCGCTGCTGCCGCCGCCATCGCGTTCGTGGGCGATGATCAGTT
>NZ_JAVHPH010000168.1:0-4510 GCF_036170495.1 Azonexus sp.
TGTTCAGGTTGGTGACATAGGCCTGATGGTGCTTGCTGTAGTGGTAGTCAAAGGTTTCGGCCGACATGTGCGGGGCGAGGGCGTCTTTGGCAAACGGCAGGGCGGGCAGTTGATGTTCCATTTATGTTCTCCGTTGGGGTTTGATGAGGGGTGAATCGAAAATTCTAGTCAGCTTCCGGGCTGGCGACAACCTGATTTACCGTGGCTTCGGCCGAACCGCTGGCGAAGCGTAGATTGAGCAGGTCGCCCGGGCTGAGTCGGGTAGCGTCGCGGATGGCCCGGCCATCGGCGTCCATAGCAAGGGCATAACCTCGCGACAGGACGGCGTGGGGATCAAGCTGGGTCAGACTGTTGCCGAGTGAATTTAGTTTCCCTGAATATTGAGAAATTGCCCACTGGGCCTGCCGGGACAGGCGATATTGCAGGTGGCCGATGCCTTCGGCCAGCGTTGCCGGGCGTAGCCGGGCGCTGGCGTGGCGCAGGCCGAGGGACTGCAGGCGGACGGCGCAGTGCTCGGTTTGCCGGCGCAGGGCGTGGTGCAGGCGAGCGCCGAGGCTGTCGGTTTCGCGCTGGCGCTGGCGGATGCGCTCGGCCGGGTGCACGAGGCGGCTGGCCAGCCAGTCGAGGCGCTGCAATTGATCGGACAGGGTGCGATCGATGCGCCGGCCGAGGTGATTTTCAAGCTGAGTCAGGCGGTCGACCAGGGCGTCGCGGTCGGGGCTGGCCAGTTCGGCGGCGGCGGTCGGGGTCGGGGCGCGCAGGTCGGCGGCGAAGTCGGCGATGGTGAAGTCGGTTTCATGGCCGACGCCGGAAATGACCGGAATGGCCGAGGCGTGGATGGCGCGGGCGACCCTTTCTTCGTTGAAGGCCCAGAGGTCTTCGATGCTGCCGCCGCCACGGCACAGGATGATCGCATCGCAATCGCTGCTCGCCGCTTGGGCGATGGCTTCGGCGATTTTGGCGCCGGCGCCTTCGCCCTGGACGGGCGTCGGGAAGAGCGTGATGGCAACGTGCGGGGCGCGTCGGTGCAGCGTGGTCAGGACGTCGCGCAGGGCGGCGGCCTGTGGGCTGGTGACGATGGCCAGGCGGCGCGGGAAGCTGGGCAGCGGCTTCTTGCGGTCAACGGCAAAAATGCCTTCATTTTCAAGTTTGGCCTTGAGTTGCAGGAAGCGCTCGAAGAGGTCGCCCTGGCCGGCCCGCCGGATGGCTTCGACGTTGAGCTGAAATTCGCCGCGCGGCTCATAAAAGGAGACCAGCACACGGGCTTCGATCTTCTGGCCGTTCTCCAGTCGCCAGCCGAGGATCTGCGCCTTGCTGCGCCACATGACGCAGCGTACCTGGGCGTTGGCGTCCTTGAGCGAGAAATAAACGTGACCGGAGGCAGCGTAGGTCAGGTTGGAAATTTCGCCGCTCACCCAGGTCAGCGGGAAGGCGGATTCGAGGCAAGCCCTGACCTGTCTATTCAGGCTGGATACGCTGAGCACAGAGTTACCGACAGGTTGAATGGCATTTTTCATTTGTCAATTGTAACCCGTCGCTTTATTTTTCAGTCCGCTGTTGACAGGGCGTTGTTTTGTTAAGTTATTGATTTTTAAAGACGTAAAGAACATGCCTTGTTTTTTGGCAGAGTATAAAAAATCCTTTGCCGAGTGGGGTTTAGCACAACTGATGACACTTCATTCACAGACTTATCCACAGCTTTTGGGGATAAGCCGCGCCGAGCCCGCCATTTCGCTGCTTGCCCTGCGGCGGGGGGCAGGGCAAAATTGCGGGCAAATATTCCATCAAGGATTTCCCCTCGTGTTTGAGATCATTAAGGCGGCCGGTTGGCCCATCTACCCTTTGCTGCTGGCATCGATCATTTCAGTGGCCCTGATTATCGAGCGCGTCGTTGCCCTGCGTCGTGCCAAGGTTGTTCCGGCCGGTCTGCTCAAGCGCGCGGTTGGCGAGTTCAAGCGCGGCGCCAACAACGATAAGTTGCTTGACGATCTTGATGCCCATTCGCCGCTCGGCCGCGTGTTGTCGGCCGGCCTGCGCAACGTCAGCGCAACGCGCGAGATCATGAAGGAGTCGATCGAGGAAGCCGGTTCGGCCGTTTCCCACGAGCTGAATCGCTACCTGACGACGCTCGGCACCATTGCCTCGGTCAGCCCGCTGATGGGGCTGTTCGGCACCGTGGTCGGGATGATCGAGATTTTCGGTTCGCAGTCGCCGACCGGTACCAACCCGATGCAACTGGCCCATGGTATTTCCGTGGCGCTGTACAACACCGGCTTCGGTCTGGTCATCGCCATTCCCAGCCTGATCGCCTGGCGCCATTTTCGCGCCCTGGCCGATAGTTTCGTCGTCGAGATGGAGCAGCAGGCCGTCCGTCTCGTCGAGTACATGCACGGCGACCGGAAGTAAGCGATGAATTTTCAGCGTGGCCGTAGCCGGGAAGAGCCGGAAATCAACCTGATTCCGTTGATCGACGTGTTGCTGGTCATCATCATCTTCCTGATGCTGACCACCACCTATGCCAAGTTCTCCGGGCTGGAGATCAACCTGCCGACGGCCGATGCCAGCAAGCAGGCCGAACAGCCCAACGAGGTGAATGTGGCGGTGACGGCGACTGGCCAGGTGCTGATCAACAAATCGCCGCTGGCGACCAGTGATGTCAAGAGCATTGCCGATGGGCTGCGCCGGGCGGCAGGCAGTCGCGAAGATCCGCTGATCGTTATCAACGCCGATGCCAAGGCGACACATCAAAGCGTCGTCGATGTCATGCAGGCGGCGCAGACGGCCGGTTATCCGCACATTTCCTTCGCCACCCAGAATCACTGATGCTGGCGCGCTGGTTACAGCGACAGTGGTTCGAGCAACGCCGGCTGACGCCGGCGTTGTGGCTTTTGCTGCCGCTGGCCTGGCTCTACAGCTTGATGAGCGCGCTCAATCGCCGGTTGGCCAGGCCGGTGCGGCTGCCCGTGCCGGTCATCGTCGTCGGCAACCTGATCGTTGGCGGCGCCGGCAAGACACCGCTGACCCTGTGGCTGGCGCAGCAACTCAAGGCGCGCGGCTGGCGGCCGGGAATCGTCAGTCGGGGTTACGGGCGCAGCGGTGATGGCGTGGTTTTGGTGAGCGCCGATTCAAAGCCGGAAACGGTGGGCGATGAACCTTTGCTGCTTGCCCGGCGCAGCGGCGTGCCGGTCTACGTCGGCCGCCAGCGCGCAGCGGCCGGAGCGGCCTTGCTTGCCGCGCATCCCGAAGTGAATGTCGTGCTCTGCGACGACGGTTTGCAGCACTATGCGCTGGCCCGCGACGTTGAACTGGTCGTTTTCGACGGGCGCGGCGCCGGTAACGGCTGGCGTCTGCCAGTCGGGCCGCTGCGCGAGCCGCTGGCGCGACTTGCTACGGTCGACGCGATTATTGGCAATAATTTGAAATCCCGGGTTGCCGCCGCGGCGCCCACTTTCGACATGACGCTGCAGCCCGGCAGCTTCTATCGCCTCGACGATCCGCAGCAGACCTGTTCGGCCGAGAGCCTGCGCAACCGCGGCCGGCTGCATGCGCTGGCCGGCATCGGCAACCCGGGGCGTTTCTTTCAGACGCTGGAGTCGCTGGGATTGAACTGCGAAAATCACCCGTTTCCCGACCATCATCGCTATGCGGCCGCTGATCTGGCTTTTGCCCGGGGCGGCATCCTGCTGATGACCGAGAAGGATGCAGTAAAATGCGCCGGACTGACGGCGGGTGAAACTTGGGTTCTGCCCGTCGAGGCTGAGCTTTCGCCGGCCCTTATTGAACTGATTTTGGAGAAACTCCATGGACGCCAGGCTGCTTGATATTCTCGTCTGCCCGATTTGCAAGGGCAATCTCGAACACCGCAAGGCGGAGAAGGAACTGGTCTGCAAACCCTGCAAACTGGCCTTCCCGATTCGCGACGACATCCCGATCATGCTCGAGGACGAAGCGCGCCAGCTCAACGCGGACGGGCTGTAATGTCCGGCCTCGCCTTCAAGGTCGTCATCCCGGCGCGCTACGCGTCGACCCGGCTGCCGGGCAAGCCGCTGCTTGATCTCGGTGGCAAGCCGATGGTCGTCCGGGTGGCCGAGCGGGCGCGGCAGTCGGGGGCCGAGGAAATCTGGGTGGCGACCGATCATCCCGACGTCTGGACGGCCGCCGAAGCGCACGAAGTCGCCGCCCTGATGACGCGCAGCGACCACCCGACCGGCACCGACCGCTTGGCAGAAGTCGTCGAACTGCGCGGCTGGGGACGCGACACCATCATCGTCAATGTTCAGGGCGACGAACCGCTGATCGAACCCGAAATCATCCTGCAGACGGCGCGCCAGCTCGCGGTGTCCGGTGCCGACATCGCTACCGTTGCCCATCCGATCACCGATCCGGCCGATTTCTTCAATCCGAATGTGGTCAAGGTCGTTTGCCGGGCCGATGGCGATGCCGCGTATTTCTCGCGCGCGCCGATTCCCTACGCCCGCGATCATTTTGCCAAAGAGGCCGGTGGCGAAAC
>NZ_JAVHPH010000169.1:0-20082 GCF_036170495.1 Azonexus sp.
CGTGCAGGCCGTAGATGAAATGGGTGAGCTGAACCAGCGAGGGGCGCACGCCCTGCAGATCGGGCTGGGGAATAGGGTCATTCATGGGGCCACCTCCGGAAGGATTTTCTGCATGAGCAGCGCGTTGCCGGCTGCCGGGTCGAGGACATACGGCGCGTAGCCGGCCTGTTGGTAGGAGGCCATCGCCCGCGTATTGTTGGACAGCACTTCGAGCGTCAGCTTGCAGCAGCCGAGCTGACGGGCGCGAGCCTCGGCCCAGGCCAGCAGCGCCTGGCCAATGCCCTGGCCGCGCCGGCCATTGAGCACGACGATGTCGTGCACGTTAAGCAGCGGCAGCGCGGCGAAGGTGGAAAAGCCGGCGAAGCAGTCGATCAGACCGACCGCCTGACCGTCGAGCCAGGCCAGCGCGCCGTGGAAACCCGGCACCTCGCGCATGGTGCGGACAAGGTTGAGCTTGGCGTAGTCGGACAGGCCATCGCCGCCACCCATCGGGTCCTGCGCGTAGTGGTCGAGCAGACCGAGCCAGATTTCAGCCTGAGCGAGGTCGGACAAGTCGAGCGGGACGACTTTGACGGTCACAAGCCAAGCTCCTGCCACATGGCATCGACGCGTTTTTTCACCCCGTCGTCCATGACAATCGGCCGCCCCCATTCGCGGCTCGTTTCGCCCGGCCACTTGTTGGTCGCGTCGAGCCCCATCTTGGAACCGAGGCCGGCGACCGGCGAGGCAAAGTCGAGGTAATCGATCGGCGTGTTGTCGACCAGCGTCGTGTCGCGCGTCGCGTCCAGGCGCGTTGTCATCGCCCAGACCACTTCCTTCCAGTCGCGGATGTCGATGTCGTCGTCCACCACGATGATCGTTTTGGTGTACATGAACTGGCGCAGGAAACTCCAGATGCCGAACATGATGCGCTTGGCGTGGCCAGGGTACTGTTTCTTGATGCTGACGATGGCCATGCGGTACGAGCAGCCTTCCGGCGGCAGGTAGAAATCGACGATTTCCGGGTACTGCTTCTGGAGCAGCGGGACGAACACCTCATTGAGCGCAACCCCCAGGATGGCCGGCTCATCGGGCGGCTTGCCGGTGTAGGTGCTGTGGTAAATCGGGTTTTTACGCATGGAAATACGGTCGACCGTAAAAACCGGGAAATTGGCCTGTTCGTTGTAATAACCGGTGTGGTCGCCATACGGCCCTTCGAGCGCCATCTCGCCGGGGTGGATGACGCCTTCGAGGACGATCTCGGCCGATGCCGGCACCTGCAAAGCCGAGCCGATACACTTGATCAGCTCGGTCTTGCCGCCGCGCAGCAAGCCGGCGAACTGGTATTCGGACAGGCTGTCCGGCACCGGCGTCACGGCGCCGAGGATGGTCGCCGGATCGCAGCCGAGCACGACGGCGACGGGGAACGGTTGCCCCGGATTGGCCAGTTGAAACTCGCGAAAATCCAGCGCCCCGCCGCGATGCGCCAGCCAGCGCATGATCACCTTGTTCGGCCCGAGCACTTGCTGGCGATAAATGCCGAGGTTCTGCCGGTTCTTGTGCGGCCCCTTGGTGACGACCAGGCCCCAGGTGATCAGCGGCGCCACGTCGCCTGGCCAGCAATGCTGGATCGGCAGGCGCGACAAATCAACATCCTTGCCCTCCCAGACGATTTCCTGACAGGGCGCGCTCGACACCGTTTTCGGCGCCATGTTCATGACCTGCTTCAAGATCGGCAGCTTGTCCCAGGCGTCCTTCAAACCCTTGGGTGGCTCGGGTTCCTTGAGATACGCCAGCAGCTTGCCGACTTCGCGCAGGGCGCTCACCGACTCCTCGCCCATGCCGAGCGCGACGCGTTTCGGCGTGCCGAACAGGTTGGCCAGCACGGGGATGGTATGCCCCTTCGGTTTTTCAAACAGGATGGCCGGCCCTTCGGCGCGCAGCACGCGGTCGCAGATTTCGGTCATTTCGAGGCGGGTATCGACCTCGACACCGACCCGTTTGAGTTCGCCGGTCTTTTCCAGCTGCGACATGAAGTCGCGCAAGTCGTGGTATTTCATCGGGTGCGATAGGAAAAGTGACAGCCGACGCAGGCTGAGGTGATATTGGGCAGCAGGGCCAGCGCCTTGTCGCGGTCGCCGGTCCTGGCGACCGCCGCGAATTCGCTGGCGGCCTGGTGGCCATCCATGCCGATGCCGTGCATGGCCGGCGGCATGTGCGGGCCAGGCCGGGCGTCAAAAGGCTTGCCGCGATGCTTGCCCATGGCCGACATGCCCAGCTTGGCCTCGGCCGCCTCGCCGGCTTCCTTGACCTTGCCAGCCGCCATCAAGGACAGCACTTCATTGACCGCGACGAGATTGTCGAGCATCTCCTGACGCAGCGATTCCTGCGCTGGCTCGGGCAATTTGGCCAGTTGGCGGGTGTCTTCGGCGAATGCCACGGTCGACACGAAAAACAGGGCAAAAATGAAAGCCTTCACGCGAAGCTCCTTCCGGAAACTACGAAATCAACAACGATACCGACAAAAATCACCAGGCCGACCCAGTTGTTGTGCAGAAAAGCCTTGAAGCAGGGCAGCCGCTCGCGGCCGCGGATCCAGGTGTAATGGACGCCCATGATGCCGGCGGCGACGACCAGACCGGCGTAGAAGGCGAGGCCGAGATGCAGCGTCCAGCCGATCCAGCCGATGATCCCCAGCGTCGCCGCATAACAGGCCATGACAGCTGCCACGTCGTAGCGGCCGAAGGTGATGGCCGAGGTCTTGATACCGATTTTCAGGTCGTCGTCGCGGTCGACCATGGCGTATTCGGTATCGTAGGCCACGGCCCAGAAAACGTTGGCGAGCAACAGCCACCACGCCTCGGTCGGCACCTCGCCGAGCTGCGCCGCGTAGGCCATCGGGATGCCGAAGCCGAAGGCGATGCCGAGATAGGCCTGCGGAATGGCGAAGAAGCGCTTGGTGAACGGGTAGCTGGCGGCGAGGAACAGCGCCGGCACGGAAAGCCAGATGACCAGCGGGTTGCCAAGCATGAGCACGAGCGCAAAGGAGAGCAGCGACAGCCCGGCGAAGAGCGCCAGCGCTTCTTTCGTTGTCACCGTGCCGGCGGTCAGCGGGCGATCTTTCGTTCGTTCGACATGCCGGTCGAAATCGCGGTCGGCGTAGTCGTTGATGACGCAGCCGGCCGAGCGCATCAGCACGGTGCCCAGCACGAAAACCCAGACCACCCACCCGTTCGGACGGCCCAGCGCCGACAGCCACAGCGCCCACAGCGTCGGCCAGAGCAGGAGCAGGATGCCGATCGGCTTGTCGAGCCGCATCAGCTTTTCGTAAAGGTCGAGTCTTTCCTTGAGGGCGGGCCAGTTCATCGGGCGATTTTACCTTGGCAAACCCACTCAGGCGGCGCTGTGCCGGCTCGCCTGCTGCCAGGCGATAACCGCCTGCCCGGCGTGGGCGAAGATGGCCTGGTAACGCTCGGCGGGCAGGGCGTGGCGCAACGCGGCGAAAAGTTGCTGCGTGCCATCCTGGGCGAGCGGCGATTTCGGCGCGATGTCGGACAGCAGGGCGATCTGGATATTGGCCAACGCATCGGCCAGCAGGCGCCAGCCGAGTTCCGGCATCTGCGTATCGAGGGCGACCATCATGCTGCCCAGCGGCTGGACGATACCCAGCACCTGCTCGGCCGTTTCGCAGGCGGCCATGGCGTGCCACAGCGCGAGGTGAATGCCGCGGCGCAGGTCCACCTTGAAATCGATGGCATCCGACTCGACCTCGGCGAGCTGCTCGAAATACCGCTGGAACAGCGTATCCTCGCGCGCCTCGAGGCGCGTGCGCAGGCCGCCGATCAACGCCGTCAGCGCATGGATGGCCTCCAGATTGAAGGCCTGCGTGTAGGCCAGCCCCCACTGGTCGAGGCCGCTGATCAGCAAGGCCAGACGCAGCGCCCGCGCCTCGTCGCTGGCCCCGGCCCGGCACCAGTCGGCACAGTGCCCCGCCACCTCGCCGAGCACGGCGACATCCGGCGCCGCATCGGCCATCGCCGACTGGCGGAAAGCCCCGGCAAACACATCCTGTGCCATGCGCGCGGCCAGCCGCTGGGTATCGGCATTGACCAGCGAGGCGAGTTGATCGGCAGGAATCCGGGCGGCTGTGGTCATGGCGAATCGAAATGAGGGAAAAACGACATTTTACCGGGGCAGAACCGAGCTGACGACGAACGCCACGGTCAACCGGGAAAAATGGCTAAAAATGAACCTGAAAACCGCAGTGAGCGCCCCTTCATGGTTCGATACGCCTTGCTGCGCAAGGCTACTCACCCCGAACGGGCTTTTCCCGATCGGGGCCCCCCGTTCGCCCCTTCGACGAGCTCTGGACGCAGCCTGAGTAGCCCACGCAGTGGGCGTATCGAAGGGTTTGGTCGCGGTCAACTGCGGTTTTCAGAATGAAATGCGGCGCCCTACAACCGTTCGCCCCGCAGGGCTGCCACCGTCGCCTGCAGGTGCTCGCGGCGGGCGTTTTCGGCGGCGACGGGCGGGCCGACGCGCAGGGTGATTTTCGCGAACATGCCGCGCCGGAACGGTGTTTTCATCGCCGTACCGTCGATGCGCGAGAAGTAGCTGCCCCACAGGCCGCTCAGCGCCACGGGCACGACCGGCACCGGGTTGGCGCCGAGGATGCGTGTGATGCCGGGGCGGAAGGTTTGCAATTGGCCGTCGCGGGTGATCTGGCCTTCGGGAAAGATGCCGACGAGGTCGCCGTTGGCCAGCGCCTGGCTGACTTCGGCGAAAGCGGCTTCCATCATCGCCGGGTCTTCCCGGGCCGGAGCAATGGGGATGGCGCCGCAGTGGCGGAAGATGAAACCGAGCAGCGGCGTCTTGAAAATGCGGTGGTCCATGACAAAGCGGATCGGCCGCGGCGCGGCGCCCATGATGATGACGGCGTCGGCAAAGCTGACGTGGTTGGCGATGAGCAGGGCTGCGCCTTCGCTCGGGATGTGCGCGAGGCCCTCGGTGCGCAGCCGGTACACGGCCTTGACGAGCAGCCAGGCGACGAAGCGGAGCAGAAATTCCGGCACCAGCCCGTAGATGTAGCCGGCGACCAGCGCGTTGAGCAGCGCGCCAAGGGCGAACAGCGTCGGGATCGACAGCCCGGCGCCGAGCAGGCTGGCCGCGCCGAGGGCGCCGACGACCATGAACAGGGCGTTGAGGATGTTGTTGGCGGCGATGATGCGGGCGCGGTGGTCGGGCGAACTGCGCAACTGGACCAGCGCGTACATCGGCACGATGAAGAAGCCGCCGAAAACGCCGAGCATCAGGAGGTCGAACAGCACGCGCCAGACAGCCGGAACGCTGAGCAGGGCGAGCAGTTCGTGCGGCGTCGTGCCAGCCAGGCCGAGCGGCGAGGCGAAGTACAGGTCAAGGCCGAACAGGGTCAGGCCGATTGAGCCGAAGGGTACCAGGCCGATCTCGACATGCTTGCCGGACAGCCGCTCGCAGAGCATCGAGCCGATGCCGATGCCGACCGTGAAGGTGGCGAGCAGCAGGGTCACCGCCGACTCGCCGCCGCCGAGCACGAAGCGGGCGTAGGCCGGGAACTGGGCGAGAAAGAGCGCGCCATAGAGCCAGAACCACGAGATGCCGAGGATGGACAGGAAGACGGTGCGGTTGTGCCGGGCGAAGGCGATGTTGCGCCAGGTTTCGGTCAGCGGATTGAGGTTGATCGTCAGTTCGGGCACCGGCGGCGGCGCGGCCGGAATGCCGCGACTGCTCGCATAGCCCACCGCGGCGACGACCAAGCCGCCGACGGCGATCCACGCCGGATGGTCGACCGAGCCGGCCAGAATCCCGCCGGCCAGCGTGCCGATGAGGATGGCGACGAAGGTGCCGGCCTCGATCAGCGCATTGCCACCGACCAGTTCATCGCGGTGCAGATGCTGCGGCATGATCGCGTACTTGACCGGCCCGAACAGCGTCGAATGGCAACCGAGCAGGAACAGCGCGGCCATCAGCACGGGCAGGCTGTGCACAAAGAAGCCGGCGGCGGCGACGCCCATGATGACCATTTCGAGCACCTTGACGAGGCGGGCGAGCCGGGCCTTGTCGTATTTGTCAGCCAGTTGCCCGGCCGTCGCCGAGAACAGGAAGAAGGGCAGGATGAAAATGCCGGCCGCCAGGTTGGCCAGCAGGCCCGGCGACAGCGTCGTCCAGTGCGCCGCTTGAAAAGTGAGCAGGACGACCAGCGCGTTCTTGAACAGGTTGTCGTTGAAGGCGCCGAGGAACTGGGTGACGAAAAAGGGCGCGAAACGCCGGGTTGTGAGGAGTCCGAACTGACCGCTCATGGTGCACCGACGGCAAAAAGAAAGAGAACGAATTTCATGCCCGGGATTCTATGCGAGTCGAGCCGCTAAAATGACGAATCAGCGCCGCCCGATTGCCGAAGAAAGCCCCCCACCGATGAAGCCTTCCCGCTCCGAATTTCTCGACCTGCCCGACGTCCGCCTGCACATCCGACGCTGGGGCAATCCCGAGGCGCCGACACTCTTTCTGCTGCACGGCTGGATGGACGTCTCCGCCTCCTTCCAGTTCGTCGTCGATGAACTGGCCCGGGAGTGGAACATCATCGCCCCCGACTGGCGCGGCTTCGGCAGTTCGGAATGGCTGAACCGGCCGTATTTTTTCGTCGAGTATCTCGGCGACCTGGAGGCCATCGTCGACCGCTACGCGCCGGACGGCCAGCTCAAGCTGGTCGGTCACAGCATGGGCGGCATTTTGTCCTGTCTTTATGCCGGCATTCGGCCCGAGCGCGTGGCGAGCGTGGTGTCGCTCGAAGGTTTTGGCATCGCACCGACGACGCCGGCGATGGCACCGGAGCGTTACCAGCAGTGGCTGGGCGCCCTGAAGATGCCGCCGCGCATGCACGCTTACGCCGACCGCGCCGCCTTTGCCCGTCGGCTGCTGCACAGCGACCGCTTCCTGAGCCCCGAGCGTGCCGCATTCCTGGCCAAGCATCTGGCCCGCGTCGGCGCCGGCGAAAACCGGTCCGGGCTGCGCCACCACGGCATCATCTGGAACGGCGACCCGTGGCACAAGGCCCCCGCCGCCTATTTGTTCCGGCTTGAGGAATCGATGGCGATCTGGAAGCAGATCACCTGCCCGGTGCTCTGGGTGGCCGGGCGGCAATCGTGGGTCGTCCGCGATTTCGACCAGCGGCCGGGCGACTGGGCAGCGCGCCAGGCCTGCTTTGCCGATGTGCAAGAGGCCTGGATCGACAACGCCGACCACATGCTGCACCACGACCAGCCAGCCGAGGTGGCGCGGATAGTCGAGGCGTTTAGCGGCTGATTGGCGTGAATCCTACGGTCGACCGGAAATAGGGGCAGAAAGGGTGTTACTACGCAGATGACCCATTGGCTTTAAAAGCAAAGAGTTAGAGCCTGTTTTCGGCAGAAAAATGAAATAGCCGCGGGACCACCCTCCCGCGGCTGCCATACCGCGATACAGTTTCTGTATGGCAAACGCACCTATCCCAACCATCCCTGACGACTTCCCTCATGGCGGCATCACAACTGCCATTGCCGGCGTTCAACCTAAGCTGGCGGCCCGTCTCATCGACGGACGCTACGTGGCGGGCGAGACCGAGGAAGAACGCCTGGAGCGATACCTTATCTGCGAAGACCTGGCCATGCAGCTCGCGGATTACTGTCGCCGCAAGGCTGGCGAGAATCCCGATTGGACGACGGAGTTCAACCTACAGCGTGCCGAGCGAGGGGTGGCATCGCACATTCGCTCCGGTCGGTGGGACATATCGATGGCCGAGAAAGATTGGGTCATGCAGCGCTGCGCAACCTTGCTTGGATGGTAAGCACACCAACCTGAGCGCTGTCGGCATGTATCGTAATCACTGTAATTTACAGTAATTACGATAATGGAGAGCACCATGTGACCTTGGTGGCCGAGGTAGGCTCCTAGCGCCCCGTGCGCTCCAGGTTGAAAGCCAAGAGGCGGCGAAGCACCTCGTCATCAGCCATCTCAGGTGTGTAGTCAGTCCAGCCATATGCAATGGCCACCGCTTTGTCCAGGTCCGCATGGGCCAACACGAGCCAGGCCGGCTGTGCATTGTAAAGATTGGTCAGCGTTCGCTTTTTGAGGTCGGCGGCATGGCCGGCTTTCGCGACAGGCCGCTTGGGGAATCCCGCACGCTCCTCCTCGGGGCTGCTAACCCAATCCACCCACTCCACTGGATTCAGCCAGGACTCCCTCAACTCATTGAGGCGTCGGGCTGCCGCTGCAATATTCTCTGCAGCTATGTGACCGGCCATACATGGCGGCGATGCATTGCCTTTTCGCGGGGCAGTGTCGCGTGGCGTGAGGCCCGATGGGAATGGGAACGTCTCGAAGCAAGTGCTCGGCGTGTAGCGTGGCCGGTCCTCGAGCGACGTGCCGAGACGCAATGCCCAAATCTCATGAAACCTGGACTGCAAGACACCAAACGTGGCGTCATCGGCACGCGTGATTACCGTCAAATTCTTATCGGCGACGCAGGTAGGCCGCATCCACGAGAAGACACGATGCTTCGCGACTTCAGGCGTGACGATAAACCGTTCAAGGCCCGCCACAGCTTTCCGCATTAACGGTCGAGACCACTGGAACAGCCACCATTGTTCATTGGTGCGGGCTTCGCGCTTGCCAACCCGTGTTGGCTGGACATGCTGCTTGGCGTAGGCAAAAGGTAGCTCGTACAAGGCAGCGGCCGACTCGGGCATGTCCGTCCCGAAGTCGATAATCCACATGTCACGGTTGCGCCGGGTAATGTCGAGCCCATTTGACCAAGGCTTCACGACCTCGTGATTAGGGCGGCCGTTCGGATTGGGCTGGCTTAGCCAGGAACGCGCCAGGTCACCCCCTATGTCGAAGGGACCCGTCTTCTGGATACCCAAGTAGGCTGTACCCGCGTTCTCCGACAGTGGCTTGGCCGCTGCCAGATTGACTCCCTCAGCGGCAGACAGGTCAGCATGGATTACCCCTACTTGCGCGCCATCCAGACGCTGGCCCGGGGGTGCTTGCTCACCGCCGAAGCAGACCAGCGATACTCGAACAGCAGCACCTTCATTCACCCACTGCTCGTCGCCCCAAGCTTCAAATATCCGACCGGAGGCTGCAATGCGGTCGAGAACCTTGCGGTTTGCGCCACCCCGAATGCTGTTGGTGGCAACCAGGCCGGCTGCTTTGCATTTTCCAGACTGGATGTGGGCTCGGGCCTTTTCGAACCAGTAAGTGACCAGGTCGGCTCCACCCGGCACACGTCCTTCGTATTCGGTTCGCAATGTCATGACGTAGTCGAGGCCGAGCTCACCACGCATCATTTTGTCACCCAAGAATGGCGGGTTGCCAACGATGGCGTCGCAAGCCGGCCACTCAGGCTCTCCGACTAGCGCCCCTGAGTCGGGGCCTCCGTCCTGAAAAATCAGCACCGCATCGCGGCACTCGATATGGTCCAGCGGCGCCAGGATTGGGTCTCGGCGGATAGCGTAGCCGTGCTTGAGCATCCATTGGATTTCGCCAATCCACACCGTTACGCGGGCCAACTCCGCGGCATAGGCATTGAGCTCGATACCCATCACGTTTGAGGGGCTGACCTCGATGCTGACTTGCCGATGCAGGCCTAGCGCTTCTGCGTCCAGGTTGGCCCTGTGTTCCAAGTCCTTGAGCGCCTTCAGGGCTAAGTAGAGGAAATTGCCACTGCCGCACGCCGGGTCGAGTACCCGGAAATTCTTCAGTGTTTCCAGGTAGCCCAAGAAAAGGCCCTCCGCCTCCCGGCGGGCAGCATTCGGCTTCTTGCCCACGTAGCCGAAGCCTGGGGCCAAGGCCTCGATGCTCGCACGAATCGCGTCCCATTGTTTCTGGAGCGGCCGGGTAATCACCGGCTCGATGAGCTTGTTGATGGTTGCAGGGTCGGTGTAATGGGCGCCCAGCTGGCTGCGGAGCTCAGGGTTGAGGCCGCGCTCGAACAAAGTGCCCAGGATGGCCGGCTCAATGTCCCGCCAGTTCATCCGTGCGGCGTCCAGCAGGTCCTCGACGTCCGCTACCGCCAGCGGTGGGATATCCACCAACTTGAACAGGCCGCCGTTGAACCAGGCGATGTTTTCGAGAGCGAAGTCACCACCGGCCTGCATGGCCCCGAACAACTGGGTTAAGCGGAGCCTGGCCTTGACGGAGTCGGGGTTCGACCGGTCCAGCACTGTCTCGAATAGCTTTTCCGGCAGGAGGCCTGCGTCTTCCGCGAACATGCAGAAAACGCACTGAATCAGGAAGTGGGCTGTGGTTAGCGGGTTCTCACCTCGTTCGGCCATTCGCAAAGCCAAGGCGCCGACCCGGGTGGCTGCGTCAGCTGTGACGGCCAGTGTGGTCTTCGCAGGCCGGAATCGTTCGGGCTCCCGGAACAACCAGCGAAGCTTCTGTAGGTTCTCCGCGGTGCCAATGTCCTGCAGGCGGATGGTGTGGGTTTCGCTGGGGGTGCCTGTGAAATGGGTATGAATCTGCAGTAGCTCGCGGTCAGACGCCACCAATAGCGGTGGGTTATCCAAGGCCAGCGCGTAGCTCATTAGTTGCTTCAGTGCGGCCGAAAGGTCTTTTCCCGGCGCCTTGTTTTCCCAGGCAAAGCAGTTGCGCTTCCAGACATCAGCCCAGCCGTGGCCGGCGCCGGTACGAGTTGCACCGCGCTCAAAGCAATAGTTCTCGGGGTCAGAGGGTTTTTCTACCCCAAGGAGGTCGCACAGGTCGAGAAAGTAGGCCTGTGCGCCAGCTCGTTCAGAGAGATGGCTGTTTTGCCACTTGGAGATGAAGTCGCTGGGAGTCACAGCATTGGCGGGTGTTGGTTGGCATCAGCAGAGAAACGTACCACGCAATCGTCATGTGCGCCAAGCGTGTGAGAGGTTTTGCCGCCAAAAATTGACATTTTGGCGAAGTGGCTATACCGAACTGCGCGTATCAATTTTCTGGCGCGCCCAAATTAAATCCGCAGCACCGAAGCCAAGGCAAAACATCGACTAGTAGTTCCAAGGACACCTCTCCCCACTAGCTAGTCGGTGCTGCTCTCCGGAGCAGTCATGGTTGAAGTTATCAACGCCAGCGGGTCCGCCGCTAGCAACTCGTCACTAAGCGCAGCGAAACGAGCAAAAAACGACGAGTTTTATACGCAGCTCACCGATATCGAAAAAGAGCTACGGCACTACAAGGAGCACTTCCGCGGCAAAGTGGTTTTTTGCAATTGTGATGACCCCACTTGGTCGTGGTTCTGGCGTTTCTTCGAAGCTAAATTTGACGCTTGGGCACTAGCCAAGCTGGTCTCAACCCATTTCGCGAATGGGAGCCCGTCGTATAAACAGGAGTACACGGGGAAGGAAAACCCTGTGGTAACTACCCCCTTGATTGGCGATGGCGACTTCCGAAGCCCCGAGTGCGTCGAAATCCTCAAGGAGGCGGATATCGTAGTCACAAACCCCCCGTTTTCGCTGTTCAGGGAGTACGTAGCGCAGCTCGTTGGGTATAAAAAGCAGTTCCTGATTATCGGTAACCACAACGCCGTAACCTATAAAGAGGTCTTCCCGCTTATCAAGGACAACCTCGTATGGGTCGGGGTGAGCCCCCGTAGCATGACCTTTAAGCAGCCAGACGGCAGCACGAAAGATGTAAACGCTTGTTGGTTTACCAACCTCCCGCACAAGAAGCGCAACGAGGAAATCATCCTATTCCGTACGTATGCCGGAAACGAACACCTGTATCCGAAGTACGACAACTACGATGCCATCGAAGTCAGCAAGGTGGTCGACATCCCAGTGGATTACGAGGGTGTAATGGGCGTCCCAATTACGTTCCTGGAAAAGTACAACCCAGCGCAGTTTGAGATTGTTTGGCTGGCAGCTGGAAACACCAGAGCCTCAGCCCCAAAAGAAATCCTAGCTCGACTTTGCTACGTGAAGAACAAAGAAGACAGAGGGGGGTGTCCCGTTATTAATGGAAAACGCACCTATGGACGGATTCTTGTCAGATATATGGGGGCAAATAAATGAAAATCACTCACCAACAAATCACAATCCGTGACCTGTACGCGGGCTTCAAGGACAGCGACGAGGCGGGAGTTACAGGATTTGGTGGCCTGCTCAATATCCGTCCCGCTTTCCAGCGCGAGTTCGTGTACAAAGACGAACAGCGCGACAAGGTCATCGACACGGTTCGCAAAGGCTACCCGCTCAACGTCATGTACTGGGCTGCCACAGTTGAGAGTCCTGGCGGTAGTCAGCAGTTTGAAGTGCTTGATGGGCAACAGCGCACCCTGAGCATTTGTAAGTACATCAGCGGCGACTTTTCCATCGACGCGATGTACTTCGACAACCTGCCACTTGACCAGCAAAACCAGATTCTGGCCTATGAGCTGACGGTGTACGTCTGCGAGGGCCCTGAAAGCGAAAAGCTGGAGTGGTTTCGAACCATCAACATCGCCGGCGCCAAGCTCACCGACCAAGAACTGTTGAACGCCGTCTACACGGGGCCTTGGTTGTCAGATGCCAAAAAACATTTCAGCAAGACGGGTTGCCCCGCCATCCTGCTGGGCGCGGACTACGTTGAGGGCTCCCCCATCCGGCAAGAAATCCTGGAATTGGCGCTCAACTGGATAAGCGAAGACAAACCGGCTGACTACATGGCCGAGCATCAGAAAGACCCTACGGCAATCGAGCTGTGGAATCACTTCAGCAGTGTCATCAACTGGGTAAAGGCAACCTTTCCCGTGAAGCGAAAAGAGATGAAGTCCGTCAACTGGGGCGCTCTGTACAGTGCGCACAAGTCCGACAAGCTCGACCCCAAGACGCTTGAAGCAAAAGTTGAGGAGCTGATGCTGGACGAGGAGGTTACCAAGAAGTCGGGCATTTACTATTACGTCCTCAATCGTAACGAACGGCACCTTAGCCTGCGAGCATTCCCTGAAAAGGTGAAGCGAGAGGCATTCACCAAGCAAAAAGGTTTGTGTGCCAACAAGGCATGCCCTGAGAAAGGGCGGGTATTCAAGCCAGACGAGATGGAGGCGGACCATACCGACCCCTGGCATGCCGGCGGGAAGTCGGTGCTATCCAACTGTCAAATGCTCTGCAAAGCGTGCAACCGGCGAAAGGGCGGTACGTAAGCGCTACTGGTCGTATCCTGGGACCACCTTGAATACTGTACAAACGTACAGTATTATTAAACCATCGTCAGCCGATGGAGGTGGTCACCATGTCGAGCAACACCCAGCCCCAAGTCTCACTTGGCGCCGACCAGAGCGACCTGGTCGACCTTCAGGATGGCCATGCACCGCAGGAAAAACGCGAGCGTGAAAGTCCCGCGATTGACCTTGTTCGCGAGCACCTTCGCCGACAAGTTCAAGCCCTGAAGCAGCAGCGCAGCCGATAAATCCTCGTAGCCCACACCGGCCGAAGCCATCTCCCGCTTCAGCAGCCGCCGGGCCTCGATATTCCAATCGCGCCGCACCGTCACCATGTGCCCAACCTTGCCTTGCCGTTCATCATTTTTGATGAAAGCGCAGTCCAAGCCGCCTGCGGAGCGGGTTTCAGCCTCTCCGAGTGACTAGACGTGGACCAGAAACAACCCAAGGTCCCCTTCATGCGCGTCGAAATCCGTCCCATGAACCTGCGTGGCAAAGCCATGACCAAAGCCGAGCGCAGCGCCCTCGCGCCCGCCCGCGGCAAACTCAAAATCTTCGAAAACCGTGTCCATGCCCTCGGACGCACCGTCCGCGTCGCCCAAGTGCTCAGCACCACCGGCGACACCGAAATCGAACTCCTGCCCGAGCTCCTGGACGCAGAAGTCCTCTGGCTCGACGGCACCGTCATCCGAATTCGGGGGATTGAGATGGTCGATGGTACCGCGTTCGGCCAGACCTGGGACATCAAGGTGCTCTGATGCTCTCCATCAGCATCCATGCCTCCTCCCCAGAAAGGGCCGACCGCTTCAACCGGCTGGCACGCCTCGATATCGTCTACGAGCGCTTGGCGCCCATCGCCGACTACAAGGTCTCGCTCCTCGAGCGTAACCAGGACGTTCGGCCTCCGCGCACGCTTCCGCAGTACCCGCGCTGGTCTGCCAGCCTTTGGGACCTCGCTGCCCGGGCTATCGCCCTCAGCCTTCCCGATGAACCGCCGGCCAATGACCAGGTGCCTGCGTTTGAACCAGGCGGCAAACGCTGCGCCTTCATCCGGGAAATGTGCGCCATCCTCGACCATGCGGCCAACGACAGCCGGAATACCCTGGGCAGTGCCCATATCAAGCAGGCGGGCCGGCAGCGTGGCATCTATCTGGCCACCTTCGATGAGCACACGCTGAAGCCCCATCGAACCGAGCCCTTCCTGTTTGCGCCCGCGTACTTCCGGCCGGCCGAGCTCCTGATGCACGCCAGCCTTCACCGACTGACGAGTGGCGATGAGCTACCGCCCCGGCCGGGCCTGTGTGCGCCATCGCCGGTGCTTGTCGAGGGCAAGCCGTACATCCCAATTCACCAGTTAGTCGAGCCTGCCCGGACAGGCTTCCGGACCTGGCTAAGCTGGTTCAGCGAGCCGGCCGTCGAGTATCCCGGAGCACCGCTCGGGATTGCGCCGGAAACCATGTACGTGAAGTTCCTGAGCTCCGCCATATGAGCGAGCCGACCACCGCCAAGCCCAAACGGCGTCGGTCCGGCACAGCAGACTGGCACATGTCCAGGGAGGCCGTCAGCCTCTCGGTGCCGCAAGTCTTCGCCTGGAGCGACCGCGAATGCCTAGACTTCATGGTCGAGGTGCGTTTTGGCTCTTGGAGTACGGTGGGCTGCCCGCATTGCGGCACGACCGGGAAGCACTACTGGCGCCCCCTCCAGAAGCGCTGGAAGTGTTCCGGCTGTGGCAGCACCTTCTCGGTCACCTCCGGCACGGTCTTCGCCGGCCGCAAGCTCCCCCTGCAGACCATTATCGCTGGCACGCTGTTGTGGTTGAACTCGGCCGCCGGCCAGCCTGCACTCGAGTTGAAGCGCCACCTCAACGTCACCTACAACACTGCCTACACGCTGCAGCACAAGCTCCGCGAGGCCTTGGTACGCGGCTATAACCAAGGGCCGCTGGCCGGCGACCTGGAGATGGATGGTGCCCACCAGTCAGGCCGGCGCGCCGCGGAAAAGCGAGGCAAGCCCCAGGGCAGCCGACCGGTGACCTCAGAAACGCCGGTCGAGGAGTTGTCGTCGATACTGACGCAGGCCGGCAAGCAGAAAGCTAAGCGGAAGGGGGCACCGAAGGGCGCCCTGGACCCCGAGTTTGGCCGGCGGTTGCCGGAGGACCGGCGCATCTTGATGGTGGTTCGGCAGCGCTCTGGTAAGAAGGGTAAAGGTGCCAACGGCACCCGTGTGGCAATTGCCCTGGCGGAGACGGCGACCGAGGCAGAAGCGGTACTGGCGACTTTCGCGGCCATCCCTGAGAGCTATCTGAACACGGATAGTTCGCCAGCGTATGCCGCTATCGGCAAGTCGTTCCTTGCGCACCGTACGGTAGAGCACGCCAAGGAGTTGTCCGGCCCCAACGGTGAGAACAACAACCAAGCTGAGGAATACAACTGGCGCTATGACCGGGCCGAGAAAGGCATCTACCTGAATGTGGAGCCCAAGTACATGCTGGACTATGCCTGTGAGATAGCGTTCCGGTCGGACACCCGGCGGTTGCCAAATGGCCAGCAGCTACGACTAGCTTTGAACGTGGCGACCAATGTTGGTGAGTCGAGGTTCTGGCGTGGATTTACGCGAGGAAACCATCGAAAGTATGAGTTGTTGCATGCGGGACCCAGACTGGCTAAGTCGAGTGGGCCCGCTAAGGGGCGCGGAACCGCACCTACAAATCCGCCCCGATAGCCAATTTACGCATCGTCAGCTAACGGCATGGTTGCTATACAAGTGCACCTCGATGAAGGAGTTCAAAATTGAAAGATTGTGCATCATGCGGCAAACATATCTCATGCCAGGCAATACTTTGTCCGAACTGTGGGCACCCACAGATGCCTATGGCGATAACCAACGGGGCTAACAGGGGCTTAGCGTTAATCAAGTTGCTCGTTGTAGTGGGCCTATTGGCGGCTATCCCAATTTTCTTTGGCTTTATAAGCCTGCGCATGGAGGTTGAGCACATTCGGACCTTCACCTATTGGAATCAAAGGGTGCTGAAGCGACTGGATGTGCCAATCTTGTCCCCTTACGCACGTCAAACTGAAGTTGGTGAAATCCAGACGTATCAACCTAGGCCCCCAAATAAACTTGTCGGGCGCTTGGAGCTTGAGCGGCGAACGCCAAATTTTGGTGACCTCTCGTCGGAAGATTGCGCAGAGCTGGTTAGCTTAAATGACATACCACCGAGTCTGTATGACGAATTGTTAAGCAAAAGCTCGTGGGACGCGGCAGAGCAATATTTTGAGGAACTAGTTCAAGAGAAAGAGCGCTTCGCATATTTCGTAGGTCGGGATGCTCTTGAGTCTCCGAGGGCTTGGATTGCATTTTTTGTTGGGGCAGCAATTCCAGGAGTGCCCATTCTTATTTGGTGGAGAGCGCGACAGCGTAGGCGAAATCAATCAACATGACTACTCAAACACCGCCAGCTACCCACATAGCCGGTATTACTCTGGTCATGGCAGGCTTCTACAAGGCCTTCCTTGACCAGTTTTTTCAAGCAATTGCGCATCGAGTTCCCTAACCAGGCTTCGCGCTCAGCCGGCAAGAAGAACAACCTATCAACTAACGCGAGTGGTGGCCCCAATACGGCTGATGCCGATAGCTATACCCAAACTCAATAGCTATCGGAGCATGTATGAACCTAGTCAGCAGAACGCTACTTGTCGTAGCGCTTACCGCCACTTCCCCGGTATTCGCCCAATCAGCGGCGGATGCGTACCTGAAAGCAACCAAGGGCTTGGGGGACCAAATAACAAACCCTGCCGCCGACTACGGGTCCTGCCTATTAGCCAACAATTTCATCTTCAATTCTGCAAATAAGTATCAAGGCAATCGCTGGGGGTTGAGAACCGCTACCGCGGCGGGTCCCCAGAGCGGGTGTGGGCTAATTTGTCAGTACATGATTGACAACAAAAACAACGTCCAAGCCATTGACATGGCTATCGCGCAGGGCAAGCCGAAGGGCTGTTTCGCCGAACTCACGATTCGGGACTTCCAGCCGTCATTTTTCTCGTGGTACGACCGAGAATTCGCGCAGCTTAGGGCTGACCCGCCTTGCTCCCAGTACCGCAAGACGGCGGACGAAATTGCGAATAGCCCGAGACATGCCGAAGCGGACAAGAAATCGGCCTTGCTGCGGCTGTTCTTTGATGCCCAGGGAAACGGCTGCCGGGCATAACCCCTCTGCTTCATGGGCATAGCGGTTGTTGAGCAGCTTCGCAAGCTACCCCAGATGACGTACGGCACCGCTAAAGGAATCCTAGCCAAATAAGCTCCCAACCTGCGCTTTGATGTCGGGTAGCAGCTCCGATAAAAAGGCCTTGTACTCTCTTGCGTTCATTGAACGCTGTCCCTCGAGAAGGCTGAAGTCGGCTTGGTTCGAGACAACAACGCAGTCAGATTGCTGATAGACCAAGTTGTTCAGCCGTTCGAGCATGTCTCTCGAGGTCATCACCACCTTGGCAGAGCGAATAGGGATGGTTAGCAGCAGCAACGCAACGCGCGGGGACAACGGAAAATAGAAGCTTGACGCGGGCTGAATAATTGGAAGGAGATTTCCCTCGGGAAAGTCAGCCGATGCGTTAATTACACAAACGGGATTGTCTGAAGTGTAGAAATAGCCGCCGGTTAACTCAGGGGCATTTACCACTACAGCCCAGTTCCGCTGCAGCATGAACTCTTGCAATCCTTGCACCTGACCTTCGCCGTTCCAGGTGTCCAATAAGATTGCTGCATGGGCCGCCGATAACGGTTGTGCGCGAGAGGCTGGGGCATCTTGCTCATGTGCAACATCAATAAACGCTTGGCATCTACTGGTGCGCAAATATTGGTAAGCAATAAACTTGGCCAATGCCCGCT
Source organism: Azonexus sp. (assembly GCF_036170495.1). GTDB lineage: Bacteria > Pseudomonadota > Gammaproteobacteria > Burkholderiales > Rhodocyclaceae > Azonexus. The sequence continues at coordinate 18,062 of NZ_JAVHPH010000169.1, forward strand.
TGTCGCGGATAGACAAGCGATGTCGTAGATTTAGACCGTTCGCAATGGTTTCCCGCAAAAACTCTTTATATCGCCCCTCGTAAAGACCATTAACTGTTTTTTCAATAAAGTTAGGACCGACGCATTCGGTAAGAATAGGGTTTTCATAGAAATTCTTGCGGTAGCAGATTGAGTCAGTGCTGACCGGCTTGGGCGAGGCCCCCTCCAGCCCCCTGAATCGTGCAAACACCTCGTTTTCTGAATCAGGAATGCTGAAGTTATTAAGATAAAGTTTGGGAACGATGTGTTGATTTTTTGTAAGTTGTTCGGCCATATATGCTCCTAATCGACGCATGTATAGCTAGCGACCTGCGGCATTGGAGACAAAAGGAGGACCGGGTCCTCAAGTCAGCGAGCGGCGACTTAGTCGCTCGGCGGGTGCGCCCGCCAACTCCCCACATAGCCCGTATTACTCTGGTCATGGCAGGCCTCCGCAAGGCCTTCCTTGACCAGTTTTTTCAAGCAATTGCGCACCGAGTTTCCTAACCAGGCTTCACGCTCAGCCGGCAAGTAGAAAACCAGCCGGAACTCTGCCTGCACGGCCAGGCCAATCACCGTAGTTGTCACCTCCGCCGGCGCGTAAGCCCGGAGCACCTTGAGGATTGCCTCCCGGAGTGCGCCTCGCTTCCCATATCGTCCTTGCCAGTGGTTGATTGGCTCAACCTGGGTTGGGTCCAGGCGGTCGTCGAATTTCTTGATGAGCGTGTCGCATGCGACGAGTTCGGCCTGGGCCTGGGCGAGTCTCACTTGCAGCTCGTCGACCAGCTGTTGGTAGCACTGGACGTCACGGGCAGCGCGGGCGCGGGTTTCGGCGAGGCCTTTGAGGTAGGACGGGGTTTTGCGCATAGCTTACCTGGGCAGGTCGTCTTCTTCGGGGGTGGGCTCGAGCTCGAGGTCCTCGATATCAAGAGCGCCCACGGTAAGTAGGCCGGCTCCGGCTGCAAGGGCCTGCAGGCTGACGGAAGTCGAATCAGGGGGAATCCAGCGCCAAGTACCGGGGTGTCCTGTGCATTTTTCGGGGTTGTGTGTGCGCTCGATGAGTTTGGCGCGAGCAAGCGCGTTGAGGCGGTTGTTTACGGTGTGGTGAACCCATGTTCTGCGCTCGTTGGCCGTTATGAAGAGCAGGTCGAACGTGTTTTGCAGGTGGTTGGCGATGACTGAGGTGGTCAGCTCGTTGGGGTATGCGATTTGAAGTGCTTGGAGGATGGTGAATTTAAGGGCTCCTCGTGTGCCGTAACGACCTTGCCAGCCGTTGATAGGCTCGATTTGGTTGGCTTGGATTCTCGCGTTGAGCTTGGTGATGAGTTGGTCGCAGGAGTTGCGTTCTGCTTCGACCTTAGCGATTTTCGCGGTTAGCTCATCGATGAGGGTTGCGAGCCTGCTGTATTCGGCATCGACCCGAGCCCGGGTTTCGACCAGGCCTTTCATGAGTGGGGAGAGTTTCGGCAATTGAGGGGCATCCTTGGAGGTTACCCCTCGTAAAGCGACCACCCCAGAAGCGAAAAGGGCTCAGCTTAGGCTGAACCCTTTCTTTGGGTCATCTGCGTAGTAACACCCGGCAGAAATTGAAAAAGCCGGGAAAACCCGGCTTTTTCGTGGAGACGCTGAACGAATTCAGCGGCGCTTACTCGTGGTAGGCCGTCTTCGAGGCCAGCTTGGCGGCCATGAAACAGGCGCCGAACAGGATGACCACGGTGAAGATGATGCCGACGGAAGAGAGTTCGTCCATTTTTATATGCCTCTGTTGGGGTTGGGATGTTAATCAGGCAATAAGACCAAACTCGCCGCAAAAGTTCCCGACCCACCGAAAATTTTTCGTGATTTCAATGTTGGGCAAATATTCCGGTTGACCGCGCCCCCGCAGGAAGCACCCTTGGCGTGTGGCAGTTTGAAAAACCGGCGGATTCACGCGCCGCGCGCCCGGCGAACGGTGATCGACTCGCCGCCGACGCCCCAGTTGTCGGTATCGACCTCGTCGATGA
>NZ_JAVHPH010000170.1:0-20075 GCF_036170495.1 Azonexus sp.
AATAGCTTGTGCACAAAATAAAAATGCCGTTCAGTCTTAACTGAACGGCATTACCTCTTGGGCGGCCCTTTTTTTGATGGTGCGCCAGGCACAGCACAATGACCGGCGGGTGAAAGTCTGACGGAAGATACGATGCGACGGCGCCAGTGTCTTCCATGAACTGCCGTATGCGGAGCCGCACGTATGGCGGTGCGAGAGAGCGACGGGGGTGACTCCAGGGCAATCGCATCAAATTGAAGAGGGTCCGAGGAGTGCCTCGCGGTAGGTATTGGAAGAGGCGGCGAGGATGCGGCGGGTCGGGATTCATCGTTTGATGCGATTGCCCTGCGTCGTCGATGAAGACGGGTGTTTGGCCTGGCAGTGTTTTTGAAATCCTAAGTAGCTTGTTTTTCCTTGGTAAAGCGCTATAATTCCGGCTCTTTTTTCCAGCTAACGAAAGTATTCCCATGGTTGTTATCCGTCTTGCCCGTGGTGGCGCCAAGAAGCGCCCGTTCTACAACATGGTTGTTACCGATTCCCGCAATCGTCGTGACGGCCGTTTCGTTGAGCGTGTCGGCTTCTACAACCCGGTTGCTTCCGGCAATGCAGAGTCGCTGCGTATTTCCGTCGATCGTCTGGCCTATTGGCAGAGCAATGGCGCCCAGCTGTCCCCGACTGTTGCCCGTCTGGTCAAGCAGCACGCTGCTCAGCAAGCCGCCTAAGTTTTGTTTTGACCGGCAACGATATCGTCGTACTAGGTCGGCTGGCCGACCCCTACGGGATTCAGGGCTGGCTTTGGTTGTACCCCTTCGGGGATGATCCGCTGGCCTGGGCAGAGATGGCCGTCTGGTGGATTGCGCGAGAAGGTGAGCCGTGGCGCGAATGCAGGCTGAAAAGCCTGAAAGCTCACGGTAACGGTGTAGTGGTGCTGTTGGATGGCGTCGCTGATCGTTCTGCCGCTGAATCGATGAAGGGCATTCTGGTCGGGGCGCCGCGCGAAGCGCTGCCAACGACTGACAAGAATGAGTTTTACTGGACTGATCTGATTGGTCTGGATGTCATCAATACCGCTGACGAGCGGCTCGGCAAGGTAGTCGGGTTGATCGAAACGGGGGCCAATGCCGTTTTGCGCGTCATGGGCGATGACCAGGTCGAGCGTCTTTTGCCGTTTGTTTCGGCTGTGGTGTTGACTGTCGAGAAGGAAGCCGGGCTGATTCGAGTGGAATGGGGGAGCGACTGGTGAGTCGCAGGGGCAGCGACTGGTGATCCGGTTTGACTGCATTACCCTTTTTCCGGAGATGTTCGCGGCAGTAACGGAAAGTGGCATTACCCGTCGGGCGCTGGAAGAGCAGCGCTGGCAGTGGCAAGGCTGGAATCCCCGGGATTTCGCCGAGAACACCTGGCGGCGCGTGGATGATCGTCCTTTCGGGGGCGGGCCAGGCATGCTGATGCAGCCGGGGCCGCTGGAGAAGGCGATTGCCGCGGCCAAGGCGCAGCAGCGCGAGGCGGGTCTGGTGAAGAGCCGGGTCATCTACCTTTCGCCGCAGGGCGCGCCGCTCACCCACGAACGGGTGATGCAACTGGCGACGGGCGATGAAGGGTTGATCCTTCTTTGCGGTCGTTATGAAGGGATTGACGAGCGGCTGATCGAGCGCTGTGTCGATGAAGAAATTTCGATCGGAGATTTTGTGCTTTCCGGTGGCGAGTTGCCGGCGATGGCCTTGATTGATGCCGTTGTCCGTCAGCTGCCGGGAGTGCTCGGAGATGCCGCTTCGGCGGTGGAAGATTCGTTTGTCGGTGGTTTGCTGGATTGTCCGCACTACACCCGCCCGGAAATTTACGAGGGCGAGGCGGTGCCGGCGGTTCTCCTTTCAGGAGACCACAAAAAAATTCGTCGCTGGCGGCTCAAGCAGTCGCTGGCGCGAACCCGGAAGCGCCGGCCGGATTTGTTGGCGCACCGCAGTTTGAGCGCGGAAGAAACGCAACTACTCACGGAAATTTCCGGAGAGGAGCAATGCGGTGAGTAAGTGTTTATAAAATTTAAGGATCTCACATGAACCTGATTCAACAACTGGAACAAGAAGAAATTGCTCGTCTGGACAAGACCATTCCTGACTTCGCACCGGGCGACACCGTCGTCGTGCAGGTGAAGGTCAAGGAAGGTAACCGCGAGCGTCTGCAGGCTTACGAAGGCGTTGTCATCGCCAAGCGTAACCGCGGCCTGAATTCTGGTTTCACCGTACGCAAGATTTCGTCCGGCGAAGGCGTGGAGCGTACTTTCCAGACCTATTCCCCGCTGGTCGCTTCCATCGAAGTGAAGCGCCGTGGTGATGTCCGCCGCGCCAAGCTGTACTACCTGCGCGAGCGTTCAGGCAAGTCGGCTCGAATCAAGGAAAAGCTGGTCCGCAAGGAAAAGCCGGTCGCTGCTGCTTAAGCGATTTTCCCGGGTTAAAAAAAGGCGCCTCGGCGCCTTTTTTGTTGGTACGCCTGGCTGGGCGCACACACTGGGAGGAGGAGGTTCTCTATTCGCCCGGCGAGGGGAAGCCTTGGCTGAACGGCAAGGACGTTCGCCCCCTGAATGGTGCCGAGCAGTGGTGTGAGAGGGGGATGGGGCAACCCTGCCCCCTACGCCATAGTGGAAATTGGCATGAATTTCCGGTTGACCGTAGCATCGTTTGTCAGGTTTGGCGCCGCCTGAACCGGCAAACCGGGTACACTAGCGGCCTTGCGAGAAACCGATTTCAGGCTGTTTTTCTCAGCCTTTGACCCGCTGAATCCCCGCCGTTTCTCATTCCCCCGATATTCAAAGGTACTCCGATGCACCCAGTCCACGACGTTGACTCCCTTCTCATCCTTGCCACGGCGCTTTCGTCCAAGCGGCGGCCGGCCGAGCTGGTCGAAATTGTGGCGGCGGCCGATCTGCTGCAGAACAACATTCCCAACGAGGCGAAGCTGGTCGAGGCCTTCGACCGTCTGGCCAAGCATGGCCTGATCAAGGCCGAGGCGGGCGGTTTTGTGTTGACCTCCGCGGGGCAGACGATTATCACCGGTCTGCCGCGCAAGGCGGAAACACCGGAACGCCTGTTCGCTATCAAGGACAGACTCTCTGAGTACAACGTCAAGGGCGAGCACGCCGGCGTTAGCGTTGATCCTGCCGATGTGACGAAGGCTATTCTGGCCCATCGCGCTGCCGAGAAGACGACGGCCAAGAACCTGCTGGTGCCCAAGCCGAAGCCGGAGGCCGAGGTGCACAAGCCGGGCCAGCGCCAGCGCAAGCCGATGCCGGCGCGCAAGCGCAGGGTTTGAGCCGGGCATGAGCGAGACTACTGCAGTCAGCCAGGCTTTTGACACACTGCCCTTGTCGCCGGCGATGCTGGCCAATCTGGTGCAGCTTGAATATCTGAGCATGACGCCGATCCAGGCGGCCAGCCTGCCGCTGGCCCTGGCCGGCAACGATTTGATCGCCCAGGCCAAGACCGGTAGCGGCAAAACGGCCGCTTTCGGCTTGGCGCTGCTCAATCGCCTGAACACCAGCCGTTTTGCCGTGCAGGCCATGGTGCTGTGCCCGACGCGTGAACTGGCCGATCAGGTGACGCAGGAAATCCGTCGGCTGGCCCGTTTTGAAGAGAACATCAAGGTGCTCTCGCTGGTCGGCGGCTCGACGCTGCGCAACCAGGCCAACAGTCTGGAAAACGGCGTGCATATCGTCGTCGGCACGCCGGGGCGCATCATGGACCACATGGAGCGCGGCTATCTGAAGCTCGATGAATTGAACACGCTGGTCCTCGACGAAGCCGACCGCATGCTCGACATGGGCTTCCATGACGATATTGCTTACGTTGCCAAGCGTTGCCCGGCGCAGCGTCAGACCTTGCTGTTTTCGGCGACCTATCCGGACGGCATCGCCCAACTGGCTAAGCAGTTTTTGCGGCAGCCCAAGGAGGTCAAGCTCCTTGAGCTGCACGAAGAAACCAAGATTCGCCAACGCTTCTACGAGGTCAGGGACGACGAGCGCCTCGACGCGGTCGTCCGTCTGCTCAAGCATTACCGCCCGGTCAGCACGCTGGCCTTCTGCAATACCAAGCAGCAGTGCCGCGATCTGGTCAATGTCCTGCGCCACGCCGGCATTCATGCGCTGACGCTGAATGGCGATCTGGAGCAGCGCGAGCGCGATCAGGTGCTCATCCAGTTCGCCAACCGCAGTTGCTCGGTGCTCGTGGCGACCGATGTCGCGGCGCGCGGCCTCGATATCGACCAGCTCGAAGCGGTCATCAACGTCGATGTGACGCCTGATCCGGAAATCCATATTCACCGTATCGGCCGTACCGGGCGGGGCGACGAGGCGGGCTGGGCGCTCAGTCTGTGCAGTTCCGGCGACCGCCGCCGCGTGGCGACCATTGCCGAGATGATGAAGGTCAAGCTCGATGTACTCGACTTGAAAACCGTCGAAGTCACCGACGACTCGCCGCTCGTGCCGCCGATGTCGACGCTGCTCATGCTCGGCGGGCGCAAGGACAAGATCCGCCCCGGCGACGTCATGGGCGCGCTGGCCGGCGAGGCTGGCTTGACCCGCGAGCAGGTCGGCAAGATCACGGTGACCGATCAGAGCACCTACGTCGCCGTGGCGCGTGCTGTGGCCAAGGAGACGGTGCGCAAGCTGGCGGCCGGCAAGGTCAAGGGCAAGACCGTCAAGGTGCGGATTCTGACCAACTGAGCAATTTTGGAGTCACGCCAGCCATTGGCGTGATTTCAATTTTGGCCGTTTTTTCCGGTTGACCGTGGAAGTTGCTTGGCGTCGCTCCCCGCCGGCTTCCTACCTAAAATTCATACGCCACAGCAACAACGCCGGTGGCCGACGTCGCCTGGCGTGTCAGCGGACTGTTCTTGGCGTCGCCTTGCAGGCTGCTGACTGAAACGGTGGTCAGGATCGCCACGCTCGGATTGATTTGATAGCTCAGCGCTGCGTTGGCGCGAATGTCACGCAAGCCAAATTCCGGGCGGTAAGCCGCGTAGCCACTCGACGCCGACTGGGCAGCAGTGACGCCAAAATAGGACTGCATGTAGTCCTCGTTGGCCAGCGTCATGCTGGCGCCGAAACCGAGGCGCCATAGCGGCGACAACTTGGTCGAATAGCCCGCCCCGAGATCGATGATCATCCCCGCGCTGTCATTGCCCGAGCCGTAACGCAGCGACGAGGTCAGCGTGATTTCCTTGTTGAGCGAATAGTTCAGGAAGGTGCCCAGCTCCGGCTTCGGGTCGATATCGCCCATGCCGCGCAGCGCATTGGAACGGCTCTCGTCGCGCCCGAAATCGGCGGTGATGCGCAAGCCGTACTGCCATTCCCGAGTCTGGCCAAAATTGTAGCCGATGCCATTTCGCGTGCCGGCAAACCAGCCGTTGCGCCACTGGTAGTCGAGCCCCGGCAGAACCAGCGTTCGCCGTTCGTCGGCGCCCTGGTAAGCCATGCCGGCAATGACGGCCAGCCCGACCGAGCCACGATCCTTGTCAGCAGAGCCACCGGCCAGGCGAACGGCATCAAAGGCCTGGGCAAATGCATTGGGTGCCGCGAGCGAAAGCAGCCCGATCACGGCGAGGCCTTTTAGTGACTTTTTCATGAAGACTCCGTTAAGAAATGACTGACTGTTAAATTGGATCGAGGCTGGATTGGGTCCGGGCTCAAACCGCTCGCCCCGGCCACTTCCTGCATATTGACGCGGGCTTTCAATCGAGCCGCCAGCAAATAAAGCCCGCCCAGCTTGCGGTGCAAAAAGAGCGCGTCGGCTGGCGGGGTGTGCCAGAAATCGCGATCCATGCCGAGCACCATGCCGGCGTCACGAATGCGGACGCCGAGGTCGGATGTCCCAAAATCGTATTCGCCCATGTGGCCGAGCGGTTCGCAAGCCAGCGCAAAAATGTCGAGGACGGCCTGGCGCTGGCTTTCCTTGATGTCCTGCTGAAAGTAGCCGATGGCCACGGCGGCCGTGTTCATGCCCTGGCGGTCGCCGTGAATGGCGCTGTTCATAAGGCGCCGATAGCTGTCGACCATCGCCGCCGGATAGGCGCGGGTGGCACCGAAGTCGAGCAGGATGAGCTGCTGCGATGCACTGGCATAGCGATAGTTAGCAAAATTCGGGTCAGTCTGGATCAGCCGGAATTCGAAAATTTCGCGAAACAGCAGGCGGAAAAGCTGGCTCACGATACGGTCGCGTTCGGCCTGAGGCAGGTGGGTCAAGGTTTCCACTGCATCGCCGTCGAGGCGGGTCATGGTCAGGATATTTTCCGTCGTCAGATCGACGTGCATTTCCGGCACCATGAACTCGTCGGCGTCGGCCAGCAGGCTGGAAAACTGCATCATGCAGGCGCCTTCGCGGCGGTAATCGGCCTCGTCGTGCAACTGCTTTTTCGCTTCGTCGAGCAGCGGCTTGATGTCCAGCGACTTGGGCAGCAGGCCGGAAACGCGGAGCAGGGTGGCAACGTTGTCGACATCGCTGTCGATGCTGCGGCGGATGCCGGGGTACTGGATTTTGACGGCGACTTTTCTGCCATCCTTGCGTTGCCCAAAATGCACCTGGCCGATCGAGGCCGCCGCCATCGGGGTGAACGAGAAACGCTCGAAATGGCGATCCCAGCCCTCACCCCAGTTGGCGTTGAGGGCGCTGACAACCTGGCTCATCGGCATCGGGATGGCATCGGCGCGCAGCCGGGAGAGGATTTCGGCCAGTTCCGGCGGCAACAGTTCGCCGGCATCCATCGACAGCAGTTGCCCGACCTTCATCGCCGCGCCACGCAGTTGCGCCAGTTGATCGGCCACCCGGCGGGCGTTAGCCGGCGTCAGCAGCAGTTGATGCATTTGCGGCCGCTTGCCTTGGGCAAACTGTCGCGCCCCTTCGGCCAGCATGTTGCCAGCCACGCCGCCAGCCAGCGAACCCAGCCGGGCCAGGCGCGACCAGCGGCCGCCGGGAACGGCCGACGACTTGCCTACCGGCTCATCGGCCATGCGGTTTCCATTTTGGTGCTTCATCCAGCGTTTCCGCTTCATTCAGCGAATAGGCATCGGCGACATAGGCCGGGCCTTTCATCATCATGACGATGAACGCGGCAATGCCCACGGTCAACACCGCCGTCCAGTGCAGGATGATCAGGCTGATCACATAAATGTCGGTCGTGGTGATGGCCGCCTCGTTTTCCGGGCCGACGATCAGGCGTGCCAGCAGCGAAGGGATGGTCAGGAGCAGGGTGCCGAACAGGAATACGCGGGGGAGCAGACGAAGGACGACGCGTTCCTTGCCGGCCGGCGCGCGGGGGAAACCGGGCAAACGATTGAACAGGTTCATGGCGTGACCTCCAGCTGTTTTTGGCAGTTAAACACCGGATGCAAAAATACCAGCAACCAGACAGACCACGGCAACGGTGCTCAGGCGCATGCGGAGCGGCAGGTACCAGGTCGGTAGCGTCGCCTGGCGGCCTAGCCGCCGGTCTTGCAGGCAGTGGGCGACGAAGCCGAATATCAGCAGGGGCGCGCCGATTATGGGTGAGAACAGGACGGCCGGCCAGGCGATCAGCGCCGGTACGATGCTCCAGGCAAAGCACGCCGAGCGCTGGCGTTCGGAAAGACCGGGGAGGCTCATCGCCAGTCCCCAATGCAGCGCACCGATAAAACTCAGGATGATCGCCCCGTAGGCCAGCAGCGCATCGCTCCACAGCGCGCCGTGATGGTGATCGAGCAGACTGGCCGGGGCCAGCGTAATAAACGGAATCAAGCCGCCGTAGCCCAGCCAGGCGACGATTCGGGGCGGCGTAACGGAATTGTCTTCGGTCATCATCGATCTCACTTGACCAAGGGGCGGATGCTGGAGAAGCCGCCGTCGAGCGACCAGACCTGCCCGGTGACGCGCGCGGCCGAGTCGGAAAGCAGCCAGACCATCAGCTCGGCCAGTTCATCCGGCGAGCCGATGCCGGGCAGCGGGTATTGTCGGGCGGCGCCTTCGCGGGCCGCCGGGCTGGCGATGACGCCGGCCGAGGCAGGCGTCTCCATGATGCCAGGGGCCACGGCGTTGATGCGGATGCCGTTGGCGGCATAGCTGGCAGCGGCGCCACGGACCAGCCCTTCCAGTCCGGCCTTGGCAGCGGCAACGGCTTCGTGGTTGGGCGTGCCGATGCGGGCTGCGGCGGATGAAACCAGCACAGCCGCACCGGGGCTGCGCGCCTCGCGCAGGGCGCCGACGAAGGCGGAGAGCGTGTGGAAGGCGCTGACCAGATTGGCGCTCAGGCAGTCGTTGAAATCCGCCTCGCTCATGCGATGCATGGCGCCGAGGCGGATATTGCCGACGCAATGGGCCAGCGCGGTGGGCAGCATCCGATGATCCTTGGCCGCCTGGACAATCTGCCGGGCGCCGGCCACCGTCGAGCAATCGGCGGCTACTGGTAAATGCTGGTCGCCGAAGGCAGCCGTCAGGTGTTCGGCCTGGCGGCTGGTGACGATCAGTTGCCAACCCTGGGCGGAAAGTCGTGCAACCACGGCACGTCCGACGCCGCCGGCGGCGCCGGTGACGAGTGCAATTTTGCTCATTTTCTTTCCTTGCGGTGCGCCATGTTGTCGTGGACGAAATATTTTAACTAGCCAATTATTTGGACAATTTTGCTCATATTGCGATTGTTGTTTTGTTTTGTCTAGGACAAAATGAAGACTTCCGGTTTTTGAAAGCCCCTGTATGTCATTCCGCCGTTCCGCCATCCTCGCCTTGTTGTTTGCCCTGACACTGAGCGCATGCTCGACGGCGCCTCCCGAAGGCCTGCGTCCGGTCACCTCGTTCGATCTCAATCGCTACCTCGGCCAGTGGTACGAAATTGCCCGGCTCGATCATTCCTTCGAGCGCGGCATGAGTGATGTCAATGCCACCTACCAGTTGCAGGACGACGGTAGTGTCAAGGTCATCAACCGGGGCTACGACACGCAGCGCCAGGCCTGGAAAGACGCTGTCGGCCGCGCCCTGTTCATCGGCGACAGCCAGACCGCTTCGCTGAAAGTGTCGTTCTTCGGCCCGTTCTACGGCGGCTATCACGTGATTGCGCTCGATCAGCAGAACTATCGTTGGTCGCTCGTCGCCGGGCCGGACCGCGATTATTTGTGGATTCTCGCCCGCGACAAGACGCTACCCGCCGAGGTCCGCGAGCAACTGGTCAGTCAGGCGCGGGCGCTGGGCTTTGCCACCGACAAGCTGATCTGGGTTGAGCAAAAGCGGACCGATACGAATTGAGGCCGCCGGCTTTCTGAATGCGCACCACGAAAAAATCCGATCTGCCGAGCAAAATTTGCCATTCCTGCGGTCGACCGTATTTCTGGCGCAAAAAGTGGGCGGGGGTCTGGGCTGAGGTCAAATATTGCTCCGAGCGCTGCCGACGAATTCGCAGGAAAGCATCATGACCACCCTCCGCCTGATCCTTGGCGACCAGCTCAATCCCGAGCACAGCTGGTTTTCGGCGCGTGATGACGGCGTTGTTTACGTGCTGATGGAGGTCCGTCAGGAGACCGATTACGTCCTCCACCACGCCCAGAAAATCATTGCCATCTTCGCCGCCCTGCGCGACTTCGCCCGGCAACAGGAGCAGGCTGGCCATCGCGTGCATTACCTGGCGATTGACGACCCGGCCAACCGACAATCGCTGCCGGCCAATCTGGATGCGCTGATTGCCGAGTATTCGGCCAGCGCCTTCGAGTATCAGGCGCCCGACGAATGGCGGCTTGACCAGCAACTGGCCGACTACGCCAGCCAACTCGCCATTCCCGCCCGGATGGTCGATAGCGAACATTTCTACACCCGCCGCGACGAAGCCGCGCAGCTTTTTGCCGGGCGCAAGCAGTGGTTGATGGAGCACTTCTACCGCCAGATGCGGATTCGGCATGGCGTGCTGATGGCTGGCCCCGGCAAGCCGCTGGGCGGCCAGTGGAATTTCGATCACGACAACCGCAAGCCCTGGCCCGGCCTGCCGCGTGAGCCGGCCGACTGGCGCAGCGAGCACGATCATTCGGCACTGTGGCAAAGCATCCGGCAGGCCGGTGTGGCCAGCTTTGGCGAGCCGGGCGCGCAGCACTTTTGCTGGCCGCTTAACCGGGCCGAAGCCCTGCAGCAACTCGATGATTTCATAGCCGAAGCTCTGTCGAATTTTGGCGATTTTGAAGATGCGATGTCCCATCGCGCCTGGCGACTTTTCCACTCGCTGCTTTCGTTCGCGCTGAACACCAAGATGCTCACTCCGCGCGAGGTCGTCGCCAAGGCTGCCGAAGCTTGTGAATCGGGCCGGGTGCCGCTGGCCGCGGCAGAAGGTTTCATTCGCCAGATTCTCGGCTGGCGCGAATACGTGCGCGGCGTCTATTGGGCCGGCATGCCCGGCTACGAGACGCAAAACGTCCTCGATCACCAACGGCCACTGCCCTCATGGTTCTGGACCGGCCAGACCAAAATGCGCTGCCTGGCGCACGCCATCGGCCAGTCGCTCGAACACGCCTACGCCCATCACATTCAGCGCCTGATGGTCATCGGCAACTTCGCGCTGCTCGCCGGGCTGAACCCGGCGGCGGTGCATGGCTGGTATCTCGGCGTTTACATCGATGCCTTCGAATGGGTCGAACTACCCAACACCGTCGGCATGAGCCAGTTCGCCGATGGTGGAAGGCTTGCCACCAAACCCTACGTGTCGAGTGCCGCCTACATCGACCGCATGAGCGATTACTGCAAGGGCTGCCATTACGACAAAAAGGCGCGCGTTGGCGAGCGGGCCTGCCCGTTCAATGCGCTGTACTGGGATTTTTTCGCCCGTAACGGCCAACGCCTGTCAGCCAACCCAAGGCTGGGCATGGTCTACCGTCAGCTGGCCAAAATGAGCCCGGAGGCCCTGGATGCCGCGCAGGGCAGGGCGGATGAAATTCGGGCCGGAATCGAGGATTTGTAGGGTGGCTGCCTTACTGCGCCGAGGGTTGGCCGTCACGTACCCAATCGGCAAACCATGCCGTCAGCGGCCGGCTTTCACCCAACCCGGCCAGCCGGTGGTCAATGGCATCGTGGTTGCCCCAGACTACGTCGGGAAGGGCGCCATCGGCCACCTGTTTTTCGATGTCGCGGCAAAACAGCCCGAGGTCGCGTTGCATGTAAAAACCATAGGTGCGGCAGGCCACCGGGCGGTGCAGATAGACCGGGCAGACGCCGGTGGCGCGGTCGAGCAGCGGGCAAATGACGGGGCGTGTGGTTGAATTGGCCACGGCGGCGATCTCGTGGCGGATGGTTTGCAGGTGATCAGCCGCCAGCCCGGCCAGGCCTTCGCGCAGCAAATCCCATTCGGCCGCAGTCAGTTGCGGCACCTCGGCCAGCCGTTTGCAGCAGTTATCGCAACCCTTGCCGCACAGCCAGTCGGCCTTGTTTTCACGGATGCTGGCCACCCGGGCGTCGATATCGACGTGCAGTTCGGTCAGTTGGCTCATGGTTTTTTACCGGATCGGCCGGGCGGCTTCGGCGGCCCGGGCGGAAAAGCTCGGCCCGGCAATGTCTGCTTCGCTCAGGCCGCGATTCACCTCCAGCCCGATCAGCCGCCAGTCATGCACTGGCAAGCTGGGGATCGGTTTGCGCAAGCGTTCGTAAAAACGGGTTGGCCAGGTGACGCCGGCGATCTCTTTGTGGTCGAAGAAATCGACCTCGGCGATGGCGCCCTGCGTTGATTCCAGACCTTCCATGGTGAAGCGGACGCGGCGCAGCAGGTGGTTCTCGGCGTCGATGAACAGCAGGTAGCGGTCTTCCACTGACAGCCCATGACCGGGGCGGCGCACAGCGACCAGCGTCGTGCAGGCGCGGCCTTCGACGGTTTCGTCCTCGCCCACTTCCAGACTCAGGTTGCCGTCGAGAAAATAGAACGGCCCGGTCAGGAACATCCGGTAGCCGTCGGCAACCAGCGCGGCAGCAGCGAGCACATCGCGGTCGTCGGCCGGCGCATCGTTGTAGAAAACCTGCACCGCGCCGCTGCGGCGGATGACCTGCTTGCTGCCCTTCGGGCCAAGATGGCGCTGGCCGATCAGCGGCCCGCCCTTGAAAATGATCCGTTCCTGCGAGCCCTGACGGAAATCGGCGTCGATCAGCGTCGGCTGCACCTTGCTGACCAGTCCGTACCACTCGCCGGCGTAGCCGACGCTGAGGTCGTCAATCTGGCGGAATGCAGCCAGGCCATGCGCCTCCGCCGATTTCTGCAGTACGGCGCGCGCTGCTGGTTGTTCGCCGGGGCCGCCCGCCTGCGGGATGCCACGCGACGCGCAGCCGCCGAGCAGCAGCACGAGGGCTATTGGCAACAATCTGATCAGGCTTGAACGCATGTTTTTCTACTCCGTGTCGTGGCAGAACAATTTCAATTTGGGCCAATTTTTCCGGTTGACCGTGGAAGTCAGCCAGTTTCCCCGGAAATATCGGCCGCCCACAGCGCTGGGCCGCCGGCCGCCAGGTGGCAGAGATAGGCGCGCAGGTCGAATTCCAGCTGGAAATAATTCGCCTCCATGTGCTGGCACAGTTGGTAGAACGCCTTGTCGTGCTCCGCTTCCTTGAGGTGCGCGAGTTCATGGACGACGATCATGCGCAGGAACTCCGGCGGCATCTCGCGGAAGAGGCTGGCGACGTGGATTTCGCGCTTGCTTTTGAGCTTGCCGCCCTGGACGCGGGCGATCCGGCTGTGGATGCCGAGCGCTTTCTGCAGCGTCTGCAACTTGCCGTCGAAGGCCACCTTGCTCGGCTGCGGCGCGTTGCGCAAATACGTCGCCTTGATCTCCTGAACGTAGTCGTAGAGCGCCCTGTCGGTGCGTACCTGGTGCACTTCCGGATACTTCTGGCGCAGCACTTTGCCGAGCTGATCCTGTGCGATCAGGCGCTGTACCGACTCCGTCAGATGCGCGGGGTAGCCGGCGAGATAGTTGGGCGTGGCGGGTTTGGTCATGGCGGGCCGATTTTACTGGAAGCCTCGGCGCTTTTTTGGCGGGCACGCGGCAATCAACGATAAGCTAGCGCGAAAATTCAAAATCGATTCACCCATGCCAAACCCCGTCCTCGTCATCGTCATCGCCCAACTCTTCGGCACCTCGCTGTGGTTTTCCGCCAACAGCGCGGCCGACGACCTGGTCCGCGCCTGGGGCATCGCGCCGGCCGACATCGGGACGCTGACCAATGCCGTGCAACTCGGCTTCATCCTCGGCACGCTGACTTTCGCCATCTCCGGCCTGGCCGATCGCTTCGCCGCGAGCCGCATTTTCGCTGTCTGTGCCGTGCTCGGCGCCGCCTGCAACGGCGCCTTTGCCCTGCTCGCCGATGGCATGGCCTCGGCTGTGCCGTTGCGTTTTGCCGTCGGCTTCTGTCTGGCTGGCGTCTACCCGCTGGGCATGAAACTGGTCGTTAGCTGGGTGCCCGAGCGAGCCGGTGCCGCGCTGGCTCAACTGGTCGGCATGCTGACGCTGGGCACCGCCTTGCCGCACGGCATCCGGCTGGCCGGGGCGGGGTGGTCGTGGCAGGCGACCATTCTTGTGTCGTCCGGGCTGGCCTTGCTGGCTGCAGTCATGATCTTCCGCCTCGGCGATGGCCCCCACCTCAAGCGCCGGCATGGCGCGCCGCCTTTACGTCTGGGCCGCGTCTTCTACGCCTTCTCGGTGCGCGAATTCCGCGCTGCCGCCTTCGGCTATTTCGGCCACCAGTGGGAGCTCTACGCCTTCTGGACGCTGACCCCGGCGCTGATCATCCTGAGCGGCCTGGCCGAGGCGGGGAGCCGCCAACTTTCCGGGCTGGCCTTTGCCATCATCGGCATCGGCGCCCTTGGTTGCCTGCTCGGCGGCTGGTGGAGCCAGCGCATCGGCAGCGCGCGCGTGGCGGCCATCGCCCTGGCCGGCTCGGCGATCTGCTGCGCGCTATTTCCGCTGACCGGCGATTGGCCGGCTGCTGCCAAAATCGCCTTGCTACTCCTCTGGGGCGCCACGGTCGTCGCCGATTCGCCGCATTTTTCGGCCATCTCGGCCCGCGCCTGCCCGCCGGAAATCGTCGGCAGCGCGCTGGCTTTTCAAAACGCCATCGGCTTCGCCATCACCATGTTTTCCATCCAGCTCGGCACGGCGTGGATCGCCGACTGGGGCATGAGTATCGCCTGGCTGCTGCTGCCCGGGCCGCTGCTCGGCTTGCTCGGCCTTTACCCGCTCTGGCGTTCAGCACGCTAAGCCGGGCTTACCAGGGTAATTCGGCGTTGCCGTCGGTGGCGCTTCGGTAGGCGGCGAAGCGTTCGGTCAGGAAATCGAGAAACACCCGCACCTTGGCCGACAGGTTCAGGCGTTGCGGGTATAGCGCGTAGATGTCGGCCGGGCTGCCCGACCATTCGGGCAAGATGCGGACCAGCCGGCCGGCGCGCAGCTCGGCTGCCGTATCCCACAAGGAACGCAGCAGAATGCCATGGCCGTCGAGCGCCCAATCGACGGCCACCTCGCCATGATTGGTACTGAGCTTGCTGCTTACTTTCACGTTGCGGCACTGCTTGCCGGCGCACAGCGTCCACGTGCCGAAGGCGCCGCTGCCTTCACGGATGACGATGCAGTCATGGCTACCCAGATCGTCCGGTTCGAGCGGCTGGCCGCGGCGGGCCAGGTAGTCGGGCGAGGCAAACAGGTAGCGCTGATTCGAAGCAATCTGGCGGGCCACGACGCGTGCCTCCGGTGGTTCGCCGAAGCGGATAGCGATGTCGAAACTCTGGTCGCCGGGCATGACGGCCTGATCGCCCAGCGTGAGCTGGATGTCCACAGCCGGGTACTGGCGGACGAACTCGGAAACGGCCGGGGCCAACTGACGGCGGCCGAAGCCGTAGGTGGCGTGGATGCGCAGCAGGCCGCGCGGTTCGGCCCGGGTACGGGTCAGCGTCTGTTCCAGCGCCTCGATTTCGCCAAGGATGCGCCGGCTTTCCGCCAGGTAAAGCTCGCCCTCCGGCGTCAGGCTCATCCGGCGCGTCGTCCGCGCCAGCAGGCGAACGCCGAGGCGCTGTTCGAGCTGGGCGAGGCGACGGCTGACGGCTGGCCCGGTCAGCCCAAGCTCGCGGGCCGCCCGGGCCAGGCTGCCTTGCTCGACGAGCAGGCTGAAGAAAGCAAGTTCGGATGACATCGGTTTATTGGTAAATAAAATTAACGAATCAAGTAAATTTTGCGACATTTTAGCCTTTGTGCAAAGCAGTAACATGGCCTGACATTCTTTCCGAGTCCAGCTATGATCCTCGCTCTAAGCCTTGCCTTGCCCCTCCTGATCGGTGCCGCCCTGGGTTTGGCCGGTGGCATCTTCGGCATCGGCGGCGGCATCATCGCCATTCCGGTGATGACCGGGCTGTTCGGCATGGATCAGAAGCTGGCGCAGGGCACGGCGTTGGTCATGATGGTGCCCAACCTGAGCATCGCTCTGTGGCGCTACTGCCAGCGGCAGCCGCTGCCGAAACTGCGCACGGCGATACTGGTGCTCTGTGCGGTGACCGCAACGGCCTTGACGGCGCATTACGCGAGCAATCTGGCCTCCAGCGAACTGCGTCGCTATTTCGGCGCCTTCCTGCTCTGGCTGGCCGTCCACAGTCTGTGGTCCCTGCGCGCTGGCCGTTCGCGCTGGTCATTCGCCCTGCCGGAACGGCTGATTCCGCTAGTCGGCGTGATCGGCGGCACCTGCCAGGGCCTGATCAGCATCGGTGGCGGCATGATCACGCCGCCCATCCTGGTCACCTTTTTCCGGCAAACGCAGGCCATCGCCCAGGGTTTCGCCATCGCCCTGGTCATGCCCAGTTCCATCGTTGCCTTGCTGACCTTTGCCAACGCCGGGCTGGTGGATTGGAAGATGGGTGTGCTGTTCGCGCTGGGCGGCGCGCTGACTGTTTCGCTCGGCGTGCGCATCGCCCATCGCCTGCCCGAGCGTCGCCTGCGTATCGCTTTCGCGCTAATGCTGCTCGCCACCGCAGCGTGGATGATCTGCCTGGGCTGAGTTTTTGGCACAATGGCGTTCCGCCTGAACGCCGCCGTCAATGAACCCCGAAGACCTGCTCCTCCTCGTCACCCGCGCCATGCCCTTCGGCAAGCATAAAGGCACGCTGATCGCCGACCTCCCCGGCAACTACCTCAACTGGTTCGCCCGCGAAGGCTTCCCGCCCGGCGAAATCGGCCGCCTGCTGGCGCTCATGCAGGAAATCGACCACAACGGGCTGGCGGATTTGCTGAAACCCTTACGTCGGAAGTAGCAGGTACTCGCTTGTCTATTAGCGAATGACGTTTTGAATTCTATCCGCGAGCGTCATCAGGCAGAGTTCGGCCAACAAGAGACATTCAGCCCCTGAAAATTGGCGGTCGTGAACGTCTGGTAACCGATCTGACAGCCGCCGCACTAGTCCGTTATCGGTAAATGTATTCAAAGACATTCGCCTTCACGTCCGCAAATTTTGCGCTGATGCGTTCGATCTGCTGAGATGAACTGCCCTTGGCAGCAGAAATTGATTCACCCCAGCGTCTCTTCGCTTCAACAGCAGCAGCCTCGACTTTTGCCACATATTCTGGGTGATTGCGCGGAGCGCAAACGAGTTCGACTGTGGCAGCCGTCCCCCCAACGACGACAGCAACGGCGATGACGGCTGGCGCAGCGACAGCTGCACCGAGTGTCCCGGCAATGTATCCGCCTGAGCCAGATAAAATTAATGCACCACTGCTATGGGTTACGACGGTCAATCCCAGTGCTTGTCCAATTGCGGCAGTCGCCACTCCCGCACCACCCGCACTTCCGGCAACGTTGCTGACAACTTTGCTCTGACTCGGCGCATAGGCGCAAATGACATCACCCTTGGTTTCCGCGTTCGCGGACACAGATAGGCATGCGATGAGTAAGGCCAGGAACGATGAAGTTTTCATAGTGAAATTGCCCTTAGTTTGACCGTCGCTCGGCACGCATCCCGAGCAGGGGTAATAGTTTTAACAATGCTGCTACTGCGATGACTAGGCCTGCTACAGCAGAAAAAATCGCCAGGGGGGATTTCAATACGTTTTCAACGGTTTCCCCCACGGCACCAAGTGCGCCAACCTTGCCAATCGTGACTGGTTTCCCATCAGGCCCGATGATGACTTCCTTTGTGCCAAGTAATTGGTCCTTTGCTACCAGAAACGCTCCTAGAGCTGCACTGGTTTTTAGAACATTTGGATGCGTTTCGAGCAGGTTGAGTATTTTTTCAGGCGCTCTACTGATTAAAGCCATTAAGTCACTTCGTTGAGCAGGTGTTGCCCTGGCAATATCGTCGGCAAATCGTGATACTCGAATGACTTGATCTGTTGGATGAGTGACCAAAAATTCAGAAGATTCCCGGCCAATTTTTGATAGCACAATCGGTCCAACGCCTGGATGTCGTGCGCCTATTTCAAGAGCCGTCTCGCCATAATCTCCGGCCAGTCGAGCCATGAGCTCGGTTTCCCTGCGCATCTCCTGAATGGCACCTGTTCGTAGATTGGGGGGGAGCTTCTCGAATGCCGATATGAATTTCAGGGGCGATTCCTTCGCGCCTCTTAGAACGATAGGGCCGTACTCGACGCTATATCGGGCAGTTTTTTCAACTAAGGCCTCACCACCTTCCTTGGCGGCTTTCTCAAGAACTTCCTGAACCGTTTTTTCGCCACCAAGCCGAACTAATTCTTCAGATGCGCTCTTTCCGCCACGAATTCCGATTTGTTCAACAAGCTCTCGCACAACTTTTCCTGCAA
The DNA here is from genome assembly GCF_036170495.1 of Azonexus sp. GTDB lineage: Bacteria > Pseudomonadota > Gammaproteobacteria > Burkholderiales > Rhodocyclaceae > Azonexus. Next base: position 17,744 of record NZ_JAVHPH010000170.1, read on the forward strand.
CGGCGACTTGTCCGTAGCTAATTTGTGGAACGATGAGTGCAAAGAAACTGAGTGCGACTACTAGGCTTCTCATGGCTTTCCCTCTTGAGCGATGCCGGTTAATGCTGTCGTGTGAAGTTCTTTGGTCGCTGTTACCAAGCCCTCAAGGCGAAGATTCATACCTTCTGTTTCGTTCGACCATATTTCATATTTCATGGCGTTCAGCGTATCCCGGGTTTCGCGCATGATTTTTTCTTTCATACGTTCCGTCATTAAATGGTCAACTGCAAACCCGGCTGCAATACCTACCGTAAATCCGATGGCAGTACCCACACCAGGTGTAAACGCCGTCCCGCCAGCAGCTCCAGCAGCAGCGCCAGTGGTGGTTGCCCCTGCCGAATAACCGACTACACGAGCAATCATTGCCTGAACAGCCATTTCGACAATAATTGAACCGCTAATAGATAACGCTGTAGCCCCTGGAATATTGCTTATCGGAGTAGCCATTTTCGTACGTTTTGCCGATATTCGTCCGCCAAGGGTCTCAGCAGAATAATCGGCGCTTGGAATTCCTAGATCAGCTTCTTGAATGCGAAGTGCAGCCTCCGAAAGCATGCGGTTTCGGTTGGCAACAAGGTCGCTCTGAAACTGCGCTGTTATTTTGTCGATAGCAGAAGAAATATCCTGATTTGATGCGACATGCTTTTCAAAATATTCGGATGCCAATGCCTCCAGTTCGTGGCTGCCGTTGATTTTGTCTTTAAGCCCGCTTCGGGCGATTAGGTAGCGTGACTTCCAGGTCGTAATCTCTTCGGTAAACTGAGGAACTCGATTTGAGAACAGCGTGAAGGCATCATCCAAAGAGCTTTTTGCTCGAAGAATGGCGACTCGGTTTGCTTCCTCCTCAGTTCCGACGAGATTTTTGAGTTGCCTTGATAGAAGCTCTCGTCGCTGACGCAATGCTTCTTTCTGGCGCACGAGCTCAGCATCCTGCCGAACTTTAATTTCATCTTCTGTTTCAGGGCGAGGGGTACTGATGTGCCAGGCAACACCGATCATGGATATGCCAATGAGCAATGCAATGATCAGTAAGGCAATCTGCAGTGCAGATTTGGGTTGCGGTTTTTGGGTACGCGGCATGTGTGAATTCTGAAAAACTTCAGTCTTGTGCAGCCCAACGCTGCAAAACAGCCATTTCAAACGCATAGATTACTTGAGGAGTGATGGTTCGGCTGGAAATAACACACACACGTCATTTATTTCGCCGCCCATACCATTCGTTATCAATCCAAAAGGCGATGGCAAGCACAAAGCCCAGCATTAAATACTCAGATGCGTACTCGACAAGAAGTATCACTGGTGCAGCACCTAAGCAGCCATAGCCAATTGCCATAAGCGTGCCGTCAGTGAGCTTCGAGGCCACTTTTTGGCCATAGCTGGAAAATTGTTCGACGCCTAGCCAGCTTGTCCGAGTGAAAATGCGTTTTTTGCCCTGATAAACAAGCCATGCACCACACGCTGCCAACAGCAAACAAATTACATTGATTCCATTCAACGCTCATCTCCCCAGTAGTGCGAAATACCATATGGGCACGATAGAGCGTTGAAACGACAGGTCGTGTCGTCGAGTACATGGTTCGTCAAATAATTGAGGAAGTAGGCCGATAATTAAAGAATTCGTCTCGACACGACCTGTCGTCGGCTTTGAATGGGATGCCATGGTCGACAGCCAGTTAGTCGCCGAAGACGGAGTCTGGTTGTCAGAAGAAAAACAAGAAATTGTTATGAAGGTTCACCGCGATATTGCAGGCTATTTCAAGCGTCGAAAGCTGATTGCCAACCAGGTCATAGAGAAAGAACTTGAGGATGGTGGCCTAATAGTTTCAGCGAAAGTTGGTCATCCAAATCAGGTGGTGCCGATCATTAGATATTGGATACCGAACATACGAATCATCAGCCCAGAGTCACTCCAAGGACAAATGGAGAAGGAGTTGGCCGATTATCTCTCGAGGATTTAAGCGAATTTCCCCTGGCTTGTTAGCTACAAGCAAACGGGCATAGGTGTCCTATCCTATCTGGCATAGGGAGGTCAGCTTGAAGAACAGTAAGCAGCCATAACCCATGAAAACTTCATCAGTCCGTTCAGGGCACACACCAGAACAAGCATCATTTCTGAATGCCTCCAACAAAAAGGAACCCGAGAGGTTCCTTTTTGTTGGGCAACGTTTCCGTTGATTGCACCAATCCCACGGTCAACCGGAATCTTTAGCCAAAAAAGAATGCCGGTTGCCCGGCATTCTGCGGCGGTCACGTTTTTTTGGACAGTCGGATAAGCTAAGGCTGACCGGTTGAA
>NZ_JAVHPH010000171.1:0-4490 GCF_036170495.1 Azonexus sp.
ATTATTGAAATTGTAGCTGTTATTTTCCTGCCAGATAAGCCGAATCGTCGAAGCTACCCACCCATTCAGGTCGGTAAACGACGAACAAGGTCATCAACATCCCCGACAACCACGCTTCCGAAAAAGCGAGCAGCACGAAATAAGGGAAATATTCGCTGAACAGATAGTCCCATTGATAAGCACCGGCCATTGCCAGCAGAACCGTTACAGCAAAACCAACACCGACAATGGTCAATGCAGCACCGAGAAAGCCATTTACGAAGATAAAAACAAAGAAATGCTTGGGTAGCGCGCCGGAAAAAATACGAAAGAAAAACTGGCTCAACCCGACACTCAAACCGGCCAGCAGCAAGGCATTGGCCGCATAGGCAAACGGCCCGGCGGCACCATTCAAGGTAACACCGAGCGTCACCAAGGAAAGCCCGATAAAAGCCAGATGCGGCCCGAAGCTGAGCGTAAACACCGTTGCCCCAAGCAGGTGAAAGGTCAGGCCTGGCTTGATGCCAGCCTTCAGGCTCCAGACTACGGTGAGCAAAACGACCATCCCGAGCCAAACGTTGAGCTGCTCGGAATCCTTTAGTCGCCGCCAAGGGGCGCACCAAAGACTACGGGCGAAAAACAGCACCCAGGCAATCCAGGCCGCCCAGTACCACCCTTCGCCCATCAAGGTATCTGTCAGATTCACATGGCTATTTTAGCCGACGGCTCCGACCAGTTGCGGCACCACTTCGAACAAATCGCCGACCAGCCCGTAATCCGCCACCTGAAAGATCGGTGCATCGGGATCCTTGTTGATGGCGACGATGACTTTCGACTCCTTCATGCCGGCCAGATGCTGGATGGCGCCCGAGATGCCGACGGCGATGTAAAGCTGCGGCGCAACGATCTTGCCGGTCTGGCCAACCTGATAGTCGTTCGGCACGAAACCGGCATCGACGGCGGCACGGCTGGCGCCGAGGGCGGCACCGAGCTTGTCGGCAAGCGGTTCGAGCAGGGTGTGGTAGTTCTCGCCACTGCCCAGACCACGACCACCAGAAACGATGATCTTGGCGGCACCAAGTTCGGGACGTTCGGACTTGGTCAGTTCGCGGTGGGTCAGGGTGCTTTGGGCGGTATCGTTGGCCGCAGCGATGCTTTCGATTTTTGCCCCATTTTCCCGGTTGACCGTATCAAAAGCGGTGCTGCGCACGGTGATGACTTTGACGGCGTCGGCACTCTTAACGGTAGCCAGGGCATTGCCGGCGTAGATCGGACGAACGAAGGTGTCCGGGCTGTCGACGCCGGTGATTTCGGAGATTTGCGCGACGTCGAGGAGTGCAGCGATTCGGGGAGCGAGATTCTTGCCGAAGGTGGTGGCCGGGGCGAGGATGTGTCTGTAGCCGGCGGCGTTGGCGATGATGAGTGCGGTGAGGTTCTCGGCGGTCTGGCTCTGGTAGTGGGCGGCGTCGGCGACTTTGACGAGGCTCACCCCGTTCAGCGTGGCGGCTTCCTGGGCGGCGGCTTGGCAGCCTGATCCGGCGACGAGGACATGGATGTCGCCACCGATCTTCGCTGCGGCGGCAACCGTGTTGAGGGTGGCGGCTTTGAGCTGTTGGTGGTCGTGTTCGGCGATAACGAGAATGGTCATTTAGATCACCTTGGCTTCGTTCTTGAGTTTGTTGACGAGTTCGGCGACGTCGGCAACCCGGATGCCGGCGGAACGTTTGGCCGGTTCGGCGACCTTGAGGGTGGTCAGGCGCGGGGTGACGTCGATGCCAAGGTCAGCCGGCTTGACGGTGTCGAGCGGCTTTTTCTTGGCTTTCATGATGTTGGGCAGGGTGGCGTAGCGCGGCTCGTTGAGGCGCAGGTCGGTGGAGACGACTGCTGGCAGGGAAATCTCGAGGGTTTCGAGGCCGCCGTCGATTTCGCGGGTGACCGTCGCTTTGCCCCCAGCGATGACGACCTTGGAGGCGAAGGTGGCTTGCGGCCAGGCTTGCAGGGCGGCGAGCATCTGGCCGGTCTGGTTGGCATCGTCGTCGATGGCTTGTTTGCCGCAGATGACGAGTTGGGGTTGTTCCTTGTCGCAGAGGGCCTTCAAGAGCTTGGCGACGGCCAGCGGCTGGATTTCCGTATCGCCACAGTCGACGAGGATGCCGCGGTCGGCACCGATGGCCATGGCGGTGCGCAGGGTTTCCTGGCAGGCGGCGACGCCGCAGCTGACGGCGATGACTTCGCTGGCGATGCCGGCTTCCTTGAGGCGGACGGCTTCTTCGATGGCGATTTCGTCGAAGGGGTTCATGCTCATCTTGACGTTGGCCAGATCGACGCCAGTGCCGTCGGCCTTGACGCGGACTTTGACGTTGTAATCAACGACTCGTTTTACGGGGACGAGAATCTTCACCAGCATCTCCTTTTCGGTTCGACTTTTTTGAATTACGGCCGCCTGTTTGACAGACGATCACTCAACCAGCACAATGACCATACTGTGTCGTATGGAAAAGCATACGGTAGCGTATGGAAAACAAACCTGTCAAGCCCTTGATTAAATCCTCATCCGCTAAACCCCGCAAGCGGGCGGCCGCGGTACGCACTCAACTCGACCCGGAACGCTGGGTGGATGAGGCTATCGACGTGCTGGCAAAAGAAGGCGTAACCGGTTTGCGCGTCGAAGTGCTGGCCAAGCGCTGCGGCGTTACCAAAGGCAGCTTTTACTGGCATTTCAAGGATCGGCAGGCACTACTCTGTGCCGTGCTCGAGCAATGGAAAATCGGGCGCATCCGCGACATCGAAAAGATGACTTCGGTGACCGCCGGCAATGAGCGCCAGCAGTTGCACTATGCCATCGAAGTGTATGGGGCCAGCCGAAACCGGAAGGGCATGTCGATCGAACTGGCCATTCGCGACTGGGCGCGCCACGACCCGCAGGCTGCCGCAGTCGTTGAGGCGGTCGATCTTTATCGGCTGGATTGCACCCGAAAATTATTTGTTGAATCCGGCATGTCGGATGCCGAGGCCAAGAGCCGCAGCCTGTTGCTCTACGCTTGCGTATTCGGCCTGTCGCTGATGCATTACACGCACTTCGACGACAATTTGTCTGATCTCAAGCAACGCATCGCCGAGCGCATCATTGCCAGCTAGCCGGCGCAAACGCCGGAACTTTGCGATCTCTCCCAAACCAGCAAATCAGCGGCCAATTGCGCCACGGTTGCTGCCAAGGCGCCGACCCCACCGCGGGCATCCTGGCTGGCCGCGAGTTTTTCGATTCTCAAATCCAGCTCGGCCACCTGGCGACGCGACTGATCGAGCAGAACGACGCGTCCTTGCAACACACCCTTGCTGCTTTCCGGACTGCTGAACAACTGGCTGAATTCGGTTATTTCGACACGCACGAGACAACGTGCCTGCCCTTGCCCGGATATTGAATAATCGAGTTCTTGCATCAGTCGCTGCTCGATCATTTGTGCCGGCGGACCGGCCCAGCGCGCTCGAGCATACTCGCGCAAGTGCGCGACATCGACGTAAGCGAGCCGATAATCAATGCCCTGCGAATCGAACCACAACGGCGCCCGCACCTCCAGCGCCATAGGCAGCTTGCGCGGCGCAGCCAACAAGCTCGCTGGGGCCGGACCAAAATCATAGACGGCCAGCGCACTATCGCCGCCGCGCTTGCCAGCCGTGAAACAGGCGGAGAGCAGACCGCAAAGCAACAGGACAAGCAATCGGCACATCTTATTTCTCCCCGGCCGGGTTGAAGCCGGCTTCACCTGGACCGGGCACCTGGGCTGGCGCACCGAAGACCAGGCCTTGCGGCGTATCTTCGAGCACCCGCAGAACGCGGCTCAACTGGCGCGAGGTAAGCGAGAAATCGGTGGCGAGTTCGTTGAGGCGCGGCATCAAGGCCGAGGTTCCACCGGCCGAAGCGTCACCGATCGCTACGTCGAACTTGTCCGTAGCGACCTGCATCTTGCCGATCAGGACACGGGTATCGGCGAGCAGGGGCTGCACTTCACCGGCGGCCTGTGACAAATTCCGGATATTACGGTCATCAAGCAGCTTCCTGAATTGCACCAGCGTTGTATTGAGGTTTTCCAGCACCGGTTTCATGGTACCTGAGGCAGCTTCCAGATTGACCAGCGTCGCCTTCAGGAGCGCGCGATTTTCGTCGTCGAGCGTGGCGTTGGCGCTACTCATCAACTGGCGCGCTTGTTTTAATGTCGCCATGCCGGTTTCGCCCAACTCTTCGAGCAAGGACGGAATCATCGTAATGCGCGGTGGGTGCGTATCGTTTGGCACCAGCGGCTCGTTATCCTTGCCGGTTTCCAGCAACAGAATATGGGCCAGGCCGGTCACCCCCTGATAGTTCAGCTTGGCGACCGTCCCCTTGGTCAGCGGCACCTCTTCGTTGACCGAGATGGTCACCAGAATATTGCTGTAATCCTCGGGGTCGAGGCGGATGTCGCTGACCTTGCCGACCCGGATGCCACGATAGCGAACCTGCGCCTGCGGGTTCA
>NZ_JAVHPH010000172.1:0-19979 GCF_036170495.1 Azonexus sp.
GCAACGGCAAGATCATCCAGGAACTCGAATCGGAATTCCGCGGCTCCGGCTGGAATGTCATCAAGCTCATCTGGGGCACCCAGTGGGACGCCCTGTTCCAGCGCGATAAAAAGGGCATCTTGAAGCAGCGCATGATGGAGCTGTGCGACGGCGAGTACCAGACCTTCAAGGCCAAGAATGGCGCCTACGTTCGCGAGCATTTCTTCAATACCCCGGAACTCAAGGCGCTGGTCGCTGACTGGACCGATGACCAGGTCTGGCAACTGAACCGTGGCGGTCACGACATTTTCAAGATATTCGCCGCCTACAACGCCGCCGTCACCCACAAGGGCGCACCGACCCTCATTCTCGCCAAGACCATCAAGGGCTTCGGCATGGGCCAGGCTGGCGAGGCGATGAACATCTCGCACCAGCAAAAGAAAATGGATAAGGAGCAGATCGGCCGTTTCCGCGATCGCTTCAACCTGCCGGTCGCCGACGATCAACTGGAAGAGTTGCCTTACCTGACCTTCCCGGAAGATTCGGAGGAATACAAGTACATGCGCCAGCGGCGCATGGATCTTGGCGGCTTCCTGCCGGCGCGCCGCCGCAAGGCCGCGCCGCTCGCCATCCCGGCCCTCGATACTTTTGCCGCCCTGCTCAAGGCCTCCGGCGAAGGCCGCGAACTATCAACGACGATGGCCATCGTGCGCATCATGAACATGATGTTGAAGGACAAGCATGTCGGCAAGAACGTCGTGCCCATCGTGCCCGATGAGTCGCGCACCTTTGGCATGGAAGGCATGTTCCGCTCGGTCGGCATCTGGAACCAGCAGGGTCAGAACTACGTCCCTGAAGACCACGACCAGCTGATGTTCTACAAGGAATCGAAGACCGGTCAGGTGTTGCAGGAAGGGATCAACGAAGCCGGCGCAATGAGCGACTGGATCGCCGCTGCCACCGCGTATTCGGTCCATAACGTGCAGACCATTCCGTTCTACATCTGCTACTCGATGTTCGGCCTGCAGCGCGTCCTCGACCTGTGCTGGGCGGCTGGCGACCAACGCGCCCGCGGCTTCCTGATCGGCGGCACGGCCGGTCGCACGACGCTGAACGGCGAAGGCCTGCAGCATGAAGACGGCCATAGCCTGATCCTCTCCAACCTGATCCCGAACTGCGTTTCCTACGACCCGACCTTCCAGTATGAAGTCGCGGTCATTGCTCAGGACGGCATGCGCCGGATGTTCCAGGAGCAGGAGGATGTCTTCTATTACCTGACGGTGATGAACGAGAACTACGAGCACCCGGAAATGCCGGTCGGTGCCGAGGCCGACATCGTCAAGGGCTTGTACCTGTTCAAGAAGGGGGCTGATTCAGCCGGCCCGCGTGTCCAGCTGATCGGTTCCGGCAGCATCTTCCGCGAAGTTATCGCTGCCGCCGACCTGCTCAAGCAGGACTGGGGGGTCGAGGCCGACCTGTGGGGGGCGCCGAGCTTCAACGAACTGGCCCGCAATGGTCAGGATGTCGCGCGCTGGAATCTGCTGCATCCGCTCGAAGAACCCCGGTTGTCGCACGTCGAACAAAAACTGGCGGGCAACACGAGCCCGGTTGTCGCCTCGACCGACTACATCAAACTGTTCTCCGAGCAGATCCGTCCCTTCGTCAAGGCACCGTACGTCACGCTGGGCACCGATGGTTTCGGCCGCTCGGACACCCGCGAGAAGCTGCGTCATTTCTTCGAAGTCGATCGTCACTGGGTGACGCTGGCGGCCCTCAAGGCGCTGGCCGACAACGGCGAAATCAAGCGCGAAGTCGTCGCCGCCGCTCTGGTCAAGTACAACCTTGACCCGAACAAGCCGAATCCGCTGAGCGTTTAAGGGAGAGACAACATGAGCCAAATCATTGAAGTCAAAGTCCCCGACATCGGCGATTTTTCCGAGGTTCCGGTCATCGAGTTGTATGTCAAGGTCGGCGACAGCATCAAGGTCGATGACCCCATCGCCACGCTCGAATCCGACAAGGCCACGATGGATGTGCCTTCCACGGTCGACGGTGTGATCAAGGAAGTTTTGGTGCAACTCGGCGCCAAGGTCGGCGAAGGTAGCGTGCTGATCAAGGTGGAAACGGGTGGCGCCGCCATCTCCCCTCCCCTTCAAGGGGAGGGCCAGGGTGGGGATGGGTTGAAAGCTGCATCCTCGTCGGTCCCCCATCCCCCTCCCAGCCTCCCCCTTGAAGGGGGAGGAGCAAAGCCCCCCGCGGCCGGCGGTGGCGTGGTTGAAGTCAAGGTTCCGGATATCGGCGACTTTGCCGAAGTCCCGGTCATCGAGCTCTACGTCAAGGTCGGCGACAGCATCAAGGTTGACGACGCGATTGCCACGCTCGAATCCGACAAGGCCACGATGGATGTGCCGTGCACCGTGGCCGGTACGGTCAAGGAAGTGCTCGTCCAGCTCGGCGCCAAGGTCGGCGAAGGCACGGTACTGATCAAGGTTGAAACGGGTGCCTCGGCCCCGGCGGCCTCTTCCCCTCCCCTTCAAGGGGAGGGCCAGGGTGGGGATGGGGCTAGCGCTCAGCGTTCGCCAACCCATCCCCCTCCCAGCCTCCCCCTTGAAGGGGGAGGGGCAAAAGCACCGGTGGCGCTGGCCCCGGCTCTGGCAGTCGGTTCCAAGGTTCACGCCTCGCCGTCGGTCCGTGCCTATGCCCGCGAACTCGGCGTCGATCTGAACAAGGTGCCGGCGACCGGCCCGAAGAACCGCATCGTCAAGGAAGACCTGACCAAGTACGTCAAGGGCGTGATGTCCGGTGCCACCGCGGCCCCGGTCGCTGCCGGTGCCAGCCTCGGCGGTGGGCTCGATCTGCTGCCCTGGCCGAAGGTTGATTTCGCCAAGTTCGGCGAGATCGAGGTTAAGCCGCTGTCGCGCATCAAGAAGATTTCCGGCCAGAATCTGTCGCGCAACTGGGTCATGATCCCGGCTGTGACCTATCACGAAGATGCCGACATCACCGACATCGAAGCTTTCCGCGTGCTGCTCAACAAGGAAAACGAAAAGGGTGGCGGCGCCAAGCTGACCATGCTGGCTTTCCTCATGAAGGCTTGCGTCAAGGGCCTGCAGAAGTTCCCGGAATTCAATGCCTCGCTCGATGGCGACAACCTGGTGCTCAAGAAGTATTTCAACATCGGTTTCGCGGCCGATACGCCGAATGGTCTGGTCGTGCCGGTGGTCAAGCATGTCGACAAGAAATCAGTCTTCGAACTGGCCCAGGAATCCGGCGAGCTGGCCAAACAGGCGCGTGACGGCAAGCTCAAGCCGGCCGACATGTCCGGTGCCTGCTTCACGATCTCCAGCCTCGGCGGCATCGGTGGCACCTACTTCGCGCCGATCGTCAATGCGCCGGAAGTCGCCATCCTCGGCGTCAACAAGTCGGCCATGAAACCGGTCTGGGACGGCAAGGCCTTTGTGCCGCGCCTCGTCCTGCCGCTCTCGCTGACCGCTGACCACCGCGTCATCGACGGCGCGCTGGCGACGCGCTTCAACGTCTATATCGCGCAGCTGCTGGCCGACTTCCGTCGCGTCGCGCTGTAACCGGGAAGGAGATCATCATGAGTCTCGTAGAAGTCAAAGTCCCGGATATCGGCGATTTCGCCGAAGTGCCGATCATCGACCTGTTCGTCAAGGTCGGCGACAGCATCAAGGTGGACGACGCGATCTGCACGCTGGAATCCGACAAGGCAACGATGGATGTGCCGAGCCCGGTCGAAGGCGTGGTCAAGGAAGTGCTCGTTCAGCTCGGCGCCAAGGTCGGTGAAGGCGCGTTGTTGATCAAGGTTGAAAGTGGAGCGGCTTCCACGGTCAACCCGGAAAAAGCGCCAAAAACGGAAACCCCGGCCGCGGCGCCAGCCGCCGCCCCGGTGGCTGCCCCGGTCGCCGGCAGCCATGCCGGCGGTGCCGACATCGAGTGCGAAATGCTCGTCCTCGGCGCCGGCCCCGGCGGTTACTCCGCCGCCTTCCGCTCGGCCGACCTCGGCATGAAGACGGTCATCGTCGAGCGTTACGCAACGCTGGGTGGCGTCTGCCTCAACGTCGGCTGCATTCCGTCCAAGGCGTTGCTCCACGTTGCTGCCGTCATGGAAGAAGCCCAGCACACGGCCGATCTCGGCGTTACCTTCGCCGCCCCGACGGTTGATATCGACAAGCTGCGCGCCCACAAGGACAAGGTCGTCGGCAAGCTGACCGGCGGTCTGGCCGGCATGGCCAAGGGCCGCAAGGTCGACATCGTGCGCGGCTTCGGCACCTTCCTCGACCCGCATCACATCGAGGTTGAAGTCACCGATGGCAGCGGCCAGGACAAGACCGGCAGCAAGAAGATCGTCAAGTTCCAGAAATGCATCATCGCCGCCGGTTCCGCCGCCGTGCATCTGCCCTTCATCCCGAAGGATCCGCGCATTGTCGACTCGACCGGGGCGCTCGAACTGCGCTTCGTGCCGAAGAAGATGCTGGTCATCGGCGGCGGCATCATCGGCCTCGAAATGGCCACCGTCTATTCGACGCTGGGCGCCAAAGTCGATGTCGTCGAAATGCTCGACGCGCTAATGCAGGGCCCGGACCGTGATGCGGTCAAGGTCTGGGAAAAGCAGAACACCCATCGCTTCGACAAGATCATGCTGAAGACCAAGACGGTGGCCGTCGACGCGAAAGATGACGGTCTGTACGTCACTTTCGAAGGCGAAGGCGTGTCGCCGGAGCCGGTCAAGTACGACATGATCCTGCAAGCCGCCGGCCGCTCGCCGAACGGCAAGAAGATCGGTGCCGACAAGGCTGGCGTGGCGGTCACCGACCGCGGCTTCATCAACGTCGATGCCCAGATGCGCACCAACGTGCCGCACATCTTCGCTATCGGCGACCTCGTCGGCAATCCGATGCTGGCCCACAAGGCCGTCCATGAGGCCCACGTCGCCGCCGAAGTCGCGGCCGGCCACAAGGCGGCTTTCGACGCCACGGTGATTCCGGGTGTTGCCTACACCCATCCGGAAGTGGCGTGGGTCGGCTACACCGAGGATCAGGCCAAGAAGGAAGGTCGCAAGGTCGAAGCCGCCAAGTTCCCGTGGGCGGCCTCCGGTCGCGCCATCGCCAACGGCGCCGAGTACGGCTTCACCAAGCTGATCTTCGATGCCGAAACGCATCGCGTCATCGGCGGGGCGATTGTCGGCCCGAACGCCGGCGACATGATCGGCGAAGTCTGCCTGGCCATCGAGATGGGCTGCGATGCGGTCGATATCGGCAAGACCATCCACCCGCACCCGACGCTCGGTGAAACGGTGGGTATGGCGGCTGAAGTGGCCCATGGCACCTGTACCGACGTGCCGGCGCCGCGCAAAAAGTAGCCAGACAACGCGATTGCGGTTTGGCGCCGCAACTGCCCCAAGCAATCGGCCCAACCCCACATCCGTGGCGTTCGGCCGATTCGCTACGGTCGACGATCTGGAATGGCAAAAAACGGCCACCAGAATCCCGTCCGTCCGGCCTGAAGCGTCAAATCGGCGCGCTGCACCGGCCGGCGCTGGCCGCAACCCTGCATGCCCTCAAGATGCCCCGATGACACGAGGGTTTCCGGGCTTTTTTCCGAGTTGACCGTTGCCGGAACACAAAGGGATACTGCGAAAAAACCTTCCGGCGCGAGTTGCCAAACGCCCTGCCAGGAAATCAGAAACACCCCCGAGACATGTCTATCCATTCCCTGCAGCAACTACTCCCCGCCGGCCCGGACAATCGTGGCATTCTGGCGCGCCTGCTATTGCTGGCGCTGCTTGGCGTACTCCTGCCGCTGCTCTGGTGGTGGGAGTCCTCGTTCGTCCTGCGCGGCGGACTCGCCCTGCTCATCGTCTTCGGTGGCTACGTCGTCCAGGTGCAGTTGCTCAGGCTGTGGGCCATGCAGCGTGCCTACGGCCTGGCCATGGCGGCGGCGCACGACGGCTTCTGGTCCTGGGACCCGGTCAGCAAGCGCCTCGATGTCGGCAAGCGGCTGCTGGAAATCCTCGGCTACCGCGACAATTTCCTGCCCGACACGCATGCCTGGCTGGAACTGGTCCATCCGGACGACCGTGCCGATTTCAACCGGACTGTCGCCGAGCACCTGAAGGGTCTCACCCCCTTTTTCTACTGCGAGTACCGGGTCCGTGCCAGCAGCGGTCAGTACCTATGGATCGCCTCGCGCGGCATTGCGGTGCGCGACCGTCGGGGCGTCGCCTACCAGATGGCCGGCTCGGTCACCGACATCACCGAACGCAAGCTGCACGACGAGGAACTCGCCTTCATGGCCCAGCACGACCCGCTGACCGGCCTGCCCAATCGCCTCCTGCTTGCCGAAAAACTGGGCGAGGCGCTGCACCAGGCGACAGCCCGGCAAGAACGTGTCGCCCTGCTGTTTATCGATCTTGACCGTTTCAAGGACATCAACGACTCGCTCGGCCACCGGCTGGGCGACCGCCTGCTGCAGGATGTCGCCGGGCGCCTGCGCGGTGCCCTCGGCCCGTCCGATACCCTGGTCCGCCAGGGCGGCGACGAATTCATCGTGCTGCTCACCGGCATCAGCGATGGTGCGACGGCCGAAACCCGCGCCCGCGATTTTCTCGAACGCCTCAACCAGCCCTTCGTCACCGATGGCAACCAGCTCCACGTCGGCGCCAGCATCGGGCTCAGCCTGTACCCGGATGATGCCGCCGATGCCGAGCAACTGTTGCGCGACGCCGATACCGCGATGTACGTGGCCAAGCGTCAAGGCGGCGGCCAAGTCGCCCGCCACACGCCGGTCATGAAGGAGCGCGTGCAGCAGCGCGCCGCGATCGAATTGCGCCTGCACCGGGCCATCGAGCAAAAAGCATTTTCGCTGCACTACCAGCCCAAGTTCGACACCGCCAGCGGCTACCTGATCGGCGCTGAGGCCCTGCTGCGCTGGCAGGACGACGACGGCCAGTGGATACCGCCCGACCGCTTCATCTCGGTGGCCGAGGAAACCGGCCTGATCGTCCCCCTCGGCCACTGGGTACTGACCGAGGCAATCGCCTGCCTGGCCCGCTGGAACGCGCTGTCGCCGACGCCGCTACACATGGCCATCAACCTGTCGGCCCGCCAGTTCTGGACCGGCGACCTGACCGAGACGATAGTCGCGCTGTGTGCCGAACACGGCGTCGCCTGCGGGCAAATCGAGCTCGAAGTCACCGAGTCGATGCTGCTGCAGGCCGAGGGCAACCACGTCGACATGCTCCACGCCATGCGCGCCAGCGGCTTCCGCCTGGCGCTTGACGATTTCGGCACCGGCTATTCTTCGCTGTCCTACCTGCACCGCCTGCCCTTCAGCAGCCTGAAGATCGACCGCAGCTTCGTCTCCGCCCTGATCGACGATGCCGGCGACTATGCCGGCGGCAGCGCACTGGTGCCGGCAATCATCACCATGGCCCACAACCTCGGCCTCGAAGTCGTCGCCGAAGGGGTCGAAACGGCGGCGCAACTGGTGCTTTTGCGCGACCTGCACTGCGACATCATCCAGGGCTACCTGAGCGGCCGGCCGATGCCGGAAGCCGACTTCCGCCAGCGCTTCCTCGACGCCCCGGGCTCCCCGGCCAGCCAGTGCTGATGGCCGAAGTGGCGCCTGGCTCCTGCACCGACGTACTGGCCCCGGGCAAAAAGCCAGCTGCGTTAAAATCGCGTTCGACCTGGGCGACGGCAACCCCGTTGCCCTTTTAAATGCCTATTGGACCCCATGAACTCGACTCCGCACCGCCGCTCTCCCGAAGAGCAAAAGCATCTCGAAATTACCCTGCGTTATGTTTTTGAGCACCGCCTCTGTTTCAACGAGCTCCTCGGTTTCCGGGTCGAATCGCTCGATTCGGCAGCCCCGCAAATCAGCTTTGCCATGCGTCAGGACCTGATCGGCCATTATCAGCACGGCCGCCTGCATGGCGGGGTGATCGCCACCGTTCTTGATACCGTTGGCGGTCTGGCCGTGACAGTAGCCGTCGCCGAAAAATTCAACAGCGAAAGCACCGATCAGGTCAGCCATCGCTTCGGCCGAATCGGCACCATCGACCTGCGCACCGACTTCCTGCACCAGGGTGTCGGCAAAAAATTCATCGCCACCGGCCGGGTAACCCGCCTCGGCGGCCGCATCGCCTCGGTGCAGATGACGCTGGAGAACGAAACCGGCCTGCTCATTGCCACCGGCGGCGCCTCCTACATCATCAGTTAAGCCGGGGGGCGGCTTCCACGGTCAACCGGAAAAACAAGTCAAAATCAAAATCGCCTGAAGCCGAAAGAAGCGGTGCAGCCTGCTTCTCGCGCCGGCCGCGCAGCGAGGCGACAACGCATCTCACGGCAAAGGCTGCCCCTTGTCTAATCGAGCATTTCGACCGGAATCATCGCCCGCAGCACGGTCTGCGTCTCCCCCCGACGGACGCGATTGCTCAACCACCACAAGGCGCCCTTCTTGACGCTCCACTCGGACTCATGCCCGGCCAGCAACAGCGACGCCATGCGCCCGAGCGAAGGCTGGTGACCGACGATTAGCACCGATCCTTGCCCAGAGGGCCAGCCGGATGCCGCAATCAGCTCGGAAACACAGGCTTCCGGCCCGATCTTGCGGATCGTTTCAAAGGGCCGCTTCAAGGCCTCTACCGTCTGCTGGGTACGCACGGCGGGGCTGGCGATGATGCGCAGATCCTTCGGTTGGTGGGCAAGAATCCACGCCGCCATCGTCCGCGCCTGCTTTTCGCCGCGCGAAGTCAGACGTCGCTTCAGATCGTCGTCGCCATCTTCCGCCTCAGCGTGGCGCCACAGCAGCAATTCCATGATCGCCCCCCTCGTCAAAAGCCGGCAGTATGCCCATCGAGTGTTACCGCCTGATTTCAATCACGCCGGCTTTTCGGCGTAGCGGCCTGCGGCAAAACCAATCCGGCCAAGCAATCGCTACCTGGCCTTCAAGGACTTCCTGGGATAAATATCATAGCGGCTGGATTTTCCCTCCAGCACATAGCCTGGCGGCAAGCCATCAACGCTCGGCGCCTTGCGCGGCCGTTTGACGACGACGCGATGCGTTGCCAAGGCGAGCGCCACCTGCAGGAGCTGCGCCGCATCATCATCGCCGCCGACAAGCGGACGAAAAACACGCATCTCCTTCTTGACCAGCGACGTCTTTTCCCGATGTGGAAACATCGGATCGAGATAAATCACCTGCGGCGGCTCAGCGGACCAATCCCTGATCAGCGCAATGGCATCGCCCAGCCGCAAATCCATGCGCTGAATAATCGATGCCACCTCCGGAACACCGCGCGCCCGGTCCAGACCATCCGCCAGCAAAGCGCCGATCAGCCGATGGCGCTCGATCAGCGTAACGCGACAACCCAGTTGGGCCAGCAGAAAGGCATCGCGCCCCAAACCGGCCGTCGCATCAAGAATCACCGGCCGAACCCCCGACTGGATACCAACCGCTTTGGCGATCATCTGACCGTTCCCGCCGCCATGCTGGCGACGATGCGCCACCGCCCCCGCAAGAAAATCGACCCGCACCGGGCCTGCCGCCTCCGGCCCCAGTTCCTGCAACTGCAAGCCGTCAGCCCCCAGTTGTAAGGCAAATTCAGCCGCCCCCGCCAGCGGCAAACCCAGCGCCTCGGCTAGCGCAAAAACCGGGTCGACAAATTCCGGCGCCAGCGCCTCGATGCGAACGTTTACCGTTGGACTCAAGCTGTCCTCAGGTCTAGGGGCGCTCGCTATCCGAAGTCGGCAAGTGAGCTTCGGATGGATTCAACGCCGCATTCTCTGCGGACACATTGCCAGCCTTGTCGGCCAGCTTCTGGCGACGCTTTTCTTCCTGTTTGTTTTTCTTGGCGAGATCTCGTTGGCGCTTTTCGAACTGGTAGTTTGGTTTGGCCAAGAGGCCTCCTTTAGTTGCCAAAAATGGCATGGAATGCAGGGTGGGAAAAGAAAGGATTCAGCAGCGCAATAATAACCGGCGCCAGAACCACATTCCACAACGCAAAACGCCAACCATTAAGGGTTGGCGTTATTTCCTAGATTTCCACGGATGATACAGCGACTGAAAAGAAAAAAGCCCTTGATCATTACAATCAAGGGCTTCTTAAAATGCTTTGGTGGCCAATCGCGGAATCGAACCACGGACACGCGGATTTTCAATCCGCTGCTCTACCAACTGAGCTAATTGGCCAAACGAGGGCGCATTATAGCGATGTCACGGCTGCTCTGCAACCGGCGCCGGCGTTTTTGCGGACTCAGGTGCCGATTGGCGGGGATTGGCGGTAGAGCTCGGAAAAGTCGTCCGGCGGAGGCATTGGGGGGGCCGGCGGATGCCAGGTGGCGAAGGCCACCCTTGCCACAGCGCCACGGCCATGAGGATTGGGCCGCAGGCTGGCCAGCGAGTCGTGCTGCGTGGCAATTTCCTGAACGATGGCCAGGCCAAGGCCGCTGCCTTCAGTGGTGGCATCGTCCACCCGATAGAAGCGCTCGAAAACGAGTTCGGCCTGTTCTTCGCTGATGCCGACCCCATTGTCCTCAACCTCGAGCAGCACGGTCGCCTGATTGCCGAGAATGCGGCAGGTGACGTGCCCGCCTCTGGGGGTGTAGCGCAGGGCGTTGTCGAGCAGGTTTTTGGCGAGCTCGCGCAACAGGAATGAATTGCCGACGATCATGGCGGGTTCGTCCGACTCAAAGCCGAGATCGATGTTTTTTTCGATGGCCACCGGCACCCAGTCGGTGACGACGTCGCGGATCAATTCCGCCAGATTGAGCGGTTCATGTTTTTGCTGCGCCGCTTCCCCGCCTTCGGTGCGGGCCAGAGTCAGCAACTGGTTGATCAGTCGGCCTGCCCGATCGACGCCGGTGGCGATCTGGCGCAAGGCATGGCGCAGTGCTTCGGGGTCGGTTTCACGGATGGCAAACTGGGCCTGTGTCTTGAGGCCGGTGAGCGGCGTGCGCATCTGGTGAGCGGCATCGGCGACGAAGCGTTGCTGGGCCGAAACGCTGCGTTTCATGCGATCGAGCATTTCATTGAAGGCCTCGACCAAGGGCTCCAGCTCTTCGGGAACCCGCCGTGTGGCGATCGGCGAGAGGTCGTCCGGCTCGCGCGTCTCGATGGTGTGACGCAGGCGAGTCAATGGTCGCAGGCCGCGGGATAGCCCGAACCAGACGAGCATGACGGCCAGGGGGATGATGATGAACTGCGGCAGGATGACGCTGGCGACGATCTTGTTGGCCAATTGACTGCGTTTTTCCGTTGTCTCGCCGACCTCGATAAGCACCCACTGCGCCTTGGCCATTTGCGGCTCGGCCAGGTAGGTGTAGGCCATGCGCAGGTCTTGGCCCTTGAAATCGGCATCGCGCATATAGACTTCACCGGGCACGATCGAGTCGTCCGGCACCGATACCGATTCTGGTAAATCCTTGTCACCGGCCAGCAGTTTTCCGCCGCCGGCCAAGACATGAAAATAGACGCTGTCGGTTTCGTCGGCCCGCAACATGGCGCGGGCAGAGGCCGGCAGCGACAGCAGCGGCTTGCCGTTGACCAGTTTTACCTGTCGCGCAATGGCCGTGACGTGCTCGCGCAGCGCCTGATCGTAGGGAAAATTGGCGACGTTGTTGGCGAAGTAATGGGTGAAGGCGATGCTGAGCGGCCAGACAAACAGCAGGGGCGCCAGCATCCAGTCGA
Source organism: Azonexus sp. (assembly GCF_036170495.1). Taxonomy (GTDB): domain Bacteria; phylum Pseudomonadota; class Gammaproteobacteria; order Burkholderiales; family Rhodocyclaceae; genus Azonexus. Next base: position 11,692 of record NZ_JAVHPH010000172.1, read on the forward strand.
GAATCTCGCCAAACAGCGAGCGCTCGGTTTCGGCGGCCGGCGCCTGCGGATTACTCGCTCTGGGGGCGCTCAAGGCAGTAACCCAGGCCGCGTACCGTAGCGATCTTCACGCCACCGGTTTCAATTTTTTTGCGTAGCCGATGGACGTAGACCTCGATGGCGTTGTGACTGACCTCTTCGCCCCAGCCGCAGAGGTGATCGACCAGTTGGTCCTTGCTGACCAGGCGGCCCATGCGACTGAGCAGGACTTCAAGCAGGCCAACTTCGCGGGCCGAAAGATCGAGCACCTCGCCATTGATCTGCGCTACCCGGCCGACTTGATCGTAGCTTAGCGCGCCGCACTGGATAGTCGGCGAGGTGCCGGCCGAACGGCGGGTCAGGGCGCGCACCCGCGCTTCCAACTCAGGGAGTTCGAACGGCTTGACCATGTAGTCGTCGGCGCCGAGGTCGAGGCCCTTGACGCGATCCCCGGTGCCGTCGAGGGCAGTCAGAATCAGCACCGGCAACTGCGAGTTGCGCGAGCGAATGCGCTTGAGCAGATCGAGCCCGGAAAGCTTGGGCAAGCCGAGATCAAGGATCAGCAGATCGTAGGAAACCGTGAGCAACGCAGTGTCTGCCTCCAGGCCATTGGGGGCACAGTCTACGGCGTATCCACCCTGACGCAGCGAGCGGGAAAGTCCATCGGCGATGATGGTGTCGTCTTCAGCAATAAGAATGCGCATGTGTCCGTTTCGGCCAGTGACCGCGTAAGATTTCTGTAAGTCAGTCGCATTATTCTGTTCGGGCTGTTCTCCTTTTATGGTCTTTGGAGTACGCGGTTCACTCCGCTACTCAGGGGGTTGCCCGACCTGCACTGGGCAACCCCCTACCGTTTTTTTCCTCGCCCAAGCCTTGAAGTCTATCAAATAAACTGCCTTGCGATTTCCGCAGTGCACCAGCTCGTCCGGGTTTTTATGAGAGCGGCCTCGGCGAGCGGGAAATGGTCGCGAGTTATCGTCTCCTACGGTCAACCGGAAAAATCGCCCAAAATCGAAGAATTGAGTCGGGGGCAGGGTTGTCTCCATTGCCCTCTCGCGCCGCCGAGTGGTTGTGCATCCGGCGGTTGATGAAAGATACGGGAGCCGTCGCGTCGTATCGAGCAGTGTCATTCTAAAGGGCCTGATTTTTCGGGATTTTCCTCGGCCCCGTTCGGGGTAGGGATTTCCCTTGGGGTGCTTGTCTTGGTCGGCGATTCGCCGAATACTTTATGCGTGTCAGGCTGCCTGGCTCAACAGAGGTTTGGTCGCAAAACAATAACGGATGGAGGATCGAGACATGAGTTTGGTACGCAAGGTGCAAACGCACACGATTTCGAAAAACATCACGCTGAGTACGTCCGGATACAACCTACTCGGCGCCGACTCGCCGGCGATCGAGGCGATGACGGATTTCCTGCGGGTCAGCGTAGTGGTAATTAGGCCCGATGCCTCGGTGGTCGAGGCCAACGCCCAGATGATTGCGCGCGGCGTTCGCCTGCTCATGGTGACGTCGGCCAGCGACCGGCTGGAAGGGCTGATTACCGTCCGCGACATTCTCGGCGAGAAGCCGATGCAGGTGGCCTCGGCGCGCGGCTGCAAGCGCGACGAATTGAAGGTGGCCGAGCTCATGACGCCGATCAGCGCGGTCGATACGCTGTATTTGAAGGAAGTCCTCAACGTGCGCGTGGTGGATATTCTTGACGCCCTGAAACGTCTCGGCCGCCAGCACATCCTGGTCGAGGACGTCGATGCGGCGACCGGTCTGCCGCGCGTTCGCGGCGTATTTTCGGCAACCAACATTGGCCGCCATCTCGGCGTGCCGGTGCTCGGTTTCGAGCTGGCCACCACCTTCGCCGAAATCGAAGCCGCGCTGGCCAACTGAGGTGACGGCGCCCCTCCACCCGATGACCGCCGCCTTGCGGGCGAGTGACGCCGGCAAGGTGGTTTCCGCCCGCGATGCTGTGCGCCTGATTCGCGATGGCGACACGGTGGCGACGGGCGGTTTCGTCGGCATCGGCTTTGCCGAGAACATCGCCGTGGCGCTTGAGCAGCGTTTTCTTGAAAGTCAGGCGGCGGACATTCATGGCCAAGGTAGCCCGCGCAATCTGACCCTGGTTTACGCGGCCGGGCAGGGCGACGGCAAGGATCGAGGCCTCAACCATTTGGGCCACGACGGCCTGGTCGGCAAGGTCATCGGCGGCCATTGGGGGTTGGTGCCCAAGTTGCAGGAACTGGCGGTGAGCAATCGCATCGCCGCCTACAATCTGCCGCAGGGCGTCATCACGCACTTGTTCCGCGACATCGCCGCCGGCAAGCCGGGGACGATCACGCGCATCGGGCTCGGCACCTTCGTCGATCCGCGTTTCGGCGGCGGCAAACTGAACGAGAAAACGACGGCAGATGTCGTCCGCATCATGGAAATCGACGGCGAGGAGTACCTGTTCTACAAAGCCTTCCCGATTCACGTCGGCATCATCCGCGGCACGACGGCTGATCCGGACGGCAACATCACCATGGAGCGCGAGGCGCTGACGCTGGAGGCGCTGGCCATCGCCATGGCGGCGCGCAATTCGGGCGGCATCGTCATCGCGCAGGTCGAGCGCATTGCCGAGCGCGGCACGCTGAACCCGCGCCAGGTCAAGGTGCCGGGCATCCTGGTCGATTGCGTCGTGGTCGCCGAAAAGCCGGAATACCACATGCAGACCTTCATCGAGCCCTACAGCGCGGCCTTTGCCGGCGAGATCAAGGTGCCGATGTCGGCCATCGCGCCGATGCCTATGAGCGAACGCAAGATCATCGCCCGGCGGGCGGCCATGGAGTTGAAGGCCAATGCCGTGGTCAATCTCGGCATCGGCATGCCGGAAGGCGTCGCCAACGTGGCGACCGAGGAACGCATCATCGACCTCCTGACGCTGACCGCCGAGCCCGGCGTCATCGGCGGCGTGCCGGCCGGCGGCCTGAGTTTCGGCGCGGCGACCAACGCCCAGGCCATCATCGACCAGCCCAGCCAGTTCGACTTCTACGACGGTGGCGGACTCGACATCACTTTCCTCGGGCTGGCTCAGGCCGACAGGCAGGGCAATCTCAACGTCTCCAAGTTCGGCCCGCGCCTGGCTGGGGCGGGCGGCTTCATCAACATTTCGCAAAGCGCCAAGAAGGTTGTTTTTGTCGGCACCTTCACTGCCGGCAACCTCGATGTCACGGTCGACGGGGAAAAACTGCGAATTTTGGAAGACGGCAAGGCCATCAAGTTCGTCGATGAGGTCGAGCATCGCACCTTCAGTGGCCCCGAGGCGGCGCGGCGCGGCAAGGAAGTCATCTACATCACCGAGCGCTGCGTTTTCAAGCTGACGGCGGCCAGGCTGGAGTTGACCGAAATCGCGCCGGGCATCGATCTGCAGAAGGACATCCTCGACCGCATGGCTTTCCGCCCGATCATCAACGGCGAGCCGGCCTTGATGGATGCCCGCATCTTCCGCGACGAGCCGATGGGCATCCGCCCGGAACTGCTGGCCGTGCCGATGGCCGAGCGGCTGACTTACGACGCCGGGCAGAACCTCTTTTTCCTCGATTTCTCCGGCCTCAACGTGCGCAGCAGCGACGACATCGGACGCATCGAAACGGCGGTCGAGTCCGCCCTGGCGCCCATCGGCCACAAGGTCAAGGCCATCGTCAATTACGACCGCTTCAGCATCCTGCCGGACTTGATCGACGACTACATTGCCATGGTCAAGGGCGTCGTTGAGCGGCATTACCACGACGTGACGCGCTACACCTCGAGCACCTTCCTGCGCATGAAACTCGGCGAGGCGCTGGAGAAACGGCAGGTCGCCGCCAAGCTCAGCGCCACCGTAGAAGAGGCTCGGGAGCAGCTGGCGAAACCTTGATGACCTTGGGGTCATTACGAAGCTGACATGCCGGCGAGGCAAGGTATCATTGCCGGATTGCTGCGGTCGACACAGGTTTTTGCATGAAAAACAATTCTTCTGGCCCGCTTGCCGGGCGCCAGCTCCGGTTTGTCCTACCCATCGCGGTCGTCGTTCTGGCCGGCGCCTATTTCATGTCGCGTTCGGAAGCTCCCCGGCCAGCCGATGCCGCCGAGCCAGCCAAGGCTGCCGCCCGCCCGGCGCTGACGGTCAGCCTGACCACTCCGCAAAAACTCGACTGGCCGCTGGTGTTGCCGGCCAACGGCAACGTCGTCGCCTGGCAGGAAGCCGTGATTGGCGCCGAGATCGCCAATTACCGGATCACCGAGGTGCGCGTCCAGGTTGGCGACAAGGTCAAAAAAGGGCAGGTGCTGGCGCGTATCGCCAGCGACACCGTGGCCAGCGAACTGGCCGAAGCCCGGGCGTCGGTGGCCGAACTCGAAGCCAGCGCCGCCGAGGCAAAAGGCAACGCCGAACGGGCCAAGGAGCTCAAGGAAAAGGGTTTCTACAGTTCGCAACTCAACACCCAGTACCAGACGGCGCTGAACACGGCGCAGGCGCGTCTGGCTGCGGCCCGCGCCCGGCAACAGGGCGCCGACCTGAAAGTCAGCAAGACGGCCGTGCTGGCGCCCGACGACGGTGTGATCTCGGCGCGTAGCGCGACGGTCGGTTCGCTCACCCAGTCCGGGCAGGAACTGTTCCGCCTGATTCGCGGCGGCCGGCTCGAATGGCGGGCGGAAGTGCCGTCGGCCGACCTCGGCAAGGTCAAGGCCGGCATCGTGGCGATCATCACGGCGCCGGGTGGCGAGACGGTCAAGGGTACGGTGCGTGCCGTGTCGCCGAGCGTCGATCCGCAAACGCGCAACGGGCTGGTCTATGTCGATCTACCGGCGACCTCGACGGTGCGGGCCGGCATGTTCGCACGCGGTGAATTCGCGCTGGCGCAAAGCCCGGCATTGACGCTGCCGCAGTCGGCCGTGGTGCTGCGCGAAGGCTTTGCCTACGTATTCAAGATGGACGGCGAGGACCGCGTGGCGCAGGCCAAGGTCGAACTCGGCCGGCGTGTCGGCGAGCGCGTCGAAATCGTTGCCGGGCTGGCGCCCGATGCGCGCGTGGTGGCTACCGGGGCCGGTTTCCTGGCCGATGGCGATGTCGTCAAGGTGGTCGACGGGATTTCAAAATGAGCCGTTTTTTCCGGTTGACCGTGGGAATGGCCTGCGAGGGCGTGCCGTGCTGAACGTTTCGTCGTGGTCGATCCGCAATCCGACGCCGGCCATCCTGCTCTTCGTCCTCCTGACGCTGGCCGGCATCATGGGCTTCAAGGCCATGAAGATCCAGCAGTTCATGGACATCGAACTGCCCATGGTCATCGTCACGGCCAGCCTGCCCGGCGCGGCGCCGGCCCAGATGGAAACGGAAGTGGCGCGCAAGATCGAGAATTCGGTGGCGACCCTGCAGGGCATCAAGCACATCTACAGCAAGGCGCAGGACGGCACGGCGACGGTGACTGTCGAATTCCGCCTGGAAAAACCGCTGCAGGAAGCCGTCGACGACGTGCGCGATGCCGTCTCGCGCATCCGCGCCGACCTGCCGGGCGACCTGCGCGACCCGGTGATCAGCAAGATGAACGTCTCCGGCGCGCCGATCCTGACCTACACCGTGGCCTCGAGCCGGATGGACGATGAGGCGCTGTCGTGGTTCGTCGATAACACCGTCAGTAAGGCCATTCTCTCGGCGCGCGGCGTCGGCGCCGTGTCGCGGGTCGGCGGCGTGGCGCGCGAAATCCGCATCGAACTCGACCCGGCCAAAATGCTGGCCCTGAGCGTCACGGCGGCCGACATCTCGCGCCAGCTCAAGCAGATCCAGCAGGATGCCTCGGGTGGCCGGGCTGACGTCGGCGGCATCGAGCAATCTGTGCGCACCATCGCCACGGTCAAGCGTGCCGACGAACTGGGCGGCATGGACATCGTGCTCTCCGACGGCCGGCGTATCCGCCTCGATCAGCTGGCGACGATCAGCGATACCATCGGCGAACAGCGCACGGCCGCCTTGCTCAACGGCAAGCCCGTCGTTGGCTTCGAGATCACGCGCAGCAAGGGCGCCGGCGAGGTCGAGGTGGCCGCCGCCGTCAAGGTCGTGCTCGACAAGCTCAAGGCCGAGCATCCCGACATCGTGATCACCGAAGCCTTCAATTTCGTCGATCCCGTCATCGAAAACTATGAAGGCTCGATGAAGCTGCTCGTCGAAGGCGCGCTGCTCGCCGTGCTCGTCGTCTGGCTTTTCCTGCGCGATGGCCGGGCCACCTTCGTTTCGGCCGCCGCCTTGCCGCTGTCGGCCATCCCGACCTTCGCCGCGATGTACCTCATGGGCTTCACGCTCAACGTCGTGACCCTGCTCTCGATGTCGCTGGTGGTCGGCATATTGGTCGATGACGCCATCGTCGAAATCGAAAACATCATGCGCCACCTGCGCATGGGCAAGACGCCCTACCAGGCGGCCATGGAAGCAGCCGACGAAATCGGTCTGGCGGTCATCGCCACCACTTTCACGCTGATCGCCGTCTTCCTGCCGACCGCCTTCATGGGCGGCATCGCCGGCAAATTCTTCGTGCAATTCGGGTGGACCGCAGCAGTGGCGGTCTTCTTCTCTCTCGTTGTCGCCCGCATGCTGACGCCGATGATGGCCGCCTACATCCTGCGCCCGGTCACGCACGACGAGCCGACGCCGCGCTGGTTGAAGTACTACGAAGGTTGGGCCACCTGGTGCCTGAAACACCGGATCATGACCATGCTCGGCGCAGCTTTCTTTTTCATCGGCTCCTTCATGCTGGTGCCCCTGCTGCCCACCGGCTTCGTTCCGGCTGACGACGTGTCGCAAACACAGATCTACCTTGCCCTGCCGCCCGGCGCGACCCTCAAGGAATCGCTGGCCGTGGCCGAGCAGGCCCGTCACATTGCCGAGGCCAACGAGCAGGTTAAGCTCGTCTACACCGCGGTGGGTGGCGGCAAGGCCGGCAGCGACCCCTTTGCCGCCTCCGGAGCTGCCGAGGTCCGAAAGTCGACGTTGACCCTCAACCTGACGCCGCGCAGCGAGCGTTCGGGGATCAGCAAACAGGTCATCGAAGACCAGTTGCGCGAAGCGCTGACGGTGATCCCCGGCGCCCAGGTCAAGGTCGGCCTGGCCTCCGGCAACGCCAAATATGTCCTCGTCCTGGCCAGCGAAAACGGCCCGCTGCTTTCCGAGCATGCCCGTCTCGTCGAGCGTGACCTGCGCAGTATCCCTGGAATTGGCAATATCACTTCGACGGCCAGCCTGGTCCGTCCGGAACTGGTCATCCGCCCCGATTTCGCCCGCATGGCCGACCTCGGCGTGACCTCGGCGGATATCGCCGACACCCTGCGCATCGCCACGGCCGGCGACTACGATCAGGGGCTGGCCAAGCTCAATCTCGCCCAGCGTCAGGTGCCCATCGTCGTCAAGCTGCCACCGGCAGCACGCACTGATCTCGCCCTGCTTGAGCGCCTGACCGTGCCCGGCAAGCACGGCCCGGTCATGCTCGCCAACGTCGCCACGGTGAGCATTGCCGGCGGTCCGGCCGAGATCGACCGCTACGACCGCCTGCGCAACATCAATTTCGAAATCGAACTGAATGGCCAGCCGCTCGGCGAAGTCGAAGCCGCGGCACTCAAGCTGCCCAGCCTGACCAAGCTGCCGCCCGGTGTCATCCAGACCACGGTCGGCGACGCCGAGGCGATGGGCGAACTGTTCGCCAGTTTCGCCCTGGCCATGGCCACCGGCGTGCTTTGCATCTACGTCGTGCTGGTTTTGTTGTTCAAGGATTTCGTCCAGCCGGTGACCATCCTTGCCGCCCTCGTGCTCTCCGTTCCGGGCGCTTTCCTGGCCCTGTTCGTGACCCACACGGCGCTCTCGATGCCGTCGATGATTGGCCTCATCATGCTCATGGGCATTGCCACCAAGAACTCCATCCTGCTCATCGACTACGTTGTCCTGGCCCGTTGCGAGCACGGGCTGGATCGCTGGCATGCCCTGCTCGACGCCTGTCGCAAGCGAGCCCGGCCGATCGTCATGACCACCGTCGCCATGGGGGCCGGGATGATGCCGATCGCGCTCGGCATCGGCACCGACCCGAGCTTCCGCGCCCCGATGGCCATTGTCGTCATCGGCGGTCTGATCACCTCGACCTTCCTGAGCCTGCTCGTCATCCCCGTGGTGTTTACCTACGTCGATGACCTGATCGGACTGGTTCGGGCCCGCCTGGGGCTGTCGCCGCACTGAGTTCCGGTGGAGAGGCGGCGAGCCGGGCTATTGACTTTGGTCATAGGCG
>NZ_JAVHPH010000173.1:0-4446 GCF_036170495.1 Azonexus sp.
ATAGCCACAAATAAAAAATGGGCGAAACGCCCACCTCATGAAAAAAAGATGCCCCATCAGAAACGACGGGAGGAACAAACCCGTGAATTATAACGGATTTATTCCCCTTCGACAATCGATTTAGGTGCTCTCAGGGCCCTTTCGGGGGGCCAGAGCCTTGTTTTCAAGGCCACGAAGCAGCGTTTTGATTTCAACTTCTTTGAGCTCGCGCGCCATGCCGCGTTTCAATTGTGGCGGCAGAACAAACGGGCCGTAGCGCACGCGGATCAATCGGCTGACCGTCACCCCGACGGCCTCGAACATGCGCCGCACCTCGCGGTTGCGACCTTCAAAGATGGTGACGCGATACCAGTGGTTGGCACCTTCGCCACCACCGTCGTGCAAGGTGCCGAAATTAGCCCGGCCATCCTCCAGTTCGACACCATGCAGCAATTGCTGTTGCGCCTCCAGCGTCAACTCACCGAGCACACGCACGGCGTATTCGCGAACCAGTTCCGAACTCGGGTGCATCAGTTTGTTCGCCAGATCGCCGGACGTTGTGAATATCAGCAGGCCCGAGGTATTGAAGTCGAGGCGGCCGACGTTGATCCAGCGGCCGCCACGCATGCGGGGCAGCGCAGCAAAGACGGACGGACGACCATCCGGATCGTCACGCGAGACGATTTCGCCTTCCGGCTTGTGATACATCAGGACGCGCGGCGGACGGGTGCTGCCGGTAAATCGAATGTTGATCAGCCGGCCGCCGATCTTGACCTTGTCGGTCGGCACGACGGACTGGCCGATGGTCGCCACGACGCCATTGACCGTGACCTTGCCGGCCGAAATCCATTCTTCCATTTCGCGGCGCGAGCCAACGCCAGCCTGGGCCAGGATCTTCTGCAGACGCTCAGGCTTGGCTTCGACAACGGCCTTGCCGTTGCGCGCAATATTGCCCCGGCTGGCCCGACCTGTCGCCGGCAGCGCGGCACGGCGACGTGACTTGGGCGCCTCGACCGCGTCTTCGGGCTCGGGCGGCTCTTCGCGAGCATTGCGGGTGGTGCGGCCACGCGGGGCCGGATTGTTACGGTCAACCGGAATTTCCGGCCTTTTTTGAAATCCGCCCGGCTTGCTGGCGGAACGGAGAGGCGTGCGTTTATTGGTTTTCATAATTCAGCTCCAGTGTCTGGGCGATGTGTTCGAGCGGCGGCAATTCGCTGACGCTGCGCAATCCCAGATCATCAAGAAATTGCTTGGTGGTGGCAAACAGGGCCGGCCGGCCGGGTGTTTCGCGATGCCCGACGACGTCGATCCAGCCGCGTTCTTCGAGTGTTTTGACGACATTGGTATTGACTGCGACGCCGCGAATTTCCTCGATGTCACCGCGCGTCACCGGTTGACGATAGGCGATGATGGCCAATGTTTCGAGCACGGCGCGCGAATACTTCGGTGGCCGTTCCGGGTTAAGGCGCTCAAGGTAAGGCAGATATTGGGCCCGCGTGCGGAAACGCCAGCCGGAGGCGAGCTGGATCAGTTCGACTGGACGGTCGGCCCATTCCTCGCGCAATTCGTCGAGCAGTTTACGCAGGGTATCGGTCGACAACTCCTCGTCGAACATCTTTTTCATTTCGCTCGGCGACATCGGCTCGCGCGCGGCGAGCAACGCTGCCTCAAGCACGCTCTTGACCTGGCTCGGTTCCACCTTGATGCACTCGGACGTAAATGGGTTGAAAGGCTTCGGTCTGGGTAATTTCGATCAGTTTTTCACGGCCGAGTTCGAGCATGGCGATGAAATGGACGACCAGCCCTTGTACGCCCATTTCCGGGTCGAACAGGGTTTCGAACTGAACGAAACCACCCTTGGCCTGCAGGGCGCGCAGGATGATGCCCATGTGCTCGCGCACCGACAGTTCTTCGCGCCCGATCTGATGATGCTTGTTCAGGCCGGCCTGACGGACAACCGCCATCCAGGCTTCCTTGAGATCATCGACCGAGACTTCCGGCTGGCGGACCAGCAGCGACTTCTCGACCAGCGTTTCGACCCAGAAAAATTCCCGCTCAGCTTGCGGCAGCGCGTTCAGATTCTGGCCGGCGAGCTTCATCTGCTCGTATTCCATGAGCCGGCGCACCAGCTCGGCACGCGGATCTTCCGCCTCGTCGCCCTCGCCCAGCTTGGGCCGGGGCAGCAGCATGCGCGACTTGATCTCGATGAGCATCGCCGCCATCACGAGGTAATCGGCGGCCAGTTCGAGATTGCTCGCCCGCATCGCCTCGACGTAATCAAGATACTGCCGGGTCAGCGGCGCCATCGGAATATCGAGGATATCGATGTTGGCGCGGCGAATCATGTACAGCAGGAGGTCAAGCGGCCCCTCGAAGGCGTCGAGCATGATGGCCAGGGCATCCGGCGGGATGTACAGGTCGAGCGGCATCTGCTCCATCGGCTCGCCGTAGATGCGGGCAACGGGCTCGAACAGCGCCGCCGTTTTTGCCATTTCCGGGGCGTCGACCGTAGTGTTCATCTCACGAGGCCGCCACGCGGCCCTTGCCCTTGTAATGCAGATGCAGGTTGCGGATATAGATGACCAGGCTGAGGGCCTGGCCGAAGATGAAGACCGGGTCCTTGCGGTGGATGGCGTAAATGGTCAGCACGATGCCGCCGGCCAGGCTGAAATACCAGAAGGAGACCGGGATGACGACCATCTTGGCTTTTTCGCTGCTCCACCACTGGATGACGAAACGCATCATGAACAGCGCCTGGCCGCCGAAGCCGATGCCGATCCAGATCAACGTTTCCCAATCCATATCGAACATCAGTGGTATTCCAGCCCCATCGCTTCGCGCACGTCACGCATGGTTTCGCGGGCGTATTCACGGGCTTTCTCGCAACCGTCGGCAATGATGTTCTTGACCAGAGTCGGATCATCCAGATAGACCTGTGCGCGTTCGCGCATCGGCGCCTGTTCCTTGAGGATGGCGTCAATGACTGGCTGCTTGCATTCGATGCAACCGATACCCGCCGTGCGGCAGCCCTGCTGCACCCATTCCTTACAAGCATCGTTGGAATAGACGAGATGCAGTTGCCAAACCGGGCACTTGGCCGGCTCACCCGGGTCGGTGCGCCGCACGCGCGCCGGGTCGGTCGGCATGCTGCGCACCTTCTTGGTCACCGATTCCTCGGATTCGCGCAGGGTGATCGTGTTGTTGTACGACTTGGACATCTTCTGACCATCCAGCCCCGGCATTTTGGAGGCTTCAGTCAGCAAGTAGCCCGGCTCGACCAGAATCATTTTACCGGTGCCTTCGAGGTAGCCGAACAGGCGCTCGCGGTCGGCCATCGACAGGTGCTGGACTTCGTCGAGCACCGCCTTGGCCTGCTCGATGGCATCGCGGTCACCGTTCTGCTGGAAGCGGATGCGCATCTCTTCGTAGAGACGGGCCTTCTTGCTGCCCAGTTTCTTGACCGCTTCACGCGCTTTGTCCTCGAAACCTGGCTCGCGGCCATACATATGATTGAAGCGACGCGCCAGCTCACGGGTGAATTCAACGTGCGGAATCTGGTCCTCACCGACCGGCACCTTGTCGGCGCGGTAAATCAGGATGTCGGCGCTCATCAGCAGCGGATAGCCGAGGAAACCGTAGGTCGTCAGATCCTTGCCGGCCAGCTTTTCCTGCTGGTCCTTATAGGTCGGCACGCGCTCCAGCCAGCTCAGGGGCGTCATCATCGACATCAGCAGGTGCAGCTCGGCATGCTCAGGCACCCGTGACTGGACGAACAGCGTCGCCTGGTTGGGATCGACACCGGCGGCCAGCCAGTCGACCACCATGTCCATCGAAGCCTTCTCGATACCTTGCGGGTTGTCGTACTGCGTGGTCAGCGCATGCCAGTCGGCGACAAAAAACAGGCAGGGATACTCGTGCTGGAGTTCGATCCAGTTTTTGAGAACGCCATGGTAGTGGCCAAGATGCAGCGACCCGGTCGGGCGCATGCCGGAGAGAACACGTTCTGCGTACATATTATTTATTTAGTAGAGACCAAAAATGAGTGCGACAAGCCCGGCTGAGGTGTTGACCAGCGGATTCATGATTGCGCCGAGGATACCGGTGAACAACAGCACCAGCAAAATCGGAAAGCCCCAGCGTTCGAGCTGGGCAAATTTCCAGGCTATCGAATGCGGTAGCAGGCTGACGGCTATCCGCCCGCCATCGAGCGGTGGCAAGGGAAACAGATTGAGCACCAGCAATACACAGTTGATCTGAATGCCCATCTCGGCCATGCGCGCCAGCGGCGTACTGAAAAACTGCGGCAACAGCCAGGACAATTTGAAGGCTAGCGCCCAGGCGCAAGCCATCAACAGATTGGCACCCGGGCCAGCAGCGGCAACCCAGAACATATCTTTCTTGGGATCGCGTAGACGGCTGAAATCGACTGGCACCGGCTTGGCATAGCCGAACAGGAAGTTGCCACCG
>NZ_JAVHPH010000174.1:0-1695 GCF_036170495.1 Azonexus sp.
CTGGCGGAGGAGGCGGGATTCGAACCCGCGGTAGGGGATTACCCTACACACGCTTTCCAGGCGTGCGACTTAAACCACTCATCCACCCCTCCGGAAGCGGCGCATTGTAGCAGAAGAGGCAGCTTGGTCAAACAAACTTTCGGACAAAAGCGAGCCCCAGCCAGAGGATCAGGAGAATGGCAAAGGTGACGTTACCGATGAGCATTTCGCTTGCCGAATGCGGCAGAACCGTAGCCACCATCCGGCGAGGTGCCTTGGTGATCAAGGAGAAAAGTTGGTAGACACGGTTGCCGGACCGTTGCCGCCCCCCTATCAAATACAGCACTCCCTGACCGATCAGGCAAAGGCCAAGCATTTCGACAATCGCCCGCACCGCGCTGATCAGGAAAAGACTCATTGAATGCGCTCAGAAGTCGTCGACGCCGAATTCTGCATCGAGTTTTTTCATCTGCCGGTTGTACCACCAGATGATCAGCAGGTAGAGGACCAAGGCGCCTTGAGCAGCCATGTAGAAACCCAGGGGAAAGCCAAGGATAACGACCTCGTTGATGCCTCGGGCGAACCAGGTTAGGCCAAAGGTTATGAATAGCCAGAAGCAAATAAGGACAAAGGTCAGGCTTCGCGTTTTACGCCAGTGAAGATCGGCTTTTGAGATCACGACGCGTCTCCATTCCGGAAACGGATCGTGCTGAGGAAGCTGGCCGCCCGGGGATCTGGTTTGGTGAACAGGCTGACGATAATGGTTGTCATGAAACCGGCCACGACACCAAACAGGCCGCCGGATGTCGATTGGATGTGAAACCACGGCTCCATGCCAAAACCGCTGATCCCGAGCATGGGGATGCTGTCGAATTCGACGCGAATGATGTAATAAATCGACAGCAGAATGCCAACCACCATGCCGGCCAGCGCGCCGGCACGGGTCGCCCTTTCCCAGAAAATGCCAAGAACCAGTGCCGGGAAGAAGGCGGAACCGGCAATGGAAAAAGCCCAGGAAACCATGGAGAGAATTGTTCCCGGTTTTTGGGCGGCGACGGTGGCGGCGAGAATGGCGACGACCAACAGCATCGACTTTGAGATCACCAGCCGAAATTGGGTCGACGCATCGGGACGGAAGATGCGGTAATAAACATCGTGCGACATGGAACTGGTAATCGTCAGCAACAGGCCGTCGGCGGTGGACAGGGCTGCGGCCAGACCACCGGCCGCGACCAGACCGGAGACAACATAGGGCATACCGGCAATTTCCGGGGTGGCGAGCACGATGACGTCCGGGTTCAGTGACAGTTCAGCCAGTTGCAGGATGCCGTCGGCATTGATGTCCTCAATGCTGACCAACCCGATCTTGGCCCATGCAGCCACCCAACCGGGCAATTTGGTGATGGGTATTTCGGCCAGATGGGAGAGCACCTCGTACTTGGCGAAGACCGCGTAGGCTGGCGCGGTAATGTAAAGCAAGAGAATGAACAACAGCGACCAGAATACCGATTCGCGCGCCTGGCGAACGGTGGGCGTCGTGTAGTAGCGGGTCAGCACGTGCGGCAGGGCGGCCGTCCCTATGGTCAGACAAAAGATCAGCGCGAGAAAATTGACGCGCATGATGTTCTGTTCCTCGACCGTCTCACCGGGAAAGGCCTCAGCGTGATGAATCGGTGTTTTGCTACGGTCGACCGCAGAAAACATCGCATTTTCCCA
>NZ_JAVHPH010000174.1:1795-4388 GCF_036170495.1 Azonexus sp.
ATGATCAGGATCAGGTACTGGGCCACCTGCGTCCATGTCACCGCCCGCATGCCCCCCAGAAACGAACAAACAAGGATGCCGGCCAGACCGACGAAGACGCCAATCTCGAATTGCAAGCTGACGAAACGGCTGGTAATGACGCCGACGCCGTAAATCTGCGCCACAACGTACACGAAGGAGGCCAGGATGGCGGCCACGACGGCGACCAGGCGAATCGCGTTGCCGCCATAGCGGGCGCCGAGAAAGTCGGGAATGGTGTATTGACCGAAGCGGCGCAGATACGGCGCGAGGAGCAGAGCGACCAGGACGAAACCGCCGGTCCAGCCAATAACATAGGCCAGCCCCTGAAAGCCGGAGAGGTAAAGGGTTCCGGCCAGGCCGATGAAGGAGGCGGCACTCATCCAGTCGGCGCCGGTCGCCATGCCGTTGAAGAAGGCCGGCACGCGCCGCCCGGCGACGTAGTACTCGGAGACATCGGAGGTCCGGCAGACGATGCCGATCAGCGCGTACATCGAAATGGTGAAACACAGGAAGGCGTAGCCGATCCAGCGCGGCGGCATGCCGTGCTGTTCGAGAACCGCCAGCGCCCCGATGAATGACAGGAAGCCGCAGGTGTAATACAGGTAGTAGCGCTGCAGCCGGGTCAGTGAAGCAAACATCCGGTAACTTTAGTGGGTGCGCCGTAGGAAGCTGCTGGCCCGTGATTCGTCGATCAAACGAGCGGCCGTATCGATCTGCTTGCCGACAGCCCGCACCGTCATCATCTGGAAAATGCGCGCCAGCAATAGGGTGTTGGCCATGGCATCGCGCCGGCCGGCGCCGGTATCGAGGCTGAAGACCTCGATCCAGTGGTCGAGCGGCATGACCGAATCGCCCTTGTCCTCGAACATCGACGGTAACAGCCAGGCCAAATCGACCCACTGTGGCAGGAAATTGACGCCCAGCCGTTCCTTGAAGGCGCGCTGCAGAAAGCCGCCAACATAGGGAATATGGTAGGTGACCAGCGGCGCCTTGGCGGCAAACAGCAAAAATGCCGTTAATTCCCGGTCGACCGTGGAACCCTCGCCATCAAGCGTCGAAAAATCGACGTAGAAAGTGTCGTCCGGCTGGATCGCTCCTTTCCACACCGAGCTGGCCGCGATGCCGAGCAATTGGTCGCTTTCGGGATTCGTACCGGTGCTGACGATGTCGACTACGACGTAGCGGGTGTGAAAGTGCAGATCGTCGAGCGGCGGCGCCTTGCTGGCCCGCCAGACGTCGAGCGAAGCCCGCACGTCGTCGGGCAGGCTGGCTTGTGCGCTGCCCCTGAACAGGAATTTCTTGAGGCCGAGCATGGTCATTGCACCTGGTAATCGAGTTTGAGGCGCGTCTGGATTTTGCGGGCCTGACGGAAGGACTCTTTCAAAATGCGGCGATCCAGCTCATTGAGCGTATCCGGATCGATCAGGTTATCGCCCTGGGTGCCCGGCTCACCTTCGAGATACTGGTGCTGCAGGCGCAGCAGCTGGATGAAATTCAAGCCTTCGAGTACGGCGTTGATCTCGTCGCTGCGGATCGACAGGCGCTGCGCGGACAAGCGCAGGCGCTGAATCGAATTGGTGTTGTGCACGCCGCTGGCCATGGCGTAGATACGGGCAACGTCGACAAAAATACGCGAGCCATATTTCTTGAGATCGATCTTGCCCGGATGGTCGGGGTCGAGGTCGGTCAAAAAATCGCGAATCTTGCCCAGCGGCGGTTCGACGTCGAGCGCATTTTTGGCCATGGCGCGCAGGAACATCGGGTTAGCCGCCGTCTGCGCCAACAGGTGGCGGCGCATCGCATCGGCCAGTTCCGCTTTGCCGTAAAGCGCCCGGAAGTCGAAAAAGATGGTGGCGTTGAGCAGCGCGGCGGGCTGCGGGATGCGGATCCAGTTGGCAAACTGGTCTTTCCACTCGTCAAGCGTCAGACACCATTGCGGGTTGCTCGCCATGATGTTGCCCTTGCACAGCGGGAACCCGACGCGATCGAGGTCGTTGTTGACGTCGAGGGCATAGGCCAGAAAACGTGGCTTCAGCGCGTCGACCGCAGCACCTTCGGGCGTCACGAAGACGATGCCGTTATCCTGATCGGTGCTGAAAGTCTGTTCGTCGCGCCCCTCCGAGCCGAAGGCCAGCCAGGCCCATTCAATGCCGTCGAAGTTGTGCTTTTCGAGATTGAGCTGGATAACACGGCGGGTCAGCGCATCGTTGAGCGCCGAGATGAACTGGGTCAGCTGCTCGGCACCAACGCCCTGGGCCAGCATGTTGAACGACAACTGGCGGACATCGGCGGCCGCCTGCTGCAAAGCGCCGACATTGTGCGCACCATCGATCGACTGGCGAATCTGGCGCAAACCAACACGTTGCAGCGAGAACAGGTCGCGCTCCGAAACAACGCCGGTCAGCCTGCCCTCGGCATCGGTGACGAGCACGTGGCGAATGCCATGGGTCGCCATGGCGAACATCGCATCGTAGGCCGTGGCGTGCTCTTCGAGCATGAACGGGGTCGCTGACATGGCCTGGCCAACCGGCGTGGTCAGCGGCAGTTCGGCGAGGACAACGCGATCGAGCAG
>NZ_JAVHPH010000175.1:0-4371 GCF_036170495.1 Azonexus sp.
CGTAGGTGTAGAGGAAGGACATCGCGATGATCAGCATGATCATCGACGACTCGCGGGCCGTGCCGGAGAGGATCACCTTGAGGTCGTTCCAGCGCCAGCAGCCGTAGATCGCCATGACCATGAGCAGCGCACCGAAGGCGCCGATACCGGCGACTTCCGATGGCGTTGCCCAGCCACCGTAGAGGGCGACCATGACGATGATGATCAGGCCGATGAAGGGCGCCAGGCGGGGCAGCGTTTCAAGGCGCTGTTTCCAGCTGTACGACTCTTCCGCTGGCATGGCGATGCCGGTCGAGCGATTTGCCGAAATTTTTTCGTTCTTTTCCGCCCAGGATTTGTAGACCACCCAGATCGAGAACATCGCCGTCAGCATCAAGCCGGGGCCGACGCCGGCCATGAACAGCTTGCCGATCGACTGTTCGGTGGCCAGGCCATAGAGAATCAGCGTCAGCGACGGCGGAATCAGGATGCCCAGCGTGCCGCCGGCAGCGATCAGGCCAGTCGCCAGACGCTCGGAATAGCCGCGTTTGCGCATTTCCGGAATGCCCGAGGAACCGATGGCCGAGCAGGTTGCCGGCGACGAACCGCACATCGCAGCGAACACCGAGCACGCCAGCGTATTGGCCAGCCCGAGGCCACCCGGCACCTTGTACAGCCAGCGGTTCAGCGAGTTGTAGAGATCGGCGCCAGCGCGCGATTTGCCGATGGCGGCGCCCATCATGATGAAGAGCGGAATAGTCAGCAGCGTGAAGCTGTTCAACTCGGAAAAGATGGTTTCAGCGATGATCGACAGCTGCGCCACCGGCATGAAGAAGTACATGAAAATCAGGGCGACCGAGCCAACGGCAAAGGCAATCGGCATCCCGGAAAAGAGGAATATGAAAGTGGCGGCCGCGTAGAGCAAGCCTAAGGTTCCGACGCTCATTTGCGCTCTCCTTCGTCGTCGTGCTGGATGCGTTCGATGGCCACCTGAATGGCTGCATTGTGTTGCGGCGGCGGCCGGTGCGAGCGCATGGCTTCCGGCAACGAGTCTTCGATGAACTGGACAAAAATCTGCAGGGCAAGCGAGGTCATGCCGAATGCCATGGTGGCGAAAACCGGCCACATCTTCGGCGCCCATGATGTATCGCTCATCCGGCCTTCGTCCCAGGCTTCGTAGAACAAGTGCCAGCAGTTCCAGGCAACAAAGGCGCAGAACAGGAAGGACAACAAGTCGGAAAATGCCATACGCCACTGTGTCCAGCTTGGCGGCGTGATTTCGTCGAGAATTTCGATCGTCACATGGCCGCGATTGAGCTGGGTATGGGCGGCGGCCAGAAAGCTGGAAGCGATCAGTAAATAGACACAAAACTCGATTTCCCAATCGGTCGGCCAGGCAAAGATGTAACGGACCGCGACTTCGAAGACGAGGACGCCGGTGGCGATGACGATCAAAAAGGCCGACAGGTAACCTGTCGCGACATTGAAGGCCTTGACCGCTCGGCTGATGAAATATCCGGGGCTCATGATTCACCTTTAAGAAGGATGGGCCGGGCCATGCCCGGCCGGGTTATTACTTGACCGACAGCGCCATGTCGAGCAGGGCGCGGCCATCCTTGATGTTTTCGGCGAAATCCTTGAAAGCCGTCTGTTCGGCGATCGCGCGCCAGGCCAGGAAAGCCTTCTCATCCATGTCGGCCACCTTGGCGCCGGCTTTGGCGAAGACTTCAGCCATGCGCTGATCGTCCTTCTTGGCCTCTTCGACACCGAATTTCTCGAGGCTGGCGCCGACTTCGCTGATGATCTTCTGTTGCTCCGGCGTCAGCGAATCATAGAGACCCTTGGAAATCAACAAGGGCTCGAACATGAACCAAAAGCTCTTGTTGCGCGCCGTCGTCACGTATTTGCTGAACTCCTGCAGACGGAAGCTGATCAGCGAGGTGCTGGAAGTCAGCGCTGCATCAAGCACACCGGACTGCATCGCACTGTAGATTTCCGAAGACGGCATGCCGGTCACTGCGGCACCGGCGCCCTTCAGCATCTGGTCCATTTCCTTGCTGCCGCCGCGGAACTTCAGGCCCTTGGCGTCATCGGGAGCGACGACCGTTTTCTTGGTCGAGGCGATGCCGCCGGCCTGCCAGATCCAGGTGACGATCTTGATGTTCTTGTCGGCCAGGATGCGGTCGAGCTCCTTGCCGACCGGTGCCGTTTTCCAGCGCATGCCCTGTTCGTAGCTGCTGACCAAAGTCGGCATCAGCGTGATGTTGACCTGGGGAATTTCGCCGCCACCATAAGCCAGCGGGACCAGGCTCATGTCCAGCGCGCTCTTGCGCAGAGCACCGATCTGGCTGTTGGTCTTCATCAACGAACTGCCCGGATAGATCTCGAACCTCAGACTACCCTTGGACTGCTTCTCGACTTCTGCCACGAAGCGGCGGACAAGCCGATCGCGGAAATCGCCATCCTCATTGGTGGCGGCAGGAAACTGGTGGGAAATCTTGATGACACGCGGCGCCTGCGCATGGGCGGCAGGCAGTGCACAGGTCAGGGCGGCGGCAGCGATGGCGAGCGTAAGGTGGCGTTTAGTCTTGCTGAACATGGATATCTCCTCCTGGGTTAGAAAAGCACTGACGGTGAAACCTCACTGGCTGGCTTATCCGCACCCGGGAATACCGCACTATTGTTTTGTGTTCAAAAATCACCGTTGTGTATACACAATAAGCAAGTATTGAATACTGGTCAACTAATTTCGTATAATTAAACTATTGCCACATGCTGGAGCATGAGTCGTGAACAACCCCGCCGAAACCCCCGCCATTACCCGCCACTCAGAACGCCTGGGTGAACTCATCGAGGAGCGCATCGTCACCGGCGTCTATCCGCCCGGCACGCGGCTCGACGAGCAGGAGCTGGCCGACACCTTCGGCGTTTCACGGACACCGGTCCGCGAAGCGCTGATTCAGCTTGCCTCGGTCGGCCTGATCGAGATCAAGCCGCGGCGCGGCGCAACGGTGCCCGAAGTCGGGGCCGACCGGGTTTGCGAAATGTTCGAGGTCATGGCCGAACTTGAAGCGATGTGCGGCCGACTCGCCGCCCGGCGCATCACACCAAGCGAGCAGGTGGCCTTGCAGGAAGCCCATGGCGCCTGCGAAGCGGCGCGCGACGCAAACACCCCGGATATTTATTACCAGTTGAATGAGGTTTTCCACCAGCGCATCTACGAAGCCAGCCACAACGGCTTCCTCGTCGAGCAGACAAGCGCGCTGCACCGCCGGCTACGCCCCTATCGGCGGCTCCAGTTGCGCGTGCGCAACCGGATGAACAGCTCGTTCAACGAGCATCAAGCCATTGTCGATGCCATCATCAAGGGCGACAGCGAACTGGCAACGGCACTATTGCGCGCCCACGTCACCGTTCAAGGAGAACGGTTCGCCGACCTGGTCGCGACGCTGCGCGACTTCAAGGCCGGCACCTGAGAGAACTCAGCCGATCAGGCTGTAGAGCATCTTGCTGGCGAGCAGGGCAAGGAAGGCGCCAAAGGCGCGTTTCAATTTCTTGACCGGCAGCCGATGGGCCAGCCGGGCACCGACCGGCGCCATCAGGATGCTCATCACGACGATACCGACGAAAGCCGGCAAATAGACATCGCCGAAGGTATAGGGCGGCAGTCCGCTATCGCGCCAGCCGGCGACGATATAGCCGACGGCCCCGGCCACGGCGATGGGAAAGCCGAGCGCCGACGAGGTGCCGACAGCAGAGTGAATGGCGACGTTGCAGAACAACATGAATGGCACCGAGAGAAAGCCGCCGCCCGCCGCAACCAGACTGGAGACGCCGCCAATCAGGCCACCGGCGGCAAACAGCCCGAAAGCGCCGGGCAGTTGCCGGTGCGCGTGCGGCTTGAAATCAAGCATCATTTGCAGCGAAGCGTAGTAGACGATGACGACAAAAATCATCGTCATCGGCCCGGTCGGCACCTGACCGGCCACCAGCGAGCCACCAAAAGTGCCGAGCACCAAACCGGGTGCCAGGTTACGGACGACGTCCCAGCGCACAGCGCCATGCGCGTGATGGGCACGCATACTGGAAATCGATGTAAAAACGATGGTCGCCATCGACGTACCCAGCGCCAGATGCATAACATGGTCCGGCGGAAAATTCTGGGCGACGAACAACATGTACATGAACGGGACGAGGGTCAGCCCGCCGCCAACGCCAAACAGACCGGCAACGAAGCCGCCGAAGATTCCCAGCAGGGGATAGGCCAGCCACCAGATTGTCATGAGCTCTCTGCCATGAGACGGTTGATGAATGCCCATTCTTCGGGCGTGACCGGCATGATCGACAGCCGGTTGCCGCGGGCAAGGAGGCGCATGTTAGCAAGTTCGGGAT
>NZ_JAVHPH010000176.1:0-4358 GCF_036170495.1 Azonexus sp.
GCATGCATGGCACTTTCGAAGCCAACAACGCCATGCACTACGCCGATGTGATTCTAGCCATCGGCGCCCGTTTTGATGATCGCGTGATCGGCAACCCGGAGCACTTCAGCGAAGAGAAGCGTCGTGTTATCCATATCGACATCGATCCGTCCTCGATTTCCAAGCGCGTCAAGGTCGATGTGCCCATCGTCGGCAATGTGCCGGATGTGCTGGAAGAAATCGTCAAGCTAATGGATGGCGGTTTCAGAACCGATCCTGAAGTCGCCAACTGGTGGAAACAGATCGACGAATGGCGTGGCCGTGACTCCCTGCGTTACAAGCAGTCCGAGCACATCATGCCCCAGTTCGTCATGGAAAAGCTCTATGAAGTGACGGGAGGCAATGCCTTTGTGACTTCGGACGTCGGTCAGCACCAGATGTTTGCTGCCCAGTACTACAAGTTCGACAAGCCGCGACGCTGGATCAACTCTGGTGGTCTGGGTACCATGGGCGTTGGCCTGCCGTATGGCATGGGCGTGCTGATGGCCAATCCCGATGCGCAGGTAGCTTGCGTTACCGGCGAAGGCTCGATCCAGATGTGTATTCAGGAGTTGTCGACCTGTAAGCAATACGGCTTCCCGATCAAGATCATCAACCTGAACAACGGCATGCTGGGCATGGTGCGGCAGTGGCAGGAAATGTTCTATTCGAAGCGCTACTCTCAATCCTACGTCACTTCGCTGCCGGATTTCGTCAAGCTTGCCGAAGCCTATGGGCACGTCGGCATGAAGATCGAAAAGCCCGAAGATGTCGAGCCAGCCTTGCGCAAGGCCTTTACCGAGCACAAGAATGACTTGGTCTTTATGGACTTCATCATTGATCCGGGTGCCAACGTCTTCCCGATGGTGGCGGCCGGCAAGGGTTTGACTGAAATGATCCTTGCAGAAGATATCTGAGCGGGGGGAGAAAAAGAAAAATGCGACACATCATTTCCATCCTGATCGAAAATGAATCGGGTGCTCTTTCCCGCGTGGCCGGGCTGTTCTCGGCTCGTGGCTACAATATTGAATCGCTGACTGTGGCACCGACGGAAGATCCCTCGCTGTCCCGGATGACCATCCTGACTTCCGGCTCCGACGAGGTGCTTGAACAGATTACGAAACAGCTCAACAAGCTGGTCGACGTGGTCAAGGTGGTCGATCTCTCTGAAGCAGCTCATGTCGAGCGCGAACTGATGCTGATCAAGGTTCGCGCTACGGGTAAGGACCGCGAAGAGATGAAGCGGATGGCCGACATTTTTCGTGGTCGGATCATCGACGTTACGGAGTCAACCTATGTTATCGAGTTGACTGGTACCAGTTCCAAGCTTGACTCTTTTATTACCGGGCTTGATGCCGGCCTGATTCTCGAGACCGTCCGTGCCGGTGTCTGTGGTATTGGCCGCGGCGATCGCATTCTTAAAGTCTAACTATTTGTATATAAAGAGGATTTCATGAAAGTTTATTACGACAAGGACGCCGATCTCTCCCTCATCAAGGGCAAGAAGATCACCATCGTTGGTTACGGCTCGCAGGGCCACGCCCACGCCCAAAACCTCAGGGATTCCGGCGTCAAGGTCACGGTTGGCTTGCGTAAGGATGGCGCTTCCTGGAAGAAGGCCGAAGCGGCTGGCCTCAAGGTGGAAGAAATCGCCAAGGCCGTCAAGGGCGCCGATGTGGTCATGATCCTGTTGCCGGATGAAAACATTCCGCAGGTGTACAACGAAGAAGTCGCCCCGAACCTCAAAAAGGGAGCTGCCCTGGCCTTTGCTCACGGCTTCAACGTGCATTACAACCAGGTCGTGCCACGGGCCGACGTGGACGTCATCATGGTCGCCCCGAAGGGCCCTGGCCACACCGTGCGTTCCGAGTACCTGAAGGGTGGCGGCGTGCCGTCCCTGATCGCCGTTTATCAGGACGTCACCAAGAAGGCGAAGGATATCGCCCTGTCTTACGCTGCTGCCAACGGCGGTACCAAAGGCGGCGTCATTGAAACTAACTTCCGCGAAGAAACCGAAACCGACCTGTTCGGCGAACAGGCTGTTCTCTGTGGCGGTGCTGTTGAGCTGGTCAAAATGGGCTTCGAAACCCTGACCGAAGCTGGTTATGCTCCGGAAATGGCTTACTTCGAGTGCTTGCACGAACTCAAGCTGATCGTCGACCTGATGTACGAAGGCGGAATCGCCAACATGAACTACTCGATCTCCAACAATGCGGAGTTCGGCGAGTACGTGACGGGTACCGAAGTCATCAACGAGCAGTCCCGTGCTGCCATGCGCAATGCGCTGAAGCGCATCCAGAACGGTGACTACGCCAAGATGTTCATTCTCGAAGGCCGTACTAATTACCCGGCTATGACGGCTCGTCGTCGTCTGAATGCCGAGCATCCGATTGAGACGGTTGGTGCCAAGCTGCGCGACATGATGCCGTGGATCAAGAAGAACAAGCTGGTCGATCAGTCCAAGAACTAATTGGCAGGTCGCAGGCTTGACGAGGCGTCGTTGCGCCCTTGCTGTACTAACGTACTGCCTGCGCTTTTGCTCGCCTAGCCTCATTTTTTCCTTGGGCGGTGTGGGTGACCTCACCGCCCTTGCTGTTTGCGGATTTTGATCCTTTCCGGGTGTATCCTTTTTAAGTTGCCCGCTGATTTGTGACCCATGACTGAACTCAAACCCCGTAAATCGCTGTTCAATCCTGAAGTGAAACGGCGCGGTATTTACTTGCTGCCCAATTTATTCACTACGGCGGCCCTGTTTGCCGGTTTTTTTGCCATCGTGCAGGCGATGCAGGGTGATTTTGCACGAGCCGCGATGGCAATCTTCATCGCCATGGTTCTCGACGGTCTGGATGGTCGCGTGGCACGCTTGACCAATACGCAGTCGGCCTTTGGCGCTGAATATGATTCGCTGTCCGATATGGTCAGCTTCGGAGCGGCGCCGGCTCTCGTGATGTATGAATGGGCGCTGCGTGATATGGGGCGTCTGGGCTGGATCGCTGCCTTTATCTACTGTGCCGGGGCTGCCTTGCGTCTGGCGCGCTTCAATACGACGCTGGAAGTGATGGACAAGCGCTACTTCCAGGGCTTGCCATCGCCGGCTGCGGCGGCACTGGTCGCTGGCCTGGTGTGGGTATGCATTGAAACCGCTGTGGCCGGTAGCGACGTACGCTGGCTGGCCTGTGCGCTGACCGTATTTGCTGGTGTCACCATGGTGTCCAATATCCGCTTCTATAGCTTCAAGGACATCAACCTGAAGAAGAGTGTGCCCTTCTTCGTTATTGCGGCGATTGCCCTGGGATTTGCTCTGGTTGCCTATAGCCCGGAAATTGCCCTGTTCGGTTTCTTCGTCATTTATGGTTTGTCGGGCTATGTTCAGGCTGCAATCGGCCTGCTTAAACGGAAAGCCCTGTAGTTCGGAGTGTTTATGAAACAGCATCTGGTTATTTTTGATACCACCCTGCGTGATGGTGAGCAGAGCCCGGGCGCCTCGATGACTCGGGAAGAGAAGATTCGCGTTGCTCGCCAACTTGAAAAGATGCGGGTCGATGTCATTGAGGCTGGTTTTGCCGCCGCCTCGCAGGGGGATTTCGAGGCCATTCAGGCCATTGCTCAGGCAATCAAGGATTCGACGATCTGCTCGCTGGCGCGTGCTAACGAGAATGATATTGCTCGGGCGGGCGAGGCAATCAAGCCGGCCCAGTCAGGTCGTATTCATACCTTCATCGCGACTTCGCCCATTCACATGGAAAAGAAATTGCGCATGACACCGGACCAAGTTGTCGAGCAGGCGGTCAAGTCGATCGGCTGGGCCCGGCAATACACTGACGACATCGAGTTTTCGGCCGAGGATGCTGGACGTTCCGAAATTGACTTTCTTTGCCGTATTTTCGACGCAGTCATCAAGGCCGGTGCCAGGACTATCAACGTGCCGGATACGGTCGGCTACGCCATTCCGTTCCAGTACGCCGAAACCATGCGTCAATTGATCGAGCGTGTGCCGAATGCGGACAAGGTGGTGTGGTCAGTACATTGCCACAATGACCTCGGGCTGGCAGTTTCCAATTCTCTGGCTGCAGTACTGGCCGGAGCTCGCCAGGTTGAATGCACGATCAACGGCCTCGGAGAGCGCGCCGGTAATGCGGCACTCGAAGAGATCGTCATGGCGGTACGCACTCGTCCGGACATCTTTGAGCTCGAAACACGCATCGATACGACGCAGATTGTCCCAGCGTCGAAGTTGATTTCGCAGATTACTGGCTACTCCGTTCAGCCGAACAAGGCGGTGGTTGGCGCCAATGCCTTCGCCCACGAGTCCGGTATTCACCAGGATGGCGTGCTGAAGC
>NZ_JAVHPH010000177.1:0-5671 GCF_036170495.1 Azonexus sp.
TAAGCGAGAAACAATATGCCGAAACGTACAGACATAAAAAGTGTTTTGATTATTGGCGCCGGCCCGATCATCATCGGTCAGGCCTGCGAATTCGACTACTCTGGTGCGCAAGCCTGCAAGGCGCTGCGCGAAGAGGGTTACAAGGTCATCCTGGTCAACTCCAATCCGGCGACCATCATGACCGATCCGGAAATGGCCGATGTCACCTATATCGAGCCGATTACCTGGCAGGTGGTCGCCAAGATCATCGAAAAGGAACGTCCGGATGCCCTGCTGCCGACCATGGGCGGTCAAACTGCGTTGAATTGTGCGCTTGATCTCGATCATGAGGGGATTCTGGAAAAATTCGGCGTCGAACTGATTGGTGCTTCGAAAGACGCTATCGATAAGGCCGAGGATCGCCAGAAGTTCAAGGATGCGATGACCAAGATCGGTCTCGGTTCTGCCAAGTCGGCCACGGCGCATAGCATGGAAGAGGCCTACCAGGTTCAGGCCGCGATCGGCTTCCCAACCATCATCCGTCCGTCTTTTACGCTGGGCGGTACGGGCGGCGGTATCGCCTACAACATGGAAGAGTTCGAGACGATCTGCAAGCGTGGTCTCGAAGCCTCGCCGACCAACGAGTTGCTGATCGAAGAATCGCTGCTCGGTTGGAAGGAATACGAGATGGAAGTGGTGCGCGACAAGGCGGACAACTGCATCATCATCTGTTCCATCGAAAACCTCGATCCGATGGGCGTGCACACCGGCGACTCGATCACCGTTGCCCCGGCCCAGACGCTGACCGACAAGGAATACCAGATCCTGCGTAACGCCTCGATCGCCGTGTTGCGCGAAATCGGCGTCGATACCGGCGGTTCCAATGTGCAGTTTTCGATCAATCCGAAGGACGGTCGGATGATCGTCATCGAGATGAATCCGCGCGTCTCGCGGTCGTCGGCGCTGGCCTCCAAGGCGACCGGCTTCCCGATCGCCAAGATCGCCGCCAAGCTGGCTATCGGCTACACGCTCGACGAACTGGCCAACGACATCACCGGCGGCAAGACGCCGGCCTCGTTCGAGCCGTCGATTGATTACGTTGTCACCAAGGTGCCGCGCTTTGCCTTCGAGAAATTCCCGCAGGCGGATGACACGCTGACCACGCAGATGAAGTCGGTTGGCGAAGTCATGGCTATTGGCCGGACCTTCCAGGAGTCGCTGCAGAAAGCCTTGCGCGGGCTGGAGGTCGGCGTTGATGGCTTCAACCTGAAAAGCGTCGACCCGGCGACGATTGACGAGCAGTTAGCCCGTCCGACGCCGGACCGCCTGTGGTATGTCGCCGATGCGTTTGGTATCGGGATGTCGGTCGAGCGCGTTTTTGAGCTGACCAAGATCGATCCGTGGTTCCTCGTCCAGATCAAGGAAATCGTCGATCTCGAACTGGCTGTCGAAAAACGCGAATTTTTGACGTTGACCGTGGAAGAAGTCCGCCACTTGAAGCGCAAGGGCTTCGCGGATCGTCGTCTGGCTTATCTGCTGAAAACGACTGAAACCGAATTCCGCAACCGCCGTCATGCACTGGGCGTCCGCCCGGTTTACAAGCGTGTCGACACTTGTGCCGCCGAGTTTTCGACCGATACCGCCTACATGTACTCGACCTACGAGGACGAGTGCGAGGCCAAGCCGACTGACAAGAAGAAGATCATGGTGCTCGGCGGCGGTCCAAACCGCATCGGCCAGGGCATCGAGTTCGATTACTGCTGCGTGCATGCCGCGATGGCGATGCGCGAAGACGGTTATGAAACGATCATGGTCAACTGCAATCCGGAAACCGTGTCCACCGATTACGACACCTCTGACCGCCTGTATTTCGAGCCGCTGACGCTCGAGGATGTGCTGGAGATCGTCGCTATCGAGAAGCCGGTCGGCGTTATTGTCCAGTACGGCGGCCAGACCCCGCTTAAACTTGCGCTGGCGCTTGAAGCGAACGGTGTGCCGATCATCGGCACCAGCCCGGAATCCATCGACGTGGCAGAAGACCGCGAGCGCTTCCAGAAACTGTTGCAGGATCTTGGACTCAAGCAGCCGCCTAACCGTACCGCCCGCACCGAAGAAGATGCGCTGCGTCTGGCGCAGGAAATCGGCTATCCGCTGGTGGTTCGTCCGTCCTACGTGCTTGGCGGACGCGCCATGGAAATCGTCCATGAGCAAAAGGACCTCGAGCGCTATATGCGCGAAGCGGTCAAGGTTTCGCACGATTCGCCGGTGCTCCTTGATCGCTTCCTGAATGATGCGGTCGAGTGTGATGTCGATGCCCTGTCCGATGGCGAAGAGGTCATCATCGGCGGCGTCATGGAGCACATCGAACAGGCTGGTGTGCACTCCGGCGACTCGGCTTGCTCGCTGCCGCCGTACTCCTTAGGCAAGGCCGTACAGGACGAGCTGCGTCGCCAGACCAAGCTGATGGCCAAAGCGCTTAACGTCTGCGGCCTGATGAACGTGCAGTTCGCCATCAAGGACAACGAGGTCTACGTGCTGGAAGTCAATCCGCGCGCCTCGCGCACCGTGCCCTTCGTTTCCAAGGCAACCGGCCTGCCCCTGGCCAAAATTGCGGCGCGCTGCATGGCTGGACGTAGCCTCAAGGAACAGGGCGTCACGAAGGAAGTCATCCCGCCCTATTTTTCGGTCAAGGAAGCGGTCTTCCCCTTCGTCAAGTTCCCGGGGGTCGATACCATTTTGGGGCCGGAAATGAAGTCGACCGGCGAGGTCATGGGTGTCGGCGTCACCTTTGCCGAGGCCTTCGTCAAGTCGCAACTGGCCGCTAGTGTCAAACTGCCGACGGCCGGCAAGGTTTTTATGTCGGTCAAGGATAGTGACAAGACCAAAGCGATCGAAATCGCCCGCCATTTGCTTGAGGCCGGCTTCCATCTCGTGGCGACACGCGGCACCGCGCATGCCATCGAAGCCGCCGGCTTGTCGGTGCAGACGGTCAACAAATTCACCGAAGGTCGGCCGCACATTGTCGACATGATCAAAAACAACGAAATTTCCCTGATCATCAACACGGTTGAGGAAAAACGCCAGGCGATTAACGACTCGCGCAACATCCGTACTTCCGGCCTGCAGGCTCGTGTCACAATGTACACGACAATCTGGGGGGCCGAGGCCGCTGCCGAAGGTATTCGCAATCTGGGTGAGCTGGTGGTTTATTCGATTCAGACATTACACACGCAGCTACACTGAGATAAACCTGAAACCGCCGGGTGGCCTTGGGGCGCCGGCGGTTTTGTTTTTGCTGGAAGACAATATGAGCAAAGTTCCGTTGACCGTAAAAGGCGCAGAAAAGCTGCGCGAAGAACTGCATCGCTTGAAGACGGTTGATCGTCCGTGGGTGATTGGCGCTATCGCGGAAGCGCGAGCCCATGGCGATCTTTCCGAAAATGCCGAGTACGATGCCGCCAAGGAGCGCCAGGGCTTCATCGAAGGGCGTATCCAGGAGGTTGAGGGCAAGCTGTCGCATGCCCAGATCATCGATCCGAAGCTGCTGGATGCCGATGGTCGCTGCGTATTTGGCGCCACACTGGATCTCGAGGATCAGGATACGGGCGATGCCGTCACCTACCAGATTGTTGGCGAGGACGAAGCAGACATCAAGGGTGGCAAGATTTCGGTTAACTCGCCAATAGCCCGGGCCCTGATCGGCAGGTATGCCGGCGATATTGCCCAGGTTCAGGCGCCGGGCGGCATTCGGGAATACGAAGTCATCGACGTCCGCTACGAATAATTGACGTGCGCCGGTTGTCCGAAGCCCTCTATCTGTTCGCCATTACCTTGTGGGCGGGCGGCCTGTGGGCGATTGGCTACATGGCGGCGCCTGTGCTCTTTGCGAGTCTGAACGATCGGCAACTGGCTGGCATGGTAGCTGGCAGGCTGTTTACGTTGATCGGCTGGGCCGGGTTGGGCTGCGCCGCCTGGTTGTTGGTTTTTCTAATTTTCCGTTGCGGCGCGCAGGTATTCAAGCGTGGCGTATTCTGGCTGATTGTTCTGATGGCCCTGCTGACGATTGCTAGCCAGTTCGGCATCCAGCCCTTGATGGCTCAGCTAAAACTGGATGCCATGCCGCGCGAAGTGATGGAAAGCGTCCTGCGTGATCGTTTTGCTGCGTGGCATGGTATTTCCAGCATCCTCTACTTGGTGCAGAGTTTGCTGGGATTGTGGCTGGTGATCTGGAGTGGTCGCGGATTGAAGTGATCAGCCCTGGAAGGAGCGCTTGCTTTTGCGCGGGGCGGTAGGGATGGGGCGTCTCGTTTTTGGAGCTTTTTTCGCGTTGACCGCAGCAATCTCGGCGGGAATGGGGCGAAAAATGATTAGCAGCTTGCCGATGTGCTGAACAGCCGCGGCACCTAGTTGGGCGCAGATTTGCTCGTAATAGGCCAGGCGATTTTCGCGGCTGTCACCATAAACGCGAATTTTGATCAGTTCGTGGGCGTTCAGGTTCGTTTCGATTTCCTTTAGAACGCTCTCGGTGAGGCCGTTTTCGGCAATCGAGACAACCGGATTCAGGTCGTGAGCCTTGGCGCGCAGTTCGCGTCGCTGGGCAGATGATATTTGCAGCATAGTAAACCTTTCAAAAACGGCATTTTACCGAATGAAAAGAACCAGAACCAGCAAAGCTTGGATGCGCGAGCATGTCAATGATACCTACGTTCAACTCGCGAAGAAGGAAGGGTGGCGTTCGCGCGCCGCTTTCAAGCTGCTCGAGATTGATGACAAGGATAAGCTGCTCAAGCGCGGCGAGGTGGTTGTTGACCTGGGCGCCACCCCGGGAGGGTGGTCCCAGGTTGCCAGCAAGCGGGTTGGCGATAGCGGAATGGTCATTGCTCTCGATCTTCTCGAAATGGAACCTATTCATAACGTCCATTTCATTCAAGGCGATTTTCGTGAAGACGCTGTTTTGGAGCAACTCGAAAAACAACTGGGTGATCGCCGTGTAGGGCTTGTTATGTCGGACATGGCCCCCAATATGTCAGGAGTGCCTCTGGTTGATCAGGCGCGCATCATGCACTTGGCTGAGCTGGGTCTGGAGTTTTCGAGGGTGCGCCTGAAACTGGATGGCGCTTTTTTGGTCAAAGTATTCCAAGGTACCGATTACGAGACTTTTCTTCGTCAGATGCGTGAGGCGTTCAAGACGGTCGTGGTGCGCAAACCGGATGCTTCCCGTGATCGCAGTGCAGAGCTTTATTTGCTTGGACGTACATTGCGTTGAGAGTTTTGTTTAGAATGGCATTTTTATCGCTCGTCGCTGTAAAAGGAGTGCAAGCTTGAACAACATGTTCAAAAACCTGGCAGTCTGGCTGGTCATCGGCCTGGTACTGATGACGGTGTTTAATCAGTTCAACGGCCGTCAGGTTGCAACCGGATCCGTCGAATACTCCCAGTTTATTGAGGAGGTAAAGTCCGGCCGCATTTCCAAGGTGGTCATGGAAGGCCGTACGTTGAAGGCGACGACGAGCGAAGGCAAGCGCATCACGTCCTACGCGCCGCCCGATCTCTGGCTGGTTTCCGACCTGTTGAAAAACGGCGTCAAGATCGAAGCCAAACCGGAGGAAGAACCGTCCTTCCTAATGAACCTCTTCGTTAGCTGGTTCCCGATGCTTCTGCTGATCGGCGTTTGGGTCTTCTTCATGCGCCA
>NZ_JAVHPH010000177.1:5771-12769 GCF_036170495.1 Azonexus sp.
CTTGCCAAGGCTATTGCCGGCGAAGCCAAGGTGCCGTTCTTCAGTATTTCCGGCTCTGATTTCGTTGAGATGTTCGTTGGTGTCGGTGCTGCCCGTGTTCGTGACATGTTCGAGAACGCCAAGAAGCACGCGCCATGCATTATCTTTATTGATGAAATCGATGCGGTAGGCCGCCATCGTGGCGCTGGTCTTGGCGGTGGCAACGATGAGCGTGAACAGACATTGAACCAGTTGCTGGTCGAGATGGATGGCTTCGAAGGCCATACTGGAACCATTGTTATCGCCGCGACTAACCGTCCGGATATCCTGGATCCGGCCCTGCTTCGTCCGGGGCGTTTCGATCGTCAGGTTGTCGTGCCGTTGCCTGATATTCGTGGCCGCGAGGAAATCCTCAAGGTGCACATGCGCAAAGTGCCCATTGCCGGTGACGTCAAGGCCGACATCATCGCGCGCGGCACGCCTGGTTTTTCCGGTGCTGATCTGGCTAATTTGGTTAACGAGGCTGCATTGTTTGCAGCGCGCACCAATAAGCGCCTTGTCGATATGGAAGACTTCGAAAAGGCCAAGGACAAAATCATGATGGGCGCCGAGCGCCGTAGCATGGTAATGAACGAAGAAGAGAAGATGAATACGGCCTACCACGAGTCGGGGCATGCCGTGGTTGCTAAACTCGTACCAAAATCGGATCCCGTTCACAAGGTCACCATCATTCCGCGCGGCCGCGCTCTCGGTCTGACCATGCAACTGCCAGAAGAGGATCGCTATGCGTACGACCGGCAATACCTGATGAGTCGTATTGCTGTGCTGTTCGGCGGGCGTATTGCCGAAGAGCTGTTCATGAACCAGATGACCACCGGCGCCTCGAACGACTTTGAGCGGGCTACTGCAATGGCTCGCGATATGGTGACTCGTTATGGCATGTCCGATCTGGGGGTAATGGTCTATGGCGAGAACGACGGGGAGGTTTTCCTTGGTCGTTCCGTAACCCAGCACAAGAATGTTTCGGAAGCGACGATGCAGAAGGTTGATGCTGAAATTCGCCGCCTTATTGACGAGCAATACGCGCTCGCTCGTCGTCTGTTGGAAGAGAATCGTGACAAGGTTGAGGCGATGACCAAGGCCTTGCTTGAATGGGAAACCATCGATGCCGAGCAGATTGACGACATCATGGCGGGCAAGGCTCCGCGTCCGCCAAAGCCATCCCAGTCCATGGCGCGGTCGAAAATGCCTAGCGATACGCCGGGTGCTGAACCAAGCGCACCTGCGACAGCCTAAATTTTCTGATTGCTGAATTGGCCGGGAGTTTTTCCCGGCCTTTTGTTTTGGCTATGTACCCATAGCATGTTGAACCCCATTGATTCTCAAAGCGGCGCGCAGGAAATCGGCAGAGCCCTTTATTTTTTACACTATGACAATACTGCATTGCGGCCATTTCAGGCTTTCGCTGGATCGTCCTTTGTTGATGGGGATCGTCAATCTGACGCCCGATTCGTTTTCCGGTGACGGGTTGGTCGGTGATGTCGAACAAGCCGTTACGCATGCACGTCATCAGTACGAGGCCGGCTCGGATATTCTTGATATTGGCGCCGAGTCATCTCGCCCAGGTGCAATTCCGGCCTCTGAAGAGGATGAATTGCGGCGCTTATTGCCTGTTTTGAAGGAAGTTGTCGACTGGGGTATCCCTGTCTCGGTGGATACCTATAAGCCAGCTGTCATGCGCGCCGCACTAGAGGCTGGTGCGACTATGATCAACGACATCACTGGCATGACCCGTTGCGAAGCGTTATCGGTCATCGCGGGGAGTGATTGCGCTGTGTGTGTCATGCATATGCAAGGCGAGTCGGGTACGATGCAGAAAATGCCGCATTATCAGGATGTCGTCGCTGACGTAAACGCCTTTCTTGCTGATGCTGTTGAGCGTTGCAGGCTGGCTGGTATTGTCGATGAGCGTATCGTGCTTGATCCAGGGTTTGGTTTTGGCAAGACAGTCGATCACAATTTGGCCCTTTTTTCAGCGTTGACCGTAGCGGGCGTCGGTGATTTTCCGATGTTGGTCGGGGTTTCCAGAAAATCAATGCTCGGCGCAATTACCGGACGACCAGTAGGAGAGCGCCTCGCTGCGAGCGTTGCGGCGGCGCTGCTGGCTGCACAAAAAGGTGCGAAAATACTACGGGTGCATGACGTGGTGGCAACCAGAGACGCCTTGGCGGTGTGGGCTGCAATAGAACAATGGGAGCAGAAATGAGCAGGAAATATTTTGGTACCGATGGTGTGCGAGGTCGCGTCGGTCAGTCGCCAATTACACCTGATTTTGTCATGCGTCTCGGATATTCGGCTGGCAAAGCCTTGCTGAATCAATCCAGTATGCTATCTGGCGAGCGTCCGGCGGTGTTGATTGGCAAGGATACGCGCCTGTCTGGTTACATGCTTGAGTCAGCCTTGGAGGCGGGGTTTTCGGCAGCCGGGATTGACGTTTTTCTGGTTGGTCCATTGCCGACGCCGGCAGTGGCCTATTTGACTCGCGCCCTGCGGTTGCGGGCCGGAATTGTTATTTCCGCTTCACATAACCCTTATTACGACAACGGTATTAAATTTTTTTCGGCGCAGGGCGCCAAGTTGCCTGACGAAGTCGAGCGCGCCATTGAGGCGGGTATAGATCAGTCGATGGTATGCGCGCCGCCAGCCAATCTTGGTCGTGTCAGGCGTATTGAGGATGCGCGCGGTCGTTACATAGAATTCTGCAAGAGCACTTTTCCAAATGCCTTGGACTTGCGTGGCCTAAAGATTGTTGTCGATTGTGCCAATGGGGCGGCCTACCATACTGCGCCGAGTGTCTTTCACGAACTGGGTGCTGATGTCGTAACCATCGGGGCGCAACCTAATGGCCTGAATATCAACGATGGTGTCGGTGCGACGGCGCCAAAGGCATTATGCGAGGCTGTACTGGCAAATCGAGCCGACCTCGGCGTTGCCTTGGATGGCGATGCTGATCGACTTCAAATGGTCGATGCTGATGGGAATCTTTACGATGGCGATCAGTTGCTTTTTGCTATCGTCTGCAGTCGAGCTCGTGCTGCCAAGGTTAAAGGCGTAGTTGGTACGCTGATGAGTAATCTTGCTCTGGAGCACGCGCTCGGCAAGATTGAAATACCGTTTGCCCGGGCCGCTGTCGGCGATCGTTACGTTGTAGAGATGCTCAATGAAAAAGGCTGGTTGTACGGTGGTGAAAACTCAGGACACATACTCGCATTGGATCGTCATACGACGGGAGATGGCATTATCGCTGCCTTGCAGGTTTTGGCTGCGCTACGCGAGTTCGGTGGTGATTTGAAGGGGTTGCTAGGTGGCTTAGTGCTTTATCCGCAGAAATTGATAAATGTGCCGATCACGCGTGGATTTTCATGGAAAGATCACCCAGCGATTACCTCTGCCTTAGCCGAGACCCAAGCAGCTATGGACGGGCGGGGAAGGCTGTTGTTGCGAGCCTCGGGAACGGAGCCTCTGCTGCGGGTAATGGTCGAAGGCGAAGATGCTGGCGAAGTGGCTTGTGTCGCCGAAAAACTGGCCAGCATCGTGCGGGAGTCCGCACAATAAATTATTGCGTATGTCTAATCGTATTGACCGAAAAATCGACGAGTCGCTATAATCTGAAAGTTTTTCGCAAACGGAATCATCTAGCCCATGCGTAGAAAGCTCGTAGCTGGTAACTGGAAGATGCACGGCGCGTTGCATCAAAACTTAGAGCTGCTGACAAATATCACGGCAGGGGGCTCTGGAGTGCTTTCTGAAATAGCTGTCTGCCCGCCATTTCCCTACCTTGCTCAGGTACAGTCCTTGATTCATGGTTCGGTGCTTGCTTTGGGGGCTCAGTCAGTTAGTGAGTATCCTTCCGGTGCGTTTACGGGCGAGGTGTCAGCTTCAATGCTTGCTGAGTTCGGTTGTCGCTATGTGTTAGTGGGTCACTCTGAACGACGCGCGCTGTTTGGTGAAACTGATATGGTTGTCGCGGCTAAATTTGAGGCTGCTCAGGGGGCTGGCTTGGTGCCCATCTTGTGTGTTGGTGAAACCCTTGGCGAGCGTGAGGCGGGCGAAACACAAGGGGTGGTGGCCAGGCAGTTGTCGTCGGTCCTGGGTCGTCTTGGCGTAGCTGCCATGGCGTCGGCTGTGGTCGCATATGAGCCGGTGTGGGCGATAGGGACTGGCGCGACGGCGTCCCCAGCGCAGGCGCAGGAAGTGCATGCGGCCATCCGGGCTCAGGTTGCGGCGTTTGATGTGGGTGTTGCCGATGGTTTGCGCATTCTCTACGGTGGTAGTGTAAAACCACAGAATGCGAAGGAGTTGTTTGGGCAGTGCGATATTGATGGCGGGTTGATCGGTGGTGCTGCCTTGGTTGCTGATGATTTTCTGAAGATTTGCCTCGCGGCGAATTGATAGGCTAACAAATGAACTGGTTTTTTTCTCTCCTTCTGACGGTCCATATTCTGGTTGCGATCGTTATTATTGGTTTGGTGTTGATGCAGCATGGTAAGGGAGCTGACATGGGGGCTGCCTTTGGTAGCGGTGCCTCTGGTAGTCTGTTTGGTGCTACTGGCTCAGCTAATTTTCTCAGTCGTACTACTGGTGTTCTCGCTGCGGTATTTTTTGCGACGAGCTTGACCTTGGCATACATTGCTTCCAGTAAGCCAAAAACGACTGGCAGTGTCATGCAAGAACCGGTACAATCACAGGCTGTTTCGCAGCCAGCTTCGGCTGCTGGCGAGTCGCCGGTGGCTTCTATTGGAGCGGACTCAAAGGCGAAAGATATACCGAAGTAAGGCGTGGGGTTCATCCGGCGTTGAGTCCTCGCTGGGTGGCCAAAAAGACGTGCCGACGTGGTGAAATTGGTAGACACGCTATCTTGAGGGGGTAGTGGCGCAAGCTGTGCGAGTTCGAGTCTCGCCGTCGGCACCAAAAATTAGGGGCAGTCACCGTA
The DNA here is from genome assembly GCF_036170495.1 of Azonexus sp. Taxonomy (GTDB): domain Bacteria; phylum Pseudomonadota; class Gammaproteobacteria; order Burkholderiales; family Rhodocyclaceae; genus Azonexus. Next base: position 10,744 of record NZ_JAVHPH010000177.1, read on the forward strand.
AGGTGTGCTGTTTCGAACAAAAACTGAATATTGGCGGCGGGTCATGGAAAACTACTTTCCAATCCTGATGTTCGTTCTGGTGGGGGTTGCGGTGGGTGTATTGCCTGTCGCGATGGGCTTTATTCTTGCTCCAAGCCGCCCGGACCCGGAGAAGCTCTCTCCTTATGAATGTGGCTTTGAGGCTTTTGAAGATGCGCGCATGAAATTCGATGTGCGTTTCTATCTTATTGCCATCCTTTTTATTTTGTTCGATCTGGAAATTGCGTTTCTGTTTCCGTGGGCGGCGATATTTAAGGATATTGTTGCGACTGAGTCGATCAGGTTGTTTGGCTTTGTCGAGATGCTTGTGTTTGTTGCCATTCTGGTCCTTGGGTATGTATATGCTTGGGCTAAAGGCGCGCTGGAATGGGAATGAGGCTAGGCTATGGCTATTGAGGGCGTTCTCCAGGAAGGCTTTGTCACCACGACGGCTGACAAGCTAATTAATTACATGCGAACTGGCTCGATCTGGCCAATGACCTTTGGCTTGGCCTGCTGTGCGGTTGAGATGATTCATGCGGGGGTTTCGCGTTACGATCTTGATCGTTTCGGGATTGTTTTTCGGGCAAGTCCTCGGCAATCTGATGTGATGATCGTTGCGGGTACGCTGACCAACAAAATGGCGCCTGCGCTACGCAAGGTTTATGACCAAATGGCCGAGCCTCGTTGGGTTGTCTCGATGGGGTCGTGTGCAAATGGCGGTGGCTATTACCACTATTCCTATTCTGTTGTGCGTGGCTGCGATCGTATCGTGCCAGTTGATATCTATGTTCCGGGTTGTCCCCCAACTGCTGAGGCCTTGATTTACGGCCTGATTCAGTTGCAGAACAAGATTCGCCGCACGAATACTATTGCTCGTTAATTGCCAAGGCTGATTCGATATGTCTGCCAAGCTGGAAACGCTTAGTCAAAATCTGCAAAGGCACTTTGGTGACAAATTAAAATCGCTAAAGCTTGCTTTGGGTGAAGCAACCATTGAAGTTGATGCCGCCGACTATCTCGGTGTGATGACCGCGTTGCGGGATCAGGCCGATCTTCATTTTGAAGAAATCATTGATCTGTGTGGTGTCGATTATTCGACCTACGGTGATGGTTGCTGGCAAGGCCGTCGCTACGCGGCGGTTTCTCATCTTCTTTCGATTGTCCATAACTGGCGTTTACGTGTCCGTGTCTTCGCTGAAAACGACGAGTTTCCTTCTATTGATTCGGTTACCTGCGTCTGGAACGGCGTTAACTGGTTCGAGCGCGAAGCATTCGATCTCTATGGTATTGCCTTCGTTGGCCATGATGACTTGCGCCGCATCCTGACTGATTACGGCTTTATCGGCCATCCGTTCCGCAAGGATTTCCCGATTTCCGGCCACGTCGAGATGCGCTACGACCCGGATCAGGCGCGTGTGATCTATCAACCGGTCACCATCGAGCCGCGCGAAAACACCCCGCGCATTGTGCGCGAAGATACTTTCGGGGATACCGCTCATGGCTGACATCCGCAATTTCACTCTGAACTTTGGTCCGCAGCACCCAGCTGCACACGGCGTGCTGCGCCTGGTGCTCGAACTGGATGGCGAAGTCGTCCAGCGCGCCGACCCGCACATCGGCCTGCTGCACCGTGCCACCGAAAAACTGGCCGAGACTCGCACCTGGGTTCAGTCCGTACCCTACATGGATCGTCTCGACTACGTGTCGATGATGTGCAACGAGCACGCCTACTGCTTGGCGACCGAAAAGCTGCTCGGCATCGAAGTGCCGGAGCGCGGCAAGTACATCCGTGTCATGTTCGATGAAGTGACGCGTATCCTCAACCATCTGTTGTGGATCGGTTGTCACGCTCTCGACGTTGGCGCGATGACCATGGCGCTCTACACCTTCCGCGAACGCGAAGACCTGATGGACGTTTATGAGGCAGTTTCCGGTGCCCGGATGCACGCTGCCTACTATCGTCCGGGCGGCGTCTATCGCGACCTGCCGGACCGCATGCCGCAGT
>NZ_JAVHPH010000177.1:12869-14171 GCF_036170495.1 Azonexus sp.
GCCTACTATCGTCCGGGCGGCGTCTATCGCGACCTGCCGGACCGCATGCCGCAGTATCAGGAATCAACCTGGACCAATGCCAAGAAGGCGGCCGAGAAGAACGAGAACCGTAGCGGTTCCCTGCTCGACTTCCTCGAAGATTTCACCAATCGTTTCCCGACCTATCATTCCGAATACCACACCCTGCTGACCGACAACCGGATCTGGAAGCAGCGTCTGGTCAATGTCGGTGTCGTGACGCCGGAGCGCGCCCTGCAGATGGGCTTCACCGGAGCCATGCTGCGCGGCTCGGGAATCGCTTGGGACTTGCGCAAGAAGCAGCCGTACGCGGCCTACGACAAGATCAATTTCGATGTGCCGGTCGGCGTCAATGGCGACAGTTACGACCGCTACCTGGTTCGAATGGAAGAGATGATCCAGTCGAACAACATCATCAAGCAATGTATCGCCTGGCTGCGTAAAAATCCTGGCCCGGTGATCACCGACAACAACAAGGTGGCGCCGCCGCCGCGTGAAAACATGAAGACCAACATGGAAGAGCTGATTCACCACTTCAAGCTCTTCACTGAAGGCATCCATGTTCCGGCTGGCGAAGCTTATGCCGCAGTCGAGCACCCGAAGGGCGAGTTCGGCATCTACTTTGTTTCCGATGGTGCCAACAAGCCTTACCGTATGAAGATTCGAGCCCCGGGCTTTGTCCACCTGGCCGGTCTGGATGAGATGTCCCGAGGCCACATGATTGCCGACGTCGTTACGATTATCGGTTCCCAAGATATTGTTTTTGGCGAGATTGACCGCTGATGTTTTCCGCTGAAACCCTCCAGAAGTTTGCCCGCGAGGTCGCCAAGTACCCCGCCGATCAGAAGCAGTCGGCGTCGATGGCCTGTCTCGCTCACGCCCAGGAAGAAAAAGGCTGGCTGGCCCCTGAGTCCATCGAGGCCGTTGCCAACTATCTTGGTATGCCGCCGATGGCTGCCTACGAAGTGGCCTCTTTCTACAACATGTATGACCTGAAGCCGGTCGGTAAGTACAAGATCACGGTCTGTACCAACCTGCCTTGCGCGCTGTCGGGTGGCTACCATGCCGGCGAATACCTGCAGCACAAGCTCGGTATCGGCTATGGTGAAACGACGCCGGACGGTAAATTCACGTTGAAGGAAGGTGAATGCATGGGGGCCTGCGGTGATGCGCCAGTCTTCATCGTCAACAACCGCTCGATGTGCAGCCACATGCACCCGGAGCAGATCGACAAGCTGCTTGAGGAGTGCAAATAATGGCCATGCTTGGTTCGATCAACGGCGT
>NZ_JAVHPH010000177.1:14271-19614 GCF_036170495.1 Azonexus sp.
GACAAGCTGCTTGAGGAGTGCAAATAATGGCCATGCTTGGTTCGATCAACGGCGTCCTGATGGAAGGGCTGGATGGCGACAATACCTGGCGCCTCAAGGATTACGTTGCCCGTGGTGGCTATGCACAGCTGAAGCGCATCCTGGAAAGCAAGATGACCCAGGAAGACGTCATCAGCGAAGTCAAGAAATCCGTGCTGCGCGGCCGTGGCGGCGCCGGTTTTCCGACCGGGCTGAAGTGGTCTTTCATGCCGCGCTCCTTCCCCGGTGACAAGTACGTCGTCTGCAATACCGACGAAGGTGAGCCGGGAACCTTCAAGGACCGCGACATCATGCGTTTCAACCCGCATGCGGTCATCGAAGGGATGGCGATTGCCGCTTACGCGATGGGCGCGAACCGCGGCTACAACTACGTGCACGGCGAAGTCTGGCAAGAATACAAGCGTTTTGAAGAAGCGCTCAATGAAGCTCGGGCTGCCGGCTTCATCGGCCAGAACATTCTCGGCTCCGGTTTCAACTTCGAACTCTTCGCCCACCACGGCTACGGTGCCTATATCTGTGGCGAAGAAACCGCGCTGCTCGAATCGATCGAAGGCAAGAAGGGTCAGCCGCGCTTCAAGCCGCCGTTCCCGGCTTCGTTTGGCCTGTACGGCAAGCCGACGACGATCAACAATACTGAAACCTTCGCTACCATTCCGTTCATTCTGAAGATGGGTGGCGAGGAGTTCCTGAACCTGGGTAAGCCGAACAACGGTGGGACCAAGTTGTTCTCGGTTTCCGGTCACGTCAATCGTCCAGGTAACTACGAGATTCCGCTCGGTACGCCGTTCGCAACCCTGCTCGAAATGTGCGGCGGGATGCGTGGCGGGCGCAAGCTCAAGGCTGTCATCCCCGGTGGCTCGTCGGCTCCCGTCATGCCGGCCGAAGTCATCATGGATTGCACCATGGACTACGACTCGATCAGCAAGGGTGGTTCGATGCTCGGTTCCGGTGCGGTCATCGTCATGGACGAAACGGTCTGCATGGTCAAGGCGCTGGAGCGCCTGTCCTTTTTCTACCATGAAGAGTCCTGCGGCCAATGCACGCCCTGCCGCGAAGGTACGGCCTGGATGTACAAGGTCGTGCATCGTATCGAGAACGGTCTCGGCAAGCCCGAGGATCTCGATCTGCTGAACAGCGTGCTCGGCAACATCGCCGGTCGCACCATCTGTGCGCTCGGCGACGCGGCAGCCTTCCCGGTGCAGAGCTTCATCAAGCACTTCGGCAAGGAATTCGAGTACCACATTGAAAACAAGACCTGTCTGGTGCCCAAGGATGTGCAATGGGCGGGCAGTGGCTTCCACAAGATTCCGGCCTGATGGCTACGGGTTGTAACGATATTAACGACGAAAAGTCAGGCTACAAGGTAGCGACATGCTAGAAATCGAGATCGACGGCAAAAAGGCGCAAGTGCCCGATGGCAGCACGGTGATGGATGCCGCGCAGCAGGTGGGCGTTTACATTCCGCATTTCTGCTACCACAAGAAACTTTCGATTGCCGCCAACTGCCGCATGTGTCTGGTGCAGGTAGAGAAGGCACCGAAGCCGTTGCCAGCCTGCGCAACGCCGGTGACCAACGGCATGAAGGTGTTTACCCACTCCGAACTGGCCGTCAAGGCGCAGAAGGGGGTGATGGAATTCCTGCTCATCAATCACCCGCTGGATTGCCCGATCTGCGACCAGGGTGGCGAGTGCCAGTTGCAGGACATGTCCGTCGGTTACGGCCCGATGAAGAGCCGCTACACCGAAGAAAAACACGTCGTTTTCCACAAGAGTGTCGGTCCGCTGATCTCCATGGAAGAAATGAGCCGCTGCATTCATTGCACCCGTTGCGTTCGTTTCGGTCAGGAAATCGGCGGCATCATGGAACTTGGCATGGCCAACCGCAACATGCATTCCGAGATCATGACCTTCGTCGGTCGTACGGTCGACTCGGAATTGTCGGGCAATATGATCGACCTCTGCCCGGTTGGCGCGCTGACCTCCAAGCCTTTTCGCTACACCGCCCGTTCCTGGGAACTGCAGCGCCGCAAGTCGGTCAGCCCGCATGATTCCGTCGGTGCCAACCTGGTCGTCCAGGTCAAGCACGAGAATGTCATGCGCGTTCTGCCGCGTGAGAACGAAGAAGTTAACGAGTGCTGGATCTCCGACAAGGAGCGTTTCTCCTACCAGGCGCTCAATTCCGAAGAGCGGCTGACCAAGCCGATGGTCAAGCAGGGCGGCGAATGGAAGGAAGTCGACTGGAGTATCGCCCTCGATTATGTCGCCCATGGCCTCAAGGACGTTGCCCGCGAACACGGCGGCGATGCGCTGGCCGCACTGGCTGCTCAAAGTTCGACAGTCGAAGAGCTCTTCCTGCTCGGCAAGGTCATGAAGGGCCTGGGCAGCGGCAATATCGATTTCCGTCCGCGCCAGAGCGACTTCTCCTCCGATTTCAAGCGTGCCGGCACGCCGTGGCTGGGCATGCGCCTGGCCGAAATCAAGGACCTCGATAGTGCCCTGGTGGTCGGCTCCTTCCTGCGCAAGGACCATCCGCTGATCGCTCAGCGCCTGCGCCAGGCCGCCAAGAAATTCACCAAGGTCAGCCTGCTGTCGGTGACCGGAGACGATCAACTGATCAACCTGCATGCCCGCCTGACCGTCGCGCCGGCCCAACTGGCTGGCGCGCTGGCGGCTGTCGTCAAGGCCACGGCCGAGATCAAGGGCGTTGCCGTCCCGCTCGGTGTCGAGTCGGCCGTGGTTTGTGAAACAAGCCAGAAAATCGCCCAGAGCCTGGTCGATGGTGAAAAGCGTGCCGTGTTCCTCGGCAACGTCGCCACCCAATCTGCCGATGCCGCGCAACTGCATGCGCTGGCGCTGGAACTAGGCAAGTTGACTGGCGCCACCGTCGGCTTCCTCGGCGAAGGTGCCAACACGGTGGGTGGGCACGTCGCTTGGGCGCTGCCCTCCGTCGCCAATGCCCGCCAGATGTTCGAACAGCCGCGCAAGGCCTACGTCCTGATGGGCGTCGAGCCGGCATTCGATTGCGCCAATCCGCAACTAGTATTGGGTGCGTTGAAGCAAGCGAGTCTGGTCGTTTACATGTCCGCCTTCAAGCATGTGCCGGCCCTGGAATTCGCCGACGTGATGCTGCCGATAGCGCCTTACACCGAAACCTCGGGCACCTTCGTCAATACCGAAGGCCGTGTCCAGAGCTTCAATGGTGTCGCCAAGGCGCGCGGCGATGCCCGCCCGGCCTGGAAGCTGCTCCGTGTGCTCGGCAACGTGCTGAATCTCGACGGTTTCGGTTACCACTCCAGCGAAGAAATTCGCGACGAAGTGCTGGGCAAGAATGTTGAGTTCGTTACCGGCCTCGACAACGGTCTGAAGGATGTCAGCATTGCTCTGTCGGCTTCCAGTACTGATGGCCTTCAGCGAATTGCCGACGTGCCGATCAACTTTGCCGATCCGATGGCACGTCGTGCGCCGGCTCTGCAGCAGACTGCCGATGCAGTTGTTCCGACTGCTCGCATGCACGAGCAAACCCTGGCTCAGCTTGGTGTTGCCGATGGCGCGCAAGTTCGCGTCAAGCAAGGTTCAGGTGAGGCAATCCTGCTTGCCAAGAGCGATAACAATGTTCCTGCCGGTTGTGCTCGCATCTCGGCGGCGCATGCAAGCACAGCGATGCTAGGCGACATGTTCGGCTCGATCTTCGTGGAGCGTGCATAAATGGACGCAATGATGAATTTTGGACTTGGAATTTTCGGTGGCGCTTGGCCTGCAGTCTGGACACTCCTAAAAATCGTCCTGATCGTTGCTCCGCTGATGCTTGGCGTTGCGTATTTGACCTATTTTGAACGCAAGGTCATCGGTTACATGCAGGTTCGTATCGGTCCTAACCGGGTCGGTCCGTGGGGCCTGATTCAGCCGATTGCCGATGGCCTGAAGCTGCTGCTGAAGGAAATTATTGTACCGACCACAGCTAACAAAGGCATTTTCATTATTGCCCCGATGTTGGCGATTGCTCCGGCGCTGGCTGCCTGGGCTGTGATTCCATTCACTGATTCCCTGGTTGTTGCCAATATTGATGCGAGCCTGCTCTACATCATGGCGATTACCTCCATGGGTGTGTACGGGGTTATTTTGTCCGGTTGGGCATCCAACTCCAAATACGCTTTCCTTGGTGCCATGCGCTCAGCCGCCCAAATGGTTTCTTACGAAATCTCGATGGGTTTCTCACTGATCTGCGTACTGATGGTGTCGAATAGCTTGAATCTGGTCGATATCGTCAATGTCCAGGATCACGGGCGTTTCGCTGGTTGGGGCCTGAGTTTCCTTTCGTGGAATTGGTTGCCCTTGTTTCCGATGTTCATCGTCTACCTGATTTCGGGTACCGCTGAATTAAACCGTGCGCCGTTTGACGTAGCTGAAGGTGAGTCTGAAATCGTTGCGGGTTTCCACGTTGAATATTCCGGGATGGCGTTTGCGCTCTTCTTCTTGGCTGAATACGCCAACATGATCTTGGTTTCTGCGCTGACATCCCTCCTGTTCCTAGGCGGTTGGCTGTCGCCGGTTGCCTTCCTGCCGGATGGCATTCTCTGGCTGTTCGCCAAGATGTCGGCGATCCTCTTCCTGTTCCTGTGGTTCCGGGCGACTTTCCCGCGCTACCGCTATGACCAGTTGATGCGCCTTGGATGGAAGGTTTTCTTGCCGATCTGCTTGATCTGGCTGGTTGTTGTCGGCATCTGGATGATGTCGCCGCTGAATATCTGGAAGTGAGGAGAGACTCATGGGTTCGATGAAGGAAATCTTCAACAGCCTCTTCCTCAAGGAATTGTTGAAGGGGATGTCGGTGACGGGCAAGTATTTTTTTGCCCGCAAGATCACCGTCCAGTATCCGGAAGAAAAGACACCGCAGAGTTTCCGTTTCCGCGGCCTGCATGCCCTGCGCCGCTATCCGAATGGCGAGGAGCGTTGTATTGCCTGCAAGCTTTGCGAAGCAATTTGTCCGGCGCTGGCGATTACTATCGAGGCTGAACCGCGCGATGACGGTTCCCGGCGCACTACACGTTACGACATTGATCTGACCAAATGCATTTTTTGCGGTTTCTGTGAAGAGGCTTGTCCGGTCGATGCAGTGGTCGAAACGCGAGTTTTCGAATACCACGGCGAAAAGCGCGGTGATTTGTATTACACCAAGCAGATGTTGCTGGCCAACGGCGACCGCTACGAAGATCAAATCGCGAAGGATCGCGAACTTGATGCTTCTTACCGATAACAGGGGCTAGCAATGGATTTTCAAACTGCGGTTTTCTTTTTCCTGTCAGC
>NZ_JAVHPH010000178.1:0-4318 GCF_036170495.1 Azonexus sp.
CGCTGGCCATATTGCCCAGGCTGCCTTGCGACCCGGCCAGCGTCGCACTGAAACTGGACAGGCTGCGCACCACACCTTTGAGCGTCTCGCACTCCCGGTCCTTGCCTGATGCGGCGTTTTGCTGGTCAACCACAGCCCGCTTCGCGGCCTCGAGTTCTTGCATGAGCCTTACCTCACGCTGCTGCAATGCTTCATGTGCCAGCTTGAGGCTGGACAGCTCGCTGTTTCCAAACCAGGCCATCAATTTGTCTCCGATGTTGGGCCGGACCTTGCTAAAAGGCGGGGATCCGCACCGCAATCCGGTCTGTATTTTAAGTGGGAATGATTATCGCATTTCTATGCCAAACGGCGTAGTCAAAAATAAACAAAACTGAAATATTCGGCACTAGCTTTTATCCTAAAAATCGCAGTTGACCGCGACCAAACCCTTCGATACGCCCACTGCGTGGGCTACTCAGGGCGAACGGGGGCACCGATCGGAAAAAGCCCGTTCGTGGTGAGTAGCCTTGCGCAGCAAGACGTATCGAACCATGAAGGGGCGCTAACTGCGGTTTTCAGGATTGTTTTGCTACCGACCACTCAGGCCGGTTTGACCCACTTCTTTTCGCCGGCCGGCAGCGCAAACGGCAACCAGTTTTCGGGTGGCGGCAACGGGCAGGTCGCAAACGAAGTGAAGGCGCAAGGTGGGTTGTAGGCACAATTGAAATTCAGGCGAATTTTCCCGTTGACCGTGGGAACGGCCTTGAGGAAACGGCCGGCGCCATAGGTCTCCTTGCCGCTCGTCCGATCCCGGAAAACGAAGAAAATTTCCTTGTCGCTGACTGACATCGGCAATAGCGTCACCCTCTGTCCGGCGACTTCAAATACGGCCTGATGGCTGACCTCAACGATTTTCAGATCGCCGCTGACATTGGGCACTTCCATTTTTAGCGGCGGTGACAGCGCCTGCCATTCGGCCTCGATCTGCCAGGCCGGGTCGAAGTCGAAATAGTCCACGCCGACGAATGGCTGGCGCGCCGCCCAGTTACGGTCGCGCAGACGCACCGCAATGCGACTCTCACGGTCAACCGGAAAAAACGACCAATTTTGAAAATCGACGACGGTCGGCTGACCATCGATATCGGTCTGTAACTCGCGCTCCTCACCGCCGGCCGGCTGCCAGATCACCCGCCCGTCCTGCCACAGCAAATCGCCGAGATGCGCCGGGCTGCCGGGTAAAAGAACAACAGAGCCAGCGGCGCTGCCGACGCTGTTCAGCCCCGGTTCCAGCCAGAACAGCCCGCGTATGCCCAGCCAGCTTTCCGGCCCGGCCAGTTCGGCATGACGCCTGGCCTGCCAGTCGTTCAGGTCATCCCACATTTTTCACATCCTTGTTTTTCATGCATTTAAGCGAAACCGAGCTAGGCGTCGGTAGCACCTGACAACTGGCGGAACCATTGCAGGTCTTCAGCCAGCCAGTCGGGCGAAGCATCGCGCAAGCCGCGGAAGGGCAAATCCAGGCCATGACGGCGCAATTCGGCCTGCAAGGCCTGCATGAAAATACCTGACTCGGCATGCAGATCGCCCGCCCCCCGGTGCACTGCGCAGCCCGGGCTGCGCGAGTTGCCGCCCAGCACGGCCAAGGGCTCGCAGCCCTCTTCTGACAAAGCCAAGATGCGCGCCACCACCGAAGTAGCCAACTCCGCGCAGGCCAGCCGACCAGCTGGCGTATCGAGCGCCTGCCGGATGCTGGTTCCGGGCGAACGCTGACGCTTGAAGCCAAGGGCGGCGATTTCCGGGCAGGGTATTTGCATGATGCCGATGCCGTTTGCGTGGCACAGGCGCAGGAATTCAAAGTTCATCGCCGGGCAGTTGGCCGCCCCCTGATCGCGAACGTTCTGGTTCAGCACACAGTCGATCACCACGACGAATCGCCCGCCCCGCGCATCATGCGGCGGCACGGGTTGCCCGGGTTTGAACACGGCAAGCAGGGATCGCAGCGATGGCAGGCTCATTGCCCGATCATGTCACTGAACGGGCAATGAGCACAATTGGCACTCCTCGACTCAAGCCTTGACGAAACGAATCACGCCGCTTGCGTCGCAACTGACATGGATCACATCCTTGGCGGCGAACTTGCCTTCGAGGATGGCCTTGGCCAGCGGATTCTCGATCTGCTGCTGGATCGCCCGCTTGAGCGGCCGGGCGCCGAACACCGGGTCGAAGCCGGCCTGCGCCAGTTCGGCCAGGGCGCTGTCGTCGACGACGATGCCCATGTCGAGCTGAGCCAGCCGCTTTTCGAGATAGCCGAGCTGGATCTTGGCAATGCCGGCGATATGTTTCTCGTCGAGCGCGTGGAAAACGACGACCTCGTCGATCCGGTTGATGAATTCCGGCCGGAAGTAGCTCTTCACCTCGGCCATCACCGCCATCTTGATCACGCCGTAATCGTCGCCCGACATCTGCTGGATCATCTGGCTGCCGAGATTGGAAGTCATGACGATCACCGTGTTCTTGAAGTCGACGGTGCGCCCCTGACCATCAGTCATCCGGCCGTCGTCGAGCACCTGCAGCAGCACGTTGAAAACGTCCGGATGCGCCTTCTCGACTTCATCGAGCAGGATCACCGAGTACGGCTTGCGACGCACGGCTTCGGTCAGGTAACCACCCTCTTCGTAGCCGACATAGCCCGGCGGCGCGCCGATCAGGCGAGCGACCGAATGCTTCTCCATGAACTCGCTCATGTCGATGCGGATCAGGTGATCCTCGGCGTCGAACATGAACTCGGCCAAGGCCTTGCACAGCTCGGTCTTGCCGACGCCGGTCGGACCAAGGAAAAGGAAGGAGCCGTACGGGCGGTTCGGATCGGACAGCCCGGCGCGCGAGCGGCGAATCGCATCGCCGACCAGACGCACCGCTTCATCCTGCCCAACGACCCGCTTGTGCAGGCGCTCTTCCATGTTGAGCAGCTTCTCGCGCTCGCCCTGCATCATCTTGCTGACCGGAATGCCGGTCGCCCGGCTGACCACCTCGGCGATTTCCTCGGCGCCGACCTGGGTACGCAACAGCTTGTTCTTCTTGCCCTCACCTTCGCCCGCCTTTTCGGCGCTCTTCAACTGGGCTTCGAGCTGTGGCAGCTTGCCGTATTGCAGCTCGGCGACCTTGTCGAGCTTCCCTTCACGCTGCAACCGGGTGACTTCGGCCTTGAGCTTGTCGATCTCTTCCTTGATGTGCGCCGAGCCCTGAACCTGTGCCTTTTCCGCTTTCCAGACCTCTTCGAGATCGGAATATTCCTTGGCCAGCTTGGCAATTTCCTCTTCGATCAGGCCGAAGCGCTTCTTCGAAGCCTCGTCCTTCTCACGCTTGACCGCCTCGCGCTCAATCTTGAGCTGGATGATGCGGCGGTCGAGCTTGTCCATGACCTCGGGCTTCGAGTCGATTTCCATCTTGATGCGCGCCGCCGCCTCGTCGATCAGGTCGATCGCCTTGTCAGGCAGGAAACGGTCGGTGATGTAACGATGCGATAACTCGGCGGCAGCGACGATGGCCGGATCGGTAATATCGACACCGTGGTGCAGCTCGTACTTTTCCTGCAGGCCGCGCAGGATGGCGATGGTCGATTCGACACTCGGCTCATCGACGAGCACCTTCTGGAAGCGGCGCTCGAGCGCGGCATCCTTCTCGATGTACTTGCGGTATTCGTTGAGCGTCGTCGCCCCGATGCAGTGCAGCTCGCCGCGGGCCAGCGCCGGCTTCAGCATGTTGCCGGCGTCGATGGCCCCCTCGGCCTTGCCGGCGCCGACCATGGTGTGCAGTTCGTCGATGAACAGGATGATCCGCCCTTCGTCCTGCGCCACTTCCTTGAGGACGGCCTTGAGGCGTTCCTCGAACTCGCCGCGATACTTGGCACCAGCGAGCAGACCGGCCATGTCGAGCACCAGCACCTTCTTGCCCTTGAGCGTTTCCGGCACCTCGCCGTTGACGATGCGCTGGGCCAGACCTTCAACGATGGCCGTCTTGCCGACGCCCGGTTCGCCGATCAGCACCGGGTTGTTCTTGGTCCGCCGCTGCAAAATCTGGATGGCGCGGCGAATCTCGTCGTCACGGCCGATCACCGGGTCGAGCTTGCCCTGCGCAGCACGCTCAGTCAGGTCGATGCAGTATTTCTTGAGCGTTTCGCGCTGGCCTTCGGCTTCCTGCGAATCGACGCCCTGGCCGCCGCGCACGGCCAGGATCGCCGCCTCCAGCGCCTTGCGGGTCAGGCCGTGCTGCTTGGCCAGACGACCGGTTTCGTTCTTGTCTTCGCAGACGGCGAGCAAAAACATTTCGCTGGCAATGA
>NZ_JAVHPH010000179.1:0-4311 GCF_036170495.1 Azonexus sp.
GTTGCAGTTCGTCGAGAATGGCTTCGTAGAGCAGCTTTTCGCGGGCCAGCGCGCGTTCCTGCGCCGACAGGGCCTTGTCCTCGAAAGCCTTGAGTTCCGGCGTGATGTAGCGCTCGGCATTCTTCAGTGTTTGCCGGCGACGGTAGTCTTCCGGGATTTTCTCGGTATTAGCGTGCGTGACTTCGATGTAGAAGCCATGCACCTTGTTGTATTCGACCTTGAGGCTGCTGATGCCGGTGCGCTCGCGTTCGCGGGCTTCCATGTCGACCAGGTAGGCGCCGCAGTTGTCGTTGAGCGAGCGGTATTCGTCGAGATCGGCATCGAAACCCGGGGCGATGACGCCGCCGTCGCGGATTTGCGCAGCCGGTTCGCTGCCGATGGAACGGACCAGCAGATCGAGCGTGGCGAATGGTGTGTCGAGATCGCCGAACAGCTGCCCAATCAACGGCGAAACAGCACCGGCCAGCGGGGCGCGCAGGCCATCGAGGCGGGCCAGCGATTCGCGCAGGCTGGCCAGATCGCGCGGCCGGGCGTTGCGCAGGGCGATACGGCCGGCGATGCGTTCGATGTCGGCGATGCCGCGCAGCCCACGGCGGATTTCACCGGCGATGCGGCCATAGTCGTCGAGCAGGAATTCGACGGCACCATGGCGAGCGGCGGGCAGGTCGCGTTCGCGCAGCGGGTGATGCAGCGTGTGACGGAGCAGACGCGAGCCCATGCTGGTCAGGCAGTTGTCGAGCAGCGAGAACAGCGTTGGCGAGGGTTGGCCGCGCAGGGTTTCAGTCAATTCCAGATTGCGCCGCGTGGCGAGGTCGAGGCCGAGATAGGCGCCTTCGATTTCCACGGTCAAGCCGCGCAGGTGGGTCAATTTCCCGGCCTGCGTTGCCTGCGCGTATTGGAGCAGGGCGCCGGCCGCGGCGATGGCCGGCTTCAGCCCTTCGGCGCCGAAGCCAGCGAGCGAAGCGACTTCAAACTGATCGCAGAGCAGGCGGCGGGCTGAGTCGAATTCGAAATACCAGTCCGGCTGGCGAGTACGGGCGACATCGAGGCCGAAATTGGGCGTCCAGCTTTCCGGGTAAAGGATTTCGGCTGGGCGAATGCGCTCCAGCGTCGCCGGAATCTGCTCGGCCGGGACTTCGAGCAACACGAATTCGCCGCTCGCCAGGTTGAGGCGGGCCAGACCGGCCGTGTTGCGCAGCGTCGTGACGGCGAGTAACCAGATGTCCTGCTTGTCGTCGATCAGCGCCGCATCGGTCAGCGTGCCGGGGGTGACGATGCGCGAAACAGCACGCTCGACTGGCCCCTTGCTGGTCGCCGGATCACCGATCTGTTCGCAGATCACGGCCGACTCGCCGAGCTTGACCAGGCGGGCGAGGTAGGGTTCGAGCGAATGGAAGGGGATGCCGCACATCTTGATCGGCACGCCAGCCGACTGGCCGCGCGTCGTCAGCGTAATGTCGAGCAGGCGCGCCGCCTTTTCCGCATCCTCATGAAAAAGCTCATAGAAATCGCCCATCCGGTAGAACAGCAAGGTGTTCGGGTGGCTGGCCTTGAGCGCCAGATATTGGCGCATCATCGGGGTGTGTTTGGAAAGGTCGGGCGCGGCGTCTTTAGTCATGAGCTTGTCGTTTGTTATTTTTGTCAGCGGGCGAAAATTACTGGCGGATTTCGCGGATATTTTTCGGTCGACCGTAGCAATCGCCGCTGCTGCGGAAGGGATTGATGTCGAGGCCGCCGCGCCGGGTGTAGCGGGCATGGACGGCCAGTGCCTCAGGCGCGCAATGTTTCTGGATGTCGGTGAAAATCCGCTCGACGCACTGTTCGTGGAATTCGTTGTGGTTGCGGAAGGAAACGATGTAGCGCAGCAGCCCGGCCCGGTCGATGCGGCGCCCACGGTAGCGGATGACGACCATCGCCCAGTCCGGCTGCCCGGTGACCAGACAGTTCGATTTGAGCAGGTGGGAGAACAGCGTTTCTTCGACGACTTCGCCGGCGTGCGTAGCCAGCAGTTCGGGGGCCGGCTGGTAGCGGTCGCAGGCAATATCCAGATCGTCGAGACAGGTGCCTTCCGGGGTGGCGATCACGGCTTGCGGGCGGTTGGCCAGCGGTTCGAGCGCGACGCTGAGCGGCATGCCGGCGGCGGCCGAGAGGTCGTGTTCGAGCGTTTTCGAAACGGCTTCAAGATCGGCGAAAGTGCTCTGGTTGAAGGAGTTCAGGTAGAGCTTGAAGGACTTCGATTCGATCAGGTTCGGGCTGTCGGCCGGTACGCGGAAGGTGCCGACGGCAACGACCGGTTTGCCCTTCGGGTTGAGCCATGAAAGTTCATAGGCATTCCACAAATCCTCGCCGACAAAGGGCAGGGCGCCATCGGCAATGCCGAGTTCGCTGCGCTTGAGCTGGCGCGGAATGGGGTAGAGCAACTCGGGCGCGTAGTGGCTCTGGTATTCGGTGGCCTTGCCCAAGGGCGAATTGCTACTTGGGTCGTTAGGATTGATCGACGAATTCATGGGGGCCGATTTTACCGTAAGGCCTCAGGGCGCCAGCAGTTCGATCAGATGTGGGCCACCGGCAGCAAGGGCGGCGCGCAGCGTCTTTCTGAAGGCATCAATCGACTCGGCACGGCCAAAGTCAAGACCGAAAGTCAGTGCCGCATGCTTGAAACTGATTTGTTGCGGGGTGCGCCAACCGCGCTCGAACTCAGGTAGCTCGCGCTGGGGCAAATGATCGAAAATGCCGCCTCCGGCGTTGTTGACCGTAACAATCACGGCATTTCGCCCCTGGGCCAGGGCCAGGCCACCAAGGTCATGCTGGGTGGTCAGGTCGCCGAGCAGGGCAACGACGCTGCCATGAATCGCAGCAATCCCCATGGCTGTCGAGATGTTGCCGTCGATACCGCTGGCGCCGCGGTTGCCGTAAAAATGGATGGCTTTTTCACCGCTGCCTGACAGGCTGTCCAGTTGGCGAATGGCCAGCGAGTTGCCGATGAAAAACGGCGTGGCATCGGGAATTTCTTCGAGCATGGCCGCGATATGGCCGGCGTCGGCCTCCTCTGCTGCGACGGCCTCCTGCTCGGCAAAGTCCTGTTGCCAGGCACTGCAGGCAGCGGCCAGCGATTCGGCGAGCAGCGCGGTGCAAACATCGGCCGGTTCGGCGCGAAACAGATGGGTCAGGCGATGGGCGGGGTCGCTCCAGCGAGGCCATGGCTCGACCACGGCGTGATTCAGCCGGATTCCGCCCACGTAGTTTTGCAGGTGGCGGGTGACCGGGAAGGCGCCTAAGCGCAACACCCATTCCGGCTGGTGCTTGGCCACAAAGGTCTGATCGGCCAGCCAGTGGTTGTAACGAACGCACAGATGCGATCGATCATGCTTGCCAAAACGCAGGCCGGACAGCGGTTCGGCGAGGATCGGGGCGTTGAGCCGTTTGGCCAGGGCGGCAATGGCATTGCCGTTCTCACCAGGGGCCGGCATTTCGCCGCAGACAATGATGCCGGGACGGCCGCTGATGCGGCTGGCGAAGTCGCGAATATCGTTCGCAACCGGCTGCAGGCTCGGGCGGGCAACGTGGATGGTTTCCGCTATTTCGGCTTCGGTGCAATCGGCCAAAGGCAGCAGCGGCTCGCGGAACGGTTGGTTGATGTGGACCGGGCCGGGGTGAGGCCAGCTCGCCTGTTCATAGGCGCGGGCGGCGAGGCGGTGCAGGTAAGCTGGATCGAATCCGTTGTCCGGCAAGCCAAGCGCATGGCTGGCGCGGACTTGGGCGCCGAAAAGCCCGATCTGGTTGATGGTCTGATTGGCCCCGTTGCCCTGCAGTTCAGGCGGGCGATCGGCCGAGATCAGGAGCAGCGGAATACCGGAATGGCTGGCCTCGATAACGGCCGGCAGCCAGTTGGCCGGAGCCGTCCCGGAGGTGGCCAGTAACAGCACGGGGCGCCGGCTGGCCTTAGCGATACCCAGCGCAAAAAATGCTGCGCTTCGCTCGTCGACCGCAACATGGCAGCGTAGCCGGGGCTGGCGCAACATGGCCAGCGCCAGCGGTGTCGAGCGCGAGCCGGGGGAGATGACGGCATCGCCGGCACCGGCCGCGATAAAGCCGGCGACCATGGCCTGCGACCAGCAGAAGTTGAGCGTACCGGTGTCGTTCATCGTTTCCGTAGCACGGCTGAAAACGTCAAATTGTAGTCGTAGCCGGGTCCTGGAACCATTGCTCCGTGCTATTATTAGCCGCTCGTTGCTGCCTAAAACCGGGCGCCACGATCTGGAGTGGTAGTTCAGTTGGTTAGAATACCGGCCTGTCACGCCGGGGGTCGCG
>NZ_JAVHPH010000180.1:0-4269 GCF_036170495.1 Azonexus sp.
AGCCGCCGGAGACCGAACCCTGCACCTGCCCGTCGTCGCGCAGGATCATCCAGGCACCCGGCGGCCGTGGGGCGGAACCCCAGGTCCGGGCGACGGTGATCAGCGCGAAGCGCTGCCCGGCCGCGGCCCATTTTCGGGCGGCGTCGAGGACCTGCGTATCCAGGCTGTCCATCTCAGGCCGCCAATTCGGCCGTGTTAAACGGCATCTTGTGCAGGAACTTGCCGGTGGCGGCGGCGATGGCATTGGCCACGGCCGGGGCCAGCGGCGGTACGCCGGGTTCGCCGATGCCGGTCGGGGCGGCGGTTGACGGGACGATATGCACCTCGACCTTGGGCATGTCGCCAATGCGCAGCAGCGGATAGCCATCGAAGTTGCCCTGTTCGACGCGGCCGCCCTTGAGCGTGATTTCTCCGCTCAGCGCAGCAGACAGCGCGAAGCCGACGGCCCCTTCGACCTGAGACCTGATGTTGTCCGGATTGATCGCCGTGCCGCAATCGACGGCGCAAATGACGCGGTCGACCTTGATCGAGCCGTCCTTTTTAACCGTCACTTCGGCCACCTGGGCGACAAAGGAGTTGAACGATTCATGCACCGCCACGCCGCGGCCGCGACGCTCGCCGGCTGCACCCTTGAGTGGCGTTCCCCAGTTGGCTTTCTCGGCCGCCAGCTTGAGTACGCCGGCGTGCTTGGGGTGCTCAGTCAGCAATTCGAGGCGCAGGGCCACCGGGTCCTTGCCCATCGCCGCCGCCACTTCGTCGAGGAAAACCTCGGTCGAGTAGGCCGTGTGCGAAGAACCGACCGAGCGCCACCAGAGCACCGGCACGCCAATATCGGTCGGTGTGTGCAGATCAACCAGCAGGTTGGGGATGGCGTACGGCAGATTGGCAGCACCTTCGACCGAAACGTGATCGATGCCGTCCTTGACCAGCATGGCCTCGAAGGGCGAGCCGGTAATGATCGACTGGCCGACCAGCCGGTGATGCCAGCCGACCAGCTTGCCGCTGCCATCGAGCGCCGCTTCCAGCGCGTGGTGAAAGAGCGGCCGGTAATAGCCACCACGCATGTCGTCCTCGCGCAGCCAAACCAGCTTGACAGGGGCCTTGCCGTTGATCGCCTTGACGATGTGCGCCGCCTCCAGCACGTAATCCGACTGCGTACAGGCCCGGCGCCCAAAACTGCCGCCGGCGTAGAGCATGTTGAGCTTGACCTGTTCCGGCTTGAGGCCGAACAGCGCAGCGACCCGACCCTGATCGACGGTCTGGAACTGCTCGCCGTTCCACACGTCGCAGCCATCGGCCTTGAGCTGGACGACGCAGTTCATCGGCTCCATGGCGGCATGGGCGAGGTAGGGAAAATCGAAAGAGGCGCTGACCACCTTGGCGGCGCCGGCAAAGGTTTTCGCCGTGTCGCCTTTATTCGCGGCGACCAGGCCGGGCTTCTTGGCCATTTCCTTGTACTGGGCCAGGATTTCATCGCTGCCCAGCTTGAAGGCCTTGCTGTCGTCCCAACTAACCGACAAGGCATCGCGCCCTTTCTTGGCGCTCCAGGTGTCGGTGGCCAGCACTGCCACGCCCTGTGGAATCTGCACGACATTGACGACGCCCTTGATCGCCTTGGCTTTGCTCGCATCGAATGACTTCACCGTGGCGCCGAACTGCGGCGGATGGGCGACCACAGCGACCAGCATGCCGGGCAGGAAAACGTCCTGGGTGAATTGCGCCGTGCCGTTGGTCTTGGCCACGCTGTCCTTGCGTTTGGCTTGCTTGCCGATCAGGCGGAAATCCTTGGGGTCTTTTAGCTTCACATCGGTCGGCACGGTTTCCTTGGCCGCATCGACTGCCAGTTCGCCGAAGCTGGCCTTACGGCCGCTGGCAGCATGGCTGACGATACCGTCGCGCACCACGATGTCGGCCGCGCCGACATTCCAGCGCTTGGCGGCGGCCGAAACAAGCATGGCCCGACCGCTTGCCCCAGCCTTGCGCATCTGGTCCCAGGAATTAGCCATCGCCGTGCTGCCACCGGTGCCCTGCGCCGGGCCCCAGAAGGTGTTGTTGTAGCGTTTGGCATCCGCCGCGGCGCCTTCGACGCGAACGTGCGCCCAGTCGGCATCGAGTTCGTCTGCGAGAATAGTCGCCAGACCGGTGTAAGTGCCCTGCCCCATTTCAAGGTGCTTGGACATGACGGTGACGCTGTTGTCGGCGCCGATTTTCAAAAATGCGTTGATTTCGGTGTTGACCGTAGCAACGCGGCTCAACTTGCCGGCGGCGACAGCCGGCAGGCAAAAGCCCAGCGTCAGGCCGGCGCTACCTTGCAGGAAACGGCGGCGGCTGAGGTTTTCAATGATGATTTCGGACATGGTCGATCTCCTTGTGGTCCGCTTGGTAATTGGCGGAACAAAATGAAAGCGCCGGATTTGTGTTCCTGGCTAGGCGCGAACCGCAGCGATAGCCGTAGCTATCGCGAGGATGAGCAACAACGCCAGGGACGCAAAGACCAGCTTTCATGTTTCGGTAATTGCCAAACGGATCACTAAGCCAGCGCTTTGGCGGCTTCGTGGATGGCAGCGCGAACACGCACGTAGGTCGCGCAGCGGCACAGATTGCCCGACATGGCGTTGTCGATATCGGCGTCGGTCGGCTTGCGGTTCTGAGTCAGCAAGGCGACGGCGCTCATGATCTGGCCGGACTGACAGTAGCCGCACTGCACGACATCGAGCTTGCGCCAGGCCTCCTGGACGACCTTGCCGACGCGCTCGCTATCGACCGCCTCGATGGTCCTGATCTTGCGCCCAACCACCGCCGAGACCGGCGTCGAACAGGCGCGCACCGGGGTGCCATCGACATGCACCGTACAGGCGCCGCACAAAGCCTGGCCGCAGCCATATTTCGTCCCGGTCATCTGCAAGGTGTCGCGCAGCGCCCAAAGTAGCGGCGTATCGGGCGCCACATCGAGTTGATGCGCCTTGCCGTTAATAGTCAGTTTGATCATCTGTATGCTCCTCGTCGGAAGGGGATCAGCAGCCATCCCGTGGCCGCTGTTTGTGCGAATAGTGTGGGCGAGGCAAGGCGGCAAGCGATAACCCAATCGTGCAGACTTATTGCCTGATCCTCCAGAATCGGCCTGCCGCCTCTCGCCGGCCAGCATCAAAACCGCTACGCTCCGGTCATGGATACTGCCGTTCTGACCACACCCCGCCCAAATGATTCCAACGCCATGGAAAACGCCGATCTGGCGCGCCAGCGCACCGAACTCGCCGCCATCATCGACCGTCACTGCCCGGCGGACGGCGCTGTCGACACGGCCATGCCCAACCTCAAGCTTTTCCGCGGATCGAACACCGAAGTGCCGACCTGCACCATCATGACCTCGGTGTTCGCGATGATGGCCCAGGGCGCCAAGACCATCACGGTCGGCGACGACACCTACGATTACGACGCCCGCCATTACCTCATTTCATCGGTCGATCTGCCGATTTTTGCGCGCATCACACAGGCCTCGATTGCCGAGCCCTACCTTGGTCTGGGACTCGCCATCGACCCGCTCAAGATCAACGAACTGACTGCCGCCATGCCCAAAAATCGGGCATTTGAAGGCGTTGACCGTGGCATTGCCGTCGGCCTGCTCAGCGTCGACATCCAGAACACCGCCCTGCGCCTCGCCCGATTGCTCGATACGCCAGCCGACATCCCGGTGCTCGCCCCGATCATCGAGCGCGAACTGCTCTACCGCCTGCTCGCCGGCCCCCTCGGTTCGCGCCTGCGCCAGGCCGCCGCCAGCGGCAGCCACAGCCACCAGATCGTCCGCGCCATCGACTGGCTGAAAACCAACCTCGACCAACCGCTCAGCATCGAACGGCTGGCCAGCCTGGCGAACATGAGCCGGTCGTCGCTGCACCATCATTTCAAGGCGCTGACCGCCATGACGCCGCTGCAATACCAGAAACAACTGCGCCTGCAGGAAGCCCGCCGCCTCATGCTGGTCAGCGATACCGACGCCGCCTCGGCGGCGCATCACGTCGGCTACGAAAGCCCCTCGCAATTCAACCGCGAATATCGCCGCATGTTCGGCGCCCCGCCGGGCCGCGATGTCGCCCAGTTTCGCCAGAGCCAAACCACCTGAACCTACGCCGGCCACGCTGGTCAGACTTGGCCACCACAAGGAAACCAGCATGCCGAAAATCGAAAAAACCGACGCCGAATGGCGTGCCCAGCTCGATGAAACCGAATACCGCGTCACCCGCCAGAAAGGCACCGAACGCGCCTTCACCG
>NZ_JAVHPH010000181.1:0-4264 GCF_036170495.1 Azonexus sp.
CGTGCAGCGAGCGGCAGCGGAAGGTGCCGACTTCGGTGACCGGCGTCGATTGGTCGTTGCCGAGGAAATCGGCGCGTACCTTGCGCGGATGGGCATCGTTGGGGGCAGCGAAATCGCGGTTTTTGAAGGCGCCGCCGGTGCTTTCCGGGACGCTCGAATGGCAGCGCGCGCAGTTGTCGGCAAAGACCGTCTGGCCACGGCCGACGGCGCCCTTGCCAAATTCCTTTTCGAGATCGACGGTGAGGTCGGCCTGCCCATAGGCGCCGCCCTTCTTGTTGGCACGGGCGGCCTGCAGATTGGTTTCGTCCGATTCGGCCGAGGCGAAGAAATCGAGCACGTTCTGCAAGCGATCCTCGACCGCCCGGAAATTCGGGCAGTCGCGCCGGCACTGGCCGATGTTGAACGAGGTCTGGCCGAACCCGCGTTGCTCGGGATCGACCTGGCGCATGTCGGACAAGTGATTGACCCAGCACTGCTCGGAGCACGAGCCGATATTGAAATAGACGCGCTGGATCGCCTCGTGGGCGCCAATCGAATCCTCGCCCCCCTTCAGGATGTGATGGACGCCGGGCAGGGCCACCTTCTGGCCGCCGAGGAAGACCGTGGTCGTGTCGTCGTCGCGCCTGCTCTTGAGCCAGCACTTGCCGCTACGGCCCGGTTCGCACCAGCATTTGTCCTCGTCCTTCTCGGCGCCGCAGGTGGTCACCTTGCGCCATTTGGTGACCATTTCGCCCTTGAACACCGGGCGCTGGGCGACGTTGATTAACGCGTTGATCGTGCCCGGGTTGTTGACCTGGTCGTGCGAAATGGCCGAGGTGTCGGTGACGCCGGGCCGGGCGTGGGCGAACATCTGGTATTCGAGCGCACTCTTCGGCATGCCGGAGCCGAGCAGTTCCGACATCCGCGTGTATTGGTTGCCGATCAGCCCCTTGATGTTTTCCCATTTTGGGTGCGCCGCGTCGGCCGGCGGATTGAGCGGGTCGAAAGCGATGTGGCAGGAGCCGCAGGTCGTGCCGATCAGGAAAGGCGGCTCGATCGAGGCGTCGGCCAGCTTGGAGACTCGGCTGTCGGATTCGATGCCGGTGGCCGCCGCTTTGGTCGCATTGAAGCCGGACCAGTTGGCCTTGCCGCCATTGAGCGCCTGCCATTTGGCGGCGTCGAAGCGCGGGTTGGGGAACTTGCGCAAGCCGAGCGCCCCGGTCGAGGTGCCGAACTTGAGGTCGCAGGCCGAAGCGCGTTGATCGGCCTCGCCGCCCTGGCTGTGCGGGTCGTCCGGGTCGAGCGCGGCATCCTTGAGACCGCAGGCCGGGTCGACATAACCTGGTTTGCCGACATATTTGAGCAGCACGTCATCGCCCGGGCACCAGTCCAAACCGTAGGTTTCATCGGCCGATTTGGCCGGGCAGTCGGGGTCGCCCGGCTTGCAGCAGGCCGGGTCGTTGATGATGCCCCAGGCCCAGAAGCGGTCGTCGCGCTGATCGGCACGCAGGACGCGGAACCAGTCGACGAGCACGCCGATGCGCTGCTGGAAGGTGTAGGTGTGGAAACGTTCGTTGCCGGCGGTGGCCTTGAACCAGATCAGCCGGCCAACGCATTCGGACTCGTTGAGTCCCTCGCGGGCGCAGGCTTCCATGTATGGCGCATCCTGGTCGACGGCCGACATTTCGGGAACAGGTTTTCCGGGCGGCGCCGCCGCGCTGGCTGGCGCATTCTCGGCGAAGGCCTCGCCGATGCTGTGGTGCTGATTCTGAAATATCCCAATGCCAGCGGCAAAGGTGACGAATGCCGCAATAGCGGCCAGCAGAGTACGTTTCATACGTTTTCTCCCCATCAACGCCTACGAGTCTCAAGCTGCTGTGGTTCCACTCACTGCCTTAATGACATGTGAGATGACAGGAAGTTCAAACGGGGATGCTGGTTGTTTCTCCGGATTTCAAATTTGACCAGCTTTGCGGAGTCGCGCTAGCTAGAGCGCAAAGTCTCATTGACCTTGACCAAGCGAAATCTTCGTCTTGATCAGCACCTGTTGGATGGCAGGTGGGTGTCCATGCAGCTATTCAGCGAGTGGAGGCTGACGGACAGGATCGGGTCAAGTCTGATCGGTGGGCATGGGGTCCATAATTCGCTGGAGTTTCGGCATTGGAGTGACATGTGCATCCGACAGCTCCCGCGACTTGGCAGCCGACACCCGCAAATGAGAACGGGAGCCGAAGCTCCCGTTCTCAAGATAGAACGTTGTACGCTCTCAGTGCTTGCGGCGACGTCCGACCGCCAGACTGGCCAATCCAAGGCCCAGCAAGGCTAGGGAGCCGGGTTCCGGAACACCGTTGGATGGAGTGCATCCTGGCGCGGTAGGATTGGCGTCGCAGAATGCCACGGCCGTTTCCTGAACACCGACCGTGAAGCCGTTCCAGTATTCGTTGCTCAGGCTGCGCCAGCTCACGGTATCGAAGGTGCCGGTGAACCTCAGCGTGCCGTGCGGCTCACCCGTTCCAAGCAACTGATATTCGAACACTCCGCCGCCAAGGTCCACAATATTTTTGTAG
Organism: Azonexus sp.; assembly: GCF_036170495.1. GTDB lineage: Bacteria > Pseudomonadota > Gammaproteobacteria > Burkholderiales > Rhodocyclaceae > Azonexus. The sequence continues at coordinate 2,547 of NZ_JAVHPH010000181.1, forward strand.
GACGTACCACACCCCCAGTAACCGCAGTTGTTGCCATTGGTTGGATCGCCGAAACTCAAGATGTCAAAGTCTTGGTCGAACGCATAGCCATTGCCATTGAGGCTAACGTAGGCGAATACTGGATTAGCAATCGCCTGCGAGAATGCTAGGGTCTGCGTCCCGGCGTATTGCAGCGCGATGATATCGGTGGTCGGAGGCCGATTGTCGACAAGAGCACTGGTGAAGGGTGACGTGCCGCTGGGGCCATCGGTACCTCCGCTGTAGTAATAGGCCCCGCCGCTTGGTTGATAGAAACCGACGCCCTGCGGATTCGTATAGGTCACGGTGACCGATGAACTACCCGTCGTTATCGTCCCTTGCGCCTGAAAGCCGGTCCCAGAATCAAGGTCGCTGCCGGTCCAATCGGTCCAGAAGATCGGGGCTGCCGAGACTGTGCCGGAACACAGGGCAATAGCCAATGTGCCCAAAGCACGTGTAATTTTTTTCATGCGAGATTCTCCCTGAGGCGATCCAAAAATAGCGTATTCGACGTAATGCAATACTTATGCCGATATTCAAATAAGATAGCTATTTTCGTTATACGACAATAGCTTAGAGCATGAAGCTGCTGTCAGTTTGATTGCGCCGGTAAGGCACATGTAAAAGAATTCGACACGTTTGTCGAGTAGGTGGAAGTTGGGACGCCCCGGTTTCAACTACTCATCGGCCACCAATCCATTGCATTCGATCCCCGGCGAAAACAGCCCTCAGTCGATTTAGGGTGATATTCAAATAGCATTTCGTCAGTTGTCAGCCCCCGGCGGATTTTCCAGAAGCGTAATTCGCCCTTCTTGATGGGGTGGGGGCCGAAATACGTGGCTATTAGATGTGGCCAGTGGCGACAGCTTTCTGGATTCAGTGAATGACGACAGTAGCCGAGTTGCACAGCTTAGGCTGTCAGGCAGGAATAAAAGTAATGCGCCCGTTCAAATGACGCATCTGACGACTCGATCAACGGTAGCCACTGGGCGATCACGAGACGTGCACATCAAAAACTTGGAACTCGGCTTTGAGGCGTTTGCGGGCGTCGGCCTATCGGAAATCTGCTTTCGCAATCAGTCTTTAGCGGCCCGACAGGTATTTCTGCCGAATGGCTCTTGATGGCCGACCGCTGCCTGATGACGATTGCGTCGTCGCTGTGCCGAACTGTTCAGGTGCCTGATATTCGCTGCTCAGCGAGACGAAAAACGACGGTCAGGCTTTTTGATATTTCGCCCATTTTTCCGGTTGACCGTGGAAGTCGGTTTCTCAGCAGCTTCCCGGATAAATCATCTCGCTCGGCACGACCCAGCGGTCGTAGTCTTTCAGCGAGACATGGCCGAGGGCCAGCGCTGCCTGTCTGAGCGTCGTGCCGTCGTGGCTGGCCAGTTTGGCGATTTCGGCGGCCTTGTCGTAGCCGATGTGCGGGGTCAGGGCGGTGACCAGCATGAGCGAGCGTTCCATGAGTTCGGCGATGCGTTTGTGGTGGGCGGTGATGCCGCGCACGCAATGGTGTTCGAAGCCGAGCATGCCGTCGCTGAGCAGGCGCACGCTTTGCAGGAAGTTGTGGGCGATGACCGGCTTGAAGACGTTGAGTTCGAAATTGCCCGAGGCGCCGGCGATGCCGATGGCCACATCGTTGCCCATGACCTGGCAGCAGAGCATGGTGAGCGCTTCGCACTGGGTCGGGTTGACCTTGC
>NZ_JAVHPH010000182.1:0-19210 GCF_036170495.1 Azonexus sp.
TCGACGAGTTCAACAAGGCGCTGGCCCACGACCACACCCGGCTGACCGTCAACGGCTTCACTCAGCTCGGCCTGGTCGAAATGACCCGCAAGCGGACGCGCGAATCGCTCGCCCACGTCCTTTGCCAGCCGTGCCCGACCTGCGGCGGGCGTGGCGAGGTCAAGACGGCGCGTACCGTGGCCTATGAAATCCTGCGCGAACTGCTGCGCGAAGCCCGCCAGTTCAACGCCCGCGAATACCGCATCCTGGCCGGTCCGGCCGTGGTCAACCTCTTCCTCGACGAAGAGTCGCAGGCCTTGGCCATGCTCTCCGACTTCATCGGCAAATCGGTGTCGTTGCAGTCCGAACCGAGTTATTCGCCTGAGCAATACGACATTGTTCTGATGTAGGCCCCAAGTGGAGACAAGCCATGAAAACAGAACCCGAGTTCGACGGCCTTGTTCCCGCCCAATCTTTTGATCGCAGGAGTTTTATCGTGACCACACTCGGCGCCGGCTTTGCCCTCGCGACGCAACCTGTGATGGCGCAGACGGCCATCAAGACCGACGAAACCGGCCTCATCGCCGGCGAGATCAAGGTGCCGGCCAAGGACGGCGAGATGGTCGCCTACCGCGCCGCGCCCGGCGGACTGGAGAAGCCGCCAGTCGTCCTCGTGGTGTCCGAAATTTTTGGCGCTCACGAATACATCCGCGATGTCTGTCGTCGGCTGGCCAAGCTGGGCTATTGCGCCATCGCCCCCGAATTGTTCGCCCGTCAGGGCGATCCGCGCCAGATCACCGACATTCCCGAAATCCTCGAAAAAATCACCTACAAGACGCCCGACGCGCAGGTTCTGAGCGATCTTGACGCCTGCGTCGCCTGGGCGGCTAGCAAGGGCGCCGACACCCACCGGCTGGCGATCACCGGTTTCTGCTGGGGCGGCCGCATCGCCTGGCTGTACAGCGCCCATAACCCGGCGCTCAAGGCCAGCGTGGCCTGGTACGGTCGTCTGGTCGGCATGAGCAGCCCGATGACGCCGAAACATCCGAGCGAACTGGTCGGCGAACTCAAGGCGCCGGTGCTTGGTTTGTACGGCGGGCTGGATTCTGGCATTCCGCTGGAAACCGTCGAGGCGATGGAGAAGGCCCTGCAGCAAGGGAGTCCGACGGCCAAGGCAGCGGAAATCCACGTTTACGACAATGCACCGCACGCTTTTCATGCCGATTATCGGCCCAGCTACCGCAAGGAAGAGGCCGAAGACGGCTGGCTGAAAATGCTCGCCTGGTTCCGCAAAAACGGCGTCTGATCGCCGATTCGAGGCGGCAAAGGGGCGCCTTCGTGCTAACCTTCGCGCCTCGACAAGACACTGTTCCATCATGACGACTACCGAAGCCACCACCACCAAGCCGAACGACACCCGGGCCCTGCTCAAGGACCTGCATGAACGATTCGATGTCTTCCGTAATTTCAGCCCGCTGGCCATCGGCATCGACAAACAGGTCTTTGCTGTCCTGCCAGAACTGAGCAAGAAATCGCTGCGCCTTGCCATGCGCAGCCACACCATTTCGACGCGTTACCTGAAAGAAATGGAAAAAGGCACGGTGCGTCTGAACCTCGACGGGACGCCGGCCGACGAGGTGACCGATGAGAATCGTCAGCACGCTGCCGAGCAATTGCGCGAGCGTTTCAAGAAACAGGCCGAGGCGCGCAAGGCCGCCGAGGCGGAAGCCAAGGCCGAGCAGCGCCGGGCAGAAAAGCTGACCCAGCTAACTGAGAAATTCGGCCGCAAGTAACTTAGGCGCCGAACAAAGAAAAAGGCCAGTCGTTTGACTGGCCTTTTTACTGGAATTCTTTGGTTGCGGGGGCAGGACTTGAACCTGCGACCTTCGGGTTATGAGCCCGACGAGCTGCCAACTGCTCCACCCCGCGTCCGATGGTTACTGCCAATGCTGCCTTCACTGCCGGCGTCAGTGCAACTCTGGGTGAGTTCTTGGGTTTAGTGGTGGGGCGCGACAGATTCGAACTGTCGACCTACGGATTAAGAGTCCGCTGCTCTACCAACTGAGCTAGCGCCCCACGTCTCCCTAAAATGACTGGTGGGTCGGCCGAGATTCGAACTCGGGACCAACGGATTAAAAGTCCGCTGCTCTACCGACTGAGCTACCGACCCGACCTACCGGGAGCGCGCATTATATAGACGGGGGCCATGAGCGTCAACGGGAAATGCCCCTGTGAAGAATTGCGACGATTGATTTTGGCGCTTTTTCCGGGTTGACCGTAGCAACGGCATCACCCGAGGCGACGGCAGATTTCCGTGGTCAGGGCCGACTGGTTCATGGCATAAAAATGCAGTCCGGGCGCACCACCCTTGAGCAGGCGTTCGCACAGTTCGGTCACGACATCGAGGCCGAAGGCGCGGATCGAATCGCTGTCGTCGCCGTAGCTCTCGAATTTCTTGCGCATCCAGCGCGGCAGTTCGGCGCCGCAGGCGTCCGAGAAACGGGCCAGCTTGGTGAAGCCGACGATGGGCATGATGCCGGGCACGATGGGGACGTCGACGCCGAGCGCCCGGGCTTCATCGACGAAGTGGAAGTAGGCGTCGGCGTTGTAGAAATACTGGGTGATGGCCGAATTGGCGCCGGCCTTGACCTTGCGCGCGAAGGCGTCGAGGTCATCCTTCGGGCTGCGCGATTGCGGGTGCCATTCCGGGTAGGCGGCGACTTCGATGCTGAACCAGTCGCCGGTTTCGGCGCGGATGAACTCGACCAGTTCGTTGGCGTAGCGGAATTCGCCGGTTTCAGCCATGCCGGAGGGCAGGTCGCCGCGCAGGGCGACGGTGCGCTTGATGCCGGCGGCTTTGTATTCGTTGAGGATGTCGCGGATGTTGTCGCGCGTCGAGCCGATGCACGACAGGTGCGGTGCGGCGTCGTGGCCTTCGGCGGCGATTTCCTTGACGACGGAGAAGGTGCGCTCGCGGGTCGAGCCGCCGGCGCCAAAGGTGACCGAGAAGAAGGTGGGATTGAGTTTTGCCAGCTCGGCGCGCACGGTGCGCAGCTTGTCGACGCCTTCCGGCGTTTGCGGCGGGAAAAATTCGATGGAGATTTCTGTAGTCATTTTTTCAACCAGATGAAAAATTCGCGGTTGCCATCACCGCCGGTAATCGGGCTGTTCAGCCAGGCTTTCACGGTCAACCGGAAATTTTGGGCTAAATCGAAAAACTTACGTTCGACGCCGGCGTAAAGCGCCGGATCGCGGACGATGCCGCCTTTGCCGATGTTGGCCGGGCCGACTTCGAACTGGGGTTTGACCAGCAACAGCAGGTCGCCGTCGGCCGCCAGCAGGGCGGGCAGTTGGGGGACGATCAGCGTCATCGAAATGAAGGAAACGTCGCCGACGATCAATGCGAAACCGGCTTGCGGCATGGCTTCGCCCAGATCGGACGGGTTCAGCGCCCGACAGTTGATGCCTTCGAGCGCGGTGACGCGCGGGTCGCTGGCCAGCCGGGCATGCAATTGTCCGTGGCCGACGTCGACGCCGACGACATGGCTGGCGCCAGCTTGCAGCAGGCAGTCGGTAAAACCGCCGGTCGATTGTCCGACATCGAGACAGCGCTTGCCGTCAGCCGAAATGCCGGTTTCGGCCAGCGCGCCGGCCAGCTTGAGGCCGCCACGCGAGACGAAACGGTCTTCCGGGTCAATTGCTACGGTCAACGGCGTTTTTGGCGGTAAATCGAAAGCCGGTTTGACGATGATGCCGCCCGACCAACTGACCCGACCGGCCGCGATCAACCGCTGGGCGGCTGTGCGCGAGGCGGCAAGCCCGGCTTCGACCAGCAGTTGATCGGCCCGCGGCAATTACTTGCCTTTCGCCGACAAAAACACCGCGCTGAGCACCCAGGAAATCACGCTGTAAACCACCGAGCCGAACAGCGCCGGCCAGAAGCCGCCAACGTTGAAACCTTGAATCAGATAGCCGGCCAACTGGAAGAGCAGGGCGTTGATCACGAAAATGAACAAGCCCAGCGTCAGCAGCGTGACCGGCAGGGTCAGCAAAATCAGCAATGGCCGCAGCACGGCGTTGATCAGCCCGAGCACAAGGGCGACAATCAGCGCCGTGCCGAAACTTGCCACGTGGACCGACGGCACGACAGTCGGCAGCGCCAGCAGGGCGAGCGCATTGATGATCCAGATGGCAAGCAGGCGCATGGCTTAGTACCGGTAATGGTCGGCCTTGTACGGGCCTTCCTTGGCAACGTTGATGTAGGCGGCCTGCTCGTCGGTCAGCTCGGACAGCTGCGCGTTGAGCGTCTTCAGTTGCAGGCGGGCAACCTTTTCGTCGAGATGCTTGGGTAGCGTATAGACGCCGACCGGGTACTTGTTGGAACCCTTGACGGCTTCCGTCCACAGTTCGATCTGGGCGATGGTCTGGTTGGCGAAGGACGAGGACATGACGTAGGACGGATGGCCGGTGCCGCAACCGAGATTCACCAGGCGGCCCTTGGCGAGCAGGATGATGCGCTTGCCGTCCGGGAAGATGACGTGATCGACCTGCGGCTTGATCTCTTCCCACTGGTATTTCTCGATCGAGGCAACGTCGATTTCGTTGTCGAAGTGGCCGATGTTGCAGACGATGGCATTGTTCTTCATCGCCGCCATGTGGTCATGGGTGATGACGTGGTAGTTGCCGGTCGTCGTGACGAAAATGTCAGCCTTGTCGGCGGCGTATTCGGTGGTAACGACGCGGAAGCCTTCCATGGCGGCTTGCAGGGCGCAGATCGGGTCGATTTCGGTGACCCAGACCTGGGCCGACAGGGCGCGCATGGCCTGGGCGCAACCCTTGCCCACATCGCCGTAGCCAACAATCAGGGCGACCTTGCCGGCGATCATCACGTCGGTGGCGCGCTTGATGCCGTCAACCAGCGATTCGCGGCAGCCGTAGAGGTTGTCGAACTTGGACTTGGTCACCGAGTCATTGACGTTGATGCCCGGGAACTTGAGTTCGCCACGCTGATGCATCTGGTACAGGCGATGCACGCCAGTCGTGGTTTCCTCGGTGACGCCCTTGACGGCCGCCAGACGCACGGAATACCAGGTCGGATCGACAGCCAGCTTGGTCTTGATGGCGGCGAAGAGGATGGTTTCTTCTTCGGAACCCGGCTTGGCAATGACCGACAGATCCTTCTCGGCACGGGCGCCGAGGTGCAGCAGCAGGGTGGCATCGCCGCCGTCGTCGAGGATCATGTTCGAGTAGCCGCCGTCGGCCCATTCGAAAATGCGATGGGTGTAATCCCAGTAATCGACCAGGGTTTCGCCCTTGACGGCGAAGACCGGGATGTTCTGCGCGGCGATGGCAGCAGCAGCGTGATCCTGCGTCGAGAAGATATTGCAGGATGCCCAGCGCACTTCGGCGCCGAGCGCGGTCAGCGTCTCGATGAGAACGGCGGTCTGGATGGTCATGTGCAGCGAACCGGTGATGCGGGCGCCCTTGAGTGGCTGGGTCTTGGCGAATTCCTCGCGAATGGCCATCAGGCCGGGCATTTCGGTTTCGGCGATGCGGATTTCCTTGCGACCCCAGTCGGCAAGGTTGATGTCGGCGATAACGCAGTCTTGAGTATTGGTAAATGAGTCAGCCACAGTAAGCTCCAAATAAACTGTGACGGGGAGGGGAATAACGGCGTGCTTGCTCACCGGCGGCCCCCTGCGCCCGGCAGGGTTGATCAGTGAGCGCCGTTTTAAACCGAGCCTGGGAGGTTTCTCCTGCAGCGCCCCTCGGTAGGGTGCGGATTATAAATGCGTTTTCAGCCCTTGTCGCCGGCCCAGTAGCGATCGATGTCCTTGATGCCCCATTTCGCAGCTTCTTCGCGGCCGGCGATTTTTTCGGGGCTGCGCGCCAGATCGATGATCTCCGGCTTGATGTAGGCCTGCGATTTGGTTGAGAAAAATACTTTGACCTTGGGTTTGAGCAAGGACTGTTCGCCTTGCTCGACAACCACGCCCAATTTTCCCGATTCAAGCCTGACCAGCGAGCCAACCGGGTAAATGCCCAGGCTTTTGACGAAAGCCTGGAACACGGTCGGATCGAAATGGCCCTTCCATTCGGCCATCCGCTTGATCGACTCGGCGGGGTCCCAGCCGGCCTTGTAGGGGCGATTCGAGGTGACGGCATCGTACACGTCGCAAACGGCGCCCATTTTGGCAAACAGGCTCATCGTTTCGCCGTTCAGTCCTTTCGGGTAGCCGCTGCCGTCGATCTTTTCGTGGTGGTGCAGGCAGACATCCTTGGTGATGTCGCTGATACCTTTGCCCGCCAGCAGAAGTCTGTAGCCTTCTTCCGGATGCGTTTTGACGAGGGCGAACTCTTCCTCGGTTAGTTTGCCTGGCTTATTCAATATTTCCAGCGGAATCATGGCCTTGCCCAGGTCATGCAACAGCCCCGCCATGCCGGCGTCGCGGGTTTGCTGCTCGTCCAGTCCCAATTTCCGGGACAGCGCGATCATCAGGGCGCAGACAGCCACCGAATGCATGAAGGTGTAGTCGTCGGCAATTTTCAGGCGAGCCAGGCTGATCAACGCACCTGGATTGCGCATCACCGAATTGGATATTTCCTCGACCAGCGGCGCTGCGGCTTCAGCCTCGATGGCCTTGCCCATGCGCGCTTCCTGGAACATCGAAACAACGGCTTCCTTCCCCTTGGCGCAAATTTTTGCCGCGCGTTTGACCTCGTCGTTGAACGATGCCTTTTCCTGAACGACGGGTGGCGGCTCGGGAATTTCTTCTGCAACGACGATCTGCTCGCCGTCCGATACAGCGATATCGAGGCCTTTGGAAACGTCGATCCAGACTTGCGTGATCGTGCTTTCACGAATCAGCGTGAGGTCATTCGGGTCGCTGAGGACGAATTTCGTTCGCCAGAACGGATGTTCCAGCCAGGCGCCGCAGAAGGCCTGCAGATGCATGCCCAGCGTCAGCTGTTCAACGGGGATTTTTTTCAGCATATTTGATGATTTTAACAAAGAAGGGAGCCGCTTGGGCTCCCTTCTTGCAAAACTTCACAATGCCATTGTCTTACAGACCAGCGTCCGATTTGAGCAAGTTGGCGCGGTCGGTGGCTTCCCAGGTGAATTCCGGCTCGTCGCGGCCAAAGTGGCCATAGGCAGCGGTCTTCTGGTAAATCGGACGGAGCAGGTCGAGCATGTTGACGATGCCCTTCGGGCGCAAATCGAAGTGCTTTTTGATCAGCGCGGTCAGGGTTTCGTTGCTAACCTTGCCGGTGCCGAAAGTGTCGACCATGACCGAAGTCGGCTCGGCAACACCGATGGCGTAGGAGACCTGGACCAGGCAGCGCGAGGCCAGGCCGGCGGCGACGATGTTCTTGGCGACGTAACGGCCGGCGTAGGCGGCTGAGCGGTCAACCTTGGACGGATCCTTGCCCGAGAAAGCGCCGCCGCCGTGCGGGGCGGCCCCGCCGTAGGTGTCGACGATGATCTTGCGGCCGGTCAGGCCGCAGTCGCCCTGCGGGCCGCCGACGACGAAACGGCCGGTCGGGTTGACCAGGAACTTGATGTTGCCCTTGATCAGTTCTTTCGGCAGCACCGGCTTGATGATCTGTTCGATGGTCGCTTCGCGCAGGTCTTCGAGGCTGATGTCCGGCGAATGCTGGGTGGACAGCACGATCGTATCGATCGAATCCGGCTTGCCATCGACGTACTTGATGGTGACCTGCGACTTGGCATCCGGGCGCGCCCAAGGCAGGCGGCCATCCTTGCGCAGCATGGCCTGACGCTCGACGAGGCGGTGCGACAGGTAGATCGGCAACGGCATCAGCGACGGGGTTTCGTCGCAGGCGTAGCCGAACATCAGGCCCTGGTCGCCGGCGCCCTGATTGAGGTTGTCGTCGTAGGCCTTGTCCACGCCCTGGGCGATGTCCGGGCTCTGCTTGTCGTAGGCGACGAGGACGGCGCAACCTTTGTAGTCAATGCCGTAGTCGGTGTTGTCGTAGCCGATGCGCTTGATGGTCTCGCGGGCGACCTGAATGTAATCGACATTGGCGCTGGTGGTGATTTCACCGGCCAGGACGACCAGTCCGGTGTTACACAGGGTTTCGGCGGCGACGCGGGAATGCTTGTCCTGGGCCAGGATGGCGTCGAGGATGGCGTCGGAAATCTGGTCGGCAACCTTGTCCGGGTGACCTTCGCCGACGGATTCGGAAGTGAAGAAATATTCGCTCATGTGATGCTCCAGTGGTCCTTTTGTCCGGCGCTACCTGCTTCGGACCACGAGCGGTGACGCTTTAGCAGTATTTATGAGTCGCCCCGCAAGTTGTCTGTTTAACTCGGCGAACGGATAATATTAAACTTTTCTGAGGGGGATTCAACCCCCGGGGCATCATGGTTTTTATCTTCCGTCTCCTTTCCCGCTTGCCTCTGAGCGTGCTGCATGTGCTGGGCGGCTGGCTCGGCCGCCTGACCTACTGGTTGTCGCCAACCTATCGTCGTCATCTGCGGGAAAACATTGCCCAGGCGGGTCTCCCGTCGTTACTGCGTGGCAAGGTGGCGGCCGAGACGGGCAAGCAAATGCTGGAACTGGCCCGCATCTGGATGCGTCCGCTCGAGGAGGCGATTCCGCTGGTCGCCGAGGTGGTTGGTTGGGAGCATGTCGAGGCGGCACAACAGGCCGGCAAGGGAATTGTCTTTCTGACGCCGCACCTCGGCTGTTTCGAGATTACCGCGCAATATCTATCGTCTTTTGGCGACATCACGGTGCTTTATCGCGCACCGAAATCGGCCGTGGCGCAGGAGCTGATCCTGACCGGCCGCAAGCGCGCCCACCTGCATCTGGCGCCGGCTGATCTCTCTGGCGTGCGCGCTCTGATCAAGGCCTTGAAGAAGGGCGAAATGGTCGGCATGTTGCCTGATCAGGCGCCGAAGACCGGCGAGGGTGCCTGGCTCAAGTTCTTTGGTCGATACGCTTACACGATGACGCTGGCCGCTCGCCTGACCGAAACCGGGGCCGCAGCGTTGCTGACCTGGGGTGAGCGTCTACCTGGCGGGCGTGGCTACCGCGTGCATTTTCAGCCGCCGCAGAATCCGCTGACGGGTGCTACGGTCGACCGGGCGCAGCAGATCAATTTTGAAATCGAGACACTGATCCGCCAGTGCCCAGCCCAGTACCTGTGGGGCTACAACCGCTACAAACGACCGGGCGGTGCCGACGCGCCGCCGGCGGAGTGAATTCCTTGAATATTTTTCTTACTTATATTCTGGTCGGCTTTCTCTGGCTGTTGCACTGGTTGCCGCTCTCCGTGCTGCGCAGTCTGGGGAGCGGGTTGGGGCGCCTGCTCTATGCTTTGGGCCGCAGCCGGCGTGAAGTGGCGCTGACCAACCTGCGCCTGTGCTTCCCGGAGAAGAGCGAAGCTGAACGGGAAGTGCTGGCGCGGGCTCATTTCGTTGCCTTTGCCCGGGCTGTGCTCGACCGCACGTTAGGGTGGTGGGCATCGCGGGAACGGCTGGAGCGCCTCATTCGCATTCACGGGGTCGAGCATCTGACTGATCCGGAAGGCCGGCCGGTGGTCATGCTTTCGCCCCATTTCGTCGGGCTGGATGCCGGCGGGACGGTGATCTCGATGCACGTGACCGGATGCAGTGTCTTCTCGAACCAGAAGAATCCGGTCCTCAACAAGTTGCTTTATGATGGCCGGATGCGTTTCAACGAGGCGATACTGCTCTCGCGTCAGGATGGCATGCGCAAGATCGTCAGGGCGATGAAGGACGGACACCCGTTTTACTACCTGCCGGACATGGATTTTGGTCCCAAGGAGTCGATTTTCGTGCCTTTCTTCGGCGTTCAGGCGGCGACGATTCCCGCCTTGTCGCGGCTGGTCCGGCTGACCAATGCACGCGTCGTGCCAGTTATATGCCACCAGGTGCCGGATGGCTACGAGATCGAGGTGATGCCGTCATGGGAGAATTTCCCCGGCGAAAGTGTCGAAGCCGATACCGAATTCATGAACCAGTTTATTGAAAGCCAGGTGCTGCGCATGCCGGAGCAGTATTTCTGGTTGCACAAGCGCTTCAAAACCCGGCCACCCGGAGAACAGAGGTTTTACCCATGAACAGCCTAAATGTTGACATCCGTCCCGTGACGCCGCCCGATGTGCCGGCGATCTCGGCCTTGGCCCGCGAAATCTGGCAGGCCACTTACCCCGGCATCATCACGCAGGAACAGATCGATTTCATGCTCGAGCAACGCTATGGCCATGAGCGTCTGTACGATGACCTCAAGGATGAGCACAAATGGCTCGACCAGGCTTTTCTCGGTGATCGCCGCGTCGGCTTTGCCTTCAGCGAAATCTACAAGGGTGAATTCAAGCTCGACAAGCTGTACATCCACCCTGATGTGCAGCGCCAGGGGGTCGGTGGTCAATTGATCGGCCATGTCGCCGCAAGGGCAAAAAAAGAGGGGTATCCCTGCGTTATCCTGGCGGTCAACAAGCGCAACGACAAGGCCATCAATTCGTACATGAAATACGGTTTCGTCGTGCGTGAGGCGATTGTCGACGACATCGGCCACGGCTTCATCATGGACGATTTCGTGATGGAGAAGAAGCTTTAAGATTTTGAGGCAACTCCCTGTCTCTGCTATGCTTTTTAAAATAATTTAGTGAGGCAGTACGTGAAACTCAAATTCTCGAAAATGCATGGTCTGGGCAACGATTTCGTTGTCCTTGACGGTATTCGCCAGTCGCTGGCGTTGACGCCGGAACAACTGTGCTATCTCGCTGACCGCCATTTCGGTGTCGGCTGCGACCAGATTCTGCTGGTCGAAAAGGCGACCCAAGCGGGCGTCGATTTCCGCTACCGCATCTTCAATGCCGATGGTGGCGAGGTTGAGCAATGCGGCAATGGCGCGCGCTGTTTCGTGCGTTTTGTGCACGATCAAGGCCTGACCGACAAGCGCGAGATTCGGGTCGAGACGATGAAAGGCCTGATTACGCCGCGCCTAGAAAGCGATGGCAATATCACGGTCGACATGGGGGTTCCCCGCTTTTTGCCGGCCGCAATCCCCTTTCTCGCCGACGACGACCTGATCGTGCATCTGCTCGATGTGGCCGATGAAACGCTGGAAACGAGCGTCGTCTCGATGGGCAATCCGCACGCCGTGCAGGTGGTGGAGAGCGTCGAGTCGGCGCCAGTTGGCGAGTACGGCCCATTGATTGAAAAGCATCCGCGCTTCCCGCAGCGGGTTAATGCGGGATTTATGCAGATTGTCGACCGCCACGCCATCAAGCTGCGCGTTTATGAGCGCGGCACGGGTGAAACAATGGCCTGCGGCACCGGCGCCTGCGCCGCGGTGGTCGCTGGCATTCGCCGCGGCCTGCTCGATTCGCCGGTCCGCGTTACGACGCATGGCGGCGATCTGAATATTGCCTGGGGCGGCGGTGAGCGGCCGGTTTTGATGACCGGCCCGGCGGTAACGGTATTTACTGGAGAAATTGAATTATGAGCGCCATGTTCCCCGAGGAAATCGCGGACTACCTGAAGAATAATCCGGGCTTTTTCGAGCAGTACGCCGACCTGATGGCCCAGATTTTCGTGCCGCATCCGCATGGTGGCCGCACCGTCTCGCTGGCCGAGCGCCAGATGCTGACGCTGCGCGACAAGAACCGGGCGACCGAGAGCAAGCTGGCCGAACTCATCGCGTTCGGCGAGGAAAACGACCAGATCAGCGAGAAGGTCCATCGACTGTCGGTCGCGCTGATCGCTGCCGAGACCTTTCAGGCGGTCATCCATCTGCTCAACTTCCACCTGCGCGATGATTTCGCTGTGCCGCATGTCGCCCTGCGCCTGTGGGACAAGCCGGAAGGCATCGAGGACTTGCCGGAATTTGCCGCCGTCAGCGAAGAGCTGCAGGTTTTTGCCGAAACGCTGGCTCGGCCGTATTGCGGTTCGACGGCCGGTTTTGGCACGACCTCATGGTTCGGCGAGGCGGCTTCCCACATTCGTTCGCAGGCGCTGATCGCCCTGCGCAACGGCGGCGGGACGATCGGCATGATCGCGCTGGGCAGCGAGGAAGCGCAACGCTTCTACGCTGACATGGGGACGTTGTACCTCGAACGCCTCGGCGAAATGGTTTCCGCGGCCCTGGCCAGAGTGACCAAGAGCGTGCTGTGACCGAACGCGTCGTGTTGCATGCCATTCGGCACATAAAACAGCGCCTTTGCCCCCGTGGCAGCGTTGCAAATCCTCGCGATACTGCTCGTTATCGCTGTGGTTTGCGCCTTGTCACAAGGGCAAATGCATCAGTTTTATCAAGTGCCGAATAGCATGCAACACGACGCCGTCGCTGCGGTCGACGCCTGGCTGGCGGAACTTTCGGACCAGCGCCGGCTGTCGCCGCACACTGTTTCCAATTACCGGCGCGATCTGGGGAAGCTGTTGGTGGCGGCGGGCGAAACCCCGCTCGCTGGCTTGCTCGTCCATCACATTCGCCGTTTTGTCGCCCAGCTCCATGGCCAAGGCCTGGGCGGCCGTTCGCTGGCGCGGACGCTGTCGGCCTGGCGCGGATTTTTCGGCTGGCTCGGCGAACGCGGCCTGATCAAGGCCAATCCCTGTGATGGCATCCGGCCGCCGAAATCGCCGCGGTTGTTGCCCAAGGCCTTGTCCGTCGACGAAACTGCCTGCCTGCTGGCGCCATTCGAGGACGACGATCCGGTGCAGGGGGCCCGTGATCTGGCCATGTTCGAATTGTTCTATTCCTCCGGATTACGGCTAGCCGAGCTAGTTTCGCTCGATTGCGACGTGCTCGACAAGGTGGCCCACGAAGGCGAGATCCGCGTTCTTGGTAAGCGCGCCAAGTTGCGGCTGGTGCCGGTTGGCAGCAAGGCATGCGAGGCGTTGGCGGCATGGTCTGTGCTGCGCGGGCAGTTGGCCAAGCCGGGAGAAAAGGCCCTGTTTGTCGGTCAGCGCGGCGGTCGCATCAGCCCGCGTCTGGTCGAGGCCAGGCTGGCCCGGCGGGCCGTGCTGATTGGACTTCCAGCCCATGTTCACCCGCACATGCTGCGTCACTCCTTCGCCTCGCACCTCCTGCAATCCTCGGGCGATCTGCGTGCCGTACAGGAAATGCTCGGCCACGCCAGCATCGCGTCGACGCAGGTTTATACGCACCTGGATTTTCAGCACTTGGCCAAGGTCTACGATTCGGCCCATCCGCGGGCCAAGGCCAAATAGTCGGACAATTCCACGGTCAACCGGAAAAATCGGCGAAAAATCAAGGCTTCGTTGACGATTCATCCACAGGGCGCTATCCTCTGCGGTTTCGCAAATTCGCCGGATTCAAGGAGTTTTCATGGCCATCAATCGCGTTCGCCGTTCTTCCCTGGAGCGCCGCTGCGTTTCCAAGTCTACCAAGCGTCTGTTCAAGAACACGGGCAAGACCCTGTTCAAGGTCATGTACGCTGCCGAGTGTCATCAGCGCAACCGCAAGGCTCTGGGCGCTTAATTCCACGCCCGAACCCAACCGTGACGTTGTCGACATCGCCTTGCCGTGCTAAGCGCACTGTCTGCGGCGCGTCTTCGCATCACGCTTGATCCGGACATGGAATAGTCAACAAAAGAATTCCTGAGCCCCGGTTGCCGCAAGGTAACCGGGGCTTCTTGCTTTTTAGATCGGGAAAAACATGGCACAGCTGATTCTGCTTCCGGGCAAGGAACGTTCGGCGTTCAAGCACCACCCCTGGTTGTTCGCCGGTTCGGTCGGCCGCCTTGAAGGTCGGGCCCGGCCGGGTGATACGGTCGAAGTGCTGGCTGACAATCTGCGTCCGCTCGGGCGCGCCGCCTACAGCCCGAAGTCGCAGATTCGCGCGCGCTTCTGGACTTTCGATGCCGAAGAATCCATCGACGACGCTTTCTTCAAGCGGCGCATCGCGGCAGCCGTGGCGCTGCGCCAGTCGTTGCCGGAGTTGCGCGGCCAGTCGGGCCTGCGTCTGATTCATGCCGAATCCGACGGTCTGCCCGGCGTCATCGCCGATCAGTACGGCGATACGGTGGTCGTCCAGCTGACTTCGGCCGGTGCCGACAAATGGCGCAACGCTATCGTCGCCGGGCTGGTCAAGGCGACCGGTTGCTCGCGCGTTTATGAACGCTCCGATTCCGATGTCCGTGGCCTCGAAGGTCTGGGTCCGACCACCGGCTGGTTGCATGGTGAGGCGCCGGCGACGCCGCTGTCCATCGACGAAAACGGGGTTCGTCTGGCGATTGATATTGCCGGCGGCCACAAGACCGGGTTTTATCTCGACCAGCGCGAGAACCGCGCCTTGCTTGGCCAGTTGGCGGCTGGCAAGGA
Source organism: Azonexus sp. (assembly GCF_036170495.1). Taxonomy (GTDB): domain Bacteria; phylum Pseudomonadota; class Gammaproteobacteria; order Burkholderiales; family Rhodocyclaceae; genus Azonexus. Next base: position 14,319 of record NZ_JAVHPH010000182.1, read on the forward strand.
CGTGCTGAACTGCTTTTGCTACACCGGCGGCTTTTCGCTGCAGGCGCTGGCCGGTGGCGCCAAGAGCGTGCTGTCGATTGATTCCTCCGGCCCGGCGCTGGCCCAGGCCGCGGCCAATCTGGCGCTCAACCCCGCTTTGCCGGCCGATCGGGCGCAATGGCAGGAGGCCGACGTTTTTCAGGCGCTGCGCGATTTTCGCAAGGCGGGCAAATTGTTCGACCTGATCGTCCTCGATCCGCCCAAGTTTGCCCCGTCGGCGGCGCATGCCGACCGGGCAGCCAAGGCCTACAAGGACATCAATATCCTGGGCTGCCGGCTGCTCAAGCCGGGCGGGTTGTTGATGACCTATTCGTGCTCCGGCGGCGTCGGGCTGGAAATGTTCCAGAAAATCATCGCCGACTCGGCGCTCGATGCCGGGCGCTCGGCGCGCATCGTTCGTCGCCTGGCTGGCGCGGCCGATCATCCGGTGGCGTTGAACTTTCCCGAAGGCGAGTATCTCAAAGGCCTGCTGGTGCAGGTAGACTGAGCGCCGCTCCGCCATTTGAACGTAACGCTGTCCTGATAGACTGAATAGATGCTTCCGTTGCGCCGTCTCCTTCTCGTTGTCGTGCTCTTCTTCGCCCAAGTGGCGACGGGGGCGCACGCCGTCGAGCATGCGGCGAGCAACGATGATGGCTTGCCGACCCATGTCTGCCCGCTTTGCCTGGCGGCGCATGACCTCGGTACGGCCTTGCCTTCGCTGGCGGCCTTGCCGCCGGTGCTGGCCGTTCAGCTGGTTCCGGAATCGTTCTCGGCCCATGGCCGCGACACGTTCCCGGCGCCCATCGCGACCCAGCAGGGTCCGCCACTTTTCTGAAATTGCCCGTTTTTTCCGGTTGACCGTGGGATTCCCGCGGTTGGCCGCTTGTTACGCAATTTCAGGAAAATCCCATGCAAAAATCTTTTGCCATGGCGGCCTTGCTGGCCGCCTCGTGCGGCGCGCAAGCCGCATCCGATGCCGATCTGGCAGCCATTCGCGCCCAGATCGACGACATGAAAAAAACCTACGAGCAACGCATCGCGGCGCTCGAACAGAAGCTGGTTCAGGCTGAATCTCAGGCCAAATCCGAGAAGTCGGCATCGGCACCGGTGCCCGCCGAAAGTCGCCAGTCCGTGGCGTCAGCCAACGCCTTCAATCCCGAAGTCTCGCTGATCCTCCAAGGCCAGTTCCGCCACGCCAGGAACATTCCGGGACGTGGCATCACCGGCTTTGTGCCGGGCGGCCAAGGGTTCAATACGCGTGGCTTCTCGGTCGATGAAACGGAGCTGGTGCTGGCTGCCAATGTCGATCCCTATTGGCGCGGCCAGGCCATCGTGGCGATGGTTGACGGTCAGGCCAATATCGAGGAGGCGTGGTTCCAGTCGCTGGCCATCGGCCAGGGCGTCGGCCTGAAAGTCGGACGTTATCGCTCGAGCATCGGTTACCTCAACGAGCAACACCCGCACATGTGGGATTTTACCGATGCGCCGCTGATGTATCAGGCGATGTTCGGCGAGGATGCCAGCTATGTCCAGGATGGTGTGCAGCTGAAATGGCTGGCGCCGACTTCGCTATTTGTCGAGTTCGGCACTGAAGTCGGTCGCGGCGCCAATTTCCCGGGCACCGACCGGAACAACAACGGCACCGGCGGTGGCGCGCTGTACGTGCACGTCGGCGACGATGTCGGTGTCTCGCATAGTTGGCGGGCTGGGGCATCCTGGTTGAAAACGCGGGCCAGCGAGCGGAGTGGCGATTTTGTCGACATCGGCGGGGCGACCGCACAGGGCTCCTTCGCCGGCGATTCGACGACCTGGCTGGCCGATTTTGTCTGGAAATGGGCGCCGAACGGCAACTCGGCGCATCGGAACTTCAAGTTCCAGAGCGAGTATTTTGTCCGCGAGGAGAAGGGCGGGCTGACTTGTGTCGGCGCCTGTGTCGATAGCAGCTACCAGACCAACCAGTCCGGCTGGTACGCCCAGGGCGTTTACCAATTCACGCCGCAATGGCGGGCTGGCCTGCGTTACGAGCAACTCGACAGCGGCCGGCGCGATTTCGGCGCCAACGCGGCCAATCTTATGGTCGACAGCTATCGCCCGAAAAAGGCGTCGGCGATGGTCGATTACAGCTGGAGCGAGTTCTCGCGCCTTCGTCTGCAAGTCGCGCAGGACAAATCGATGTTCGGCATCACCGACAACCAGTTGACGCTGCAGTACGTCATGAGCCTCGGCGCCCACGGCGCCCACAAGTTCTAGGAGCCGACCATGAAACATTTCATTTTTGCCTGTTTTTTCGGGTTGACCGTGGGAACCGCCCAGGCCGACCTCAAAGTCTTCGCCACCGTGCCGGAATGGGGCGCCCTGGCGCAGGAAATCGGTGGCGGCAAGGTCAAGGTCTATACCGCGACGACCGCCTTCCAGGACCCGCACCGCATCGAAGCCAGGCCGTCGTTGCTGGCGCAGGCCCGGCAGGCCAACCTGGTCGTCGCCGCCGGCGCCGATCTGGAAATCGGCTGGTTGCCGCTGGTCCTCCGCGACTCCGGAAACTCGGCCATCCAGCCCGGTCAGCCGGGTTATTTCGCGGCGGCCAACTTCGTCAATCGCCTGGAAGTGCCGACGACGCTCGACCGCGCCCACGGCGACGTCCATGCCGCCGGCAATCCGCACACCCATCTTGATCCGCGCAATGTGCTGAAGGTCGGCGCGGCGCTGACGGCACGCATGGTCGAGCTCGATGCCGTCAATGGCGCCGCCTATCAGGCCGGCTACCAGGCCTTTGCCGGCAAGTGGCAGACGGCGATGGCACGCTGGCAGAAAGAGGCCGCGCCGCTCAAGGGCGTGCCGGTGCTCGTCCATCACGCCTCATTCGTATACCTGACCAACTGGCTGGGCATCAAGGAAGTCGGCGCGCTCGAACCGAAGCCGGGCATCGAGCCAACCAGCGGCCACCTCACCGATCTGCTTGCCCGTCAGCAGAGCGCGCCGGCCAAAATGGTCCTGCGCGCCGCCTACCAGCAGGATGGGCCGAGCCTGTGGATCGCCGGCAAGACCGGCCTGCCGGCCGTTCTGTTGCCCTACACGGTCGGCGGCACGCCGGAAGCCAAGGATCTGTTCGGCCTGTTCGACGACACCGTCCAACGCTTGCTGAAAGGCCTGCGGTGAACGTCCTGCTCCGGGCTGAAAAACTGGTCGTCGGCTGGCAGCAGCCGGCGACGCAGCCGCTCGATTTAACCATTGCGGCCGGCGAAATTGTCGGCCTGACCGGTCCCAACGGCGTCGGCAAAAGCACGCTACTCGCTGCCCTTGCCGGGCGGGCCAAGGTTTTTTCCGGGCGCCTCGCGCAGCGTCCCGGCCTTCGCCTGGCCTTGCAGACGCAGGACGTGCCGCCGGTCGTCGGCCTGCCCCTGTCTGGCCGTGAACTGTTGGCGCTGACCGGGGCCAGTCCTGAAGGCTTGCCCGCCTGGCTGGCCGACCGGCTCGACCGCCGGCTCGACAAACTGTCTGGCGGCCAGCGTCATTACCTGACCCTGTGGGCCATCCTGCAAGCGCCGGCTGATCTGGCCCTGCTCGACGAGCCGACCAACAACCTCGATGTCGCCGGTGTCGCCCACCTGACCGAACACCTGCGCGACCGGGCAGCGGCTGGCGCCGGCATTCTCGTCGTCAGCCACGACACGGCCTTTGTCGAAGCCGTTTGCGATCGTGTTATTGCGCTGAGGGGCAACGATGTCGGCTGAACTATTCCTGATTCCTTTCCTGACCGGGCTGGCCTGCGCCATCGTCCTGCCGGCGCTCGGTTGCTACCTGCGTCTGCGTGACCAATGGCTGGCCGCGCTGGCCTATTCGCATGTCGCCGCGGCCGGCGCCTTGCTGGCCCTGGTCGCTGGTATGGCACCGGTGCTCGGCGGGCTGGCAATGGCGGCGCTGGCCGGGAGCGGTCGCCAGCTGTTTGTCCGGCGCCTGTCCGGTGGCGCCGGCGATGCGCTGCTGCTGCTCGGCGGCTGGTCCGCCGCCGTGCTGCTCGCCGCCAACGCGCCGCTGGCCGAACGCCTGGGCCATGCCCTGTTCGACGGCCAGCTCTATTTTGCCGGTAGCGCGCAGCTCTGGCCGGTCGCCAGCGGCGGGACGGTCGCCTTGCTCGCCTTGCGCAGCTTGTCGCCCAGATTGCTGCTGGCCCGCGTTTACCCCGATCTCTTTCGCTTGCGCGGCCTGGCGGCCTGGCCGACCCAGCTCGGCTTCGATCTGCTGGCGGCGCTTAGCCTGGCCATGGCGACAATGAGTCTCGGCGTCATGGGGGCTTTTGCGCTGGTCTTCATTCCGCCGTGGCTGGCCTTCCGGCGTGCCGCCAACTGGCGCTCCGGCCTGCGTTGGGCCCTGGCGATCGGCGTCCTCGCCTATGTCGCGGCATTCGCCCTGGCGCTCGGACTGGATCAGCCATTCGGGCCGGTTCTGGCGCTCCTTCTCGTACTGGTCGGACTCCTCGTTGCATGAAGTGCGATGGCATGCTAAAAACTACTTCCCCGCGCGCGGAGTGGTTATGGTTTTTTCCTTTTTCAAGAAGCAGGACAAAAAAATGCCGGAGCGGCCGGCTGCCCGGCCGCGTGCCCCGGCCCCGCTGCCCGAGGCCACGGCGCCAGTAGCGCCCGCGCCAGCCGAGGAGCAACCCAAGTCGCTGCCCGAACCGCTGCCGGATTTGGAATTTACGCCCGGCAAGCCGATCAAGCCCCAGCCTGCAGTCGCCGCCAGGAAGCCTGAAGGCAAGCCGGCGGCAGCGGCCCGGCCGCTACCGACGGCCAACTCCGATTTCAGCATCGACGATTTTGACAGCGACGATTTCACCGAATCGAGCGTCATGGGGATCGACGTCAATCACGACG
>NZ_JAVHPH010000183.1:0-4219 GCF_036170495.1 Azonexus sp.
ACGGCCTTCATGTCGGGCCCGATCAGGGCGTAGAGCTGTTCCAGAGTCACGGCAGGTATTTCCTAGATGAAGCGCGGAATCTTAGGTGGCGAAGATGGTGCAGTCAAGGCCAAGAAAGCAAGGATCCGCGCTGCTCCTGGCGCCAGTTTGTTAAACTCGTAAAATTATTAGAAATGACGGGGGCTACATGGATATTTGTTCGATCATTGCACCAGTGATCCACGATCGCGAAGCGCTGATTGAGTTTGCCGAGGTTCTGACAGAGCGTGCGCCGGACATCGAACGCGACGTTGCGCTCTTGAAAAAAATCCCGGCAGACCGCGACATTATTGCCAATCTCTTTCGCTCCGTTCACAACGTCAAGGGAGATGCCTCTCTCTGTAAATTCGAGCTTGGCGTTGCCGTCGCCCATCCTATAGAAACCATGCTGGCTCGTTTTCGAGAGGGTGAAATCCGGTTCTCCGAATTGCTTGCTGAAATGGTTCTGCTTGCTGTTGATCGCCTCGAATTGGCGACTGATGCCTTACTTGCTGGCAAACCACTGGACAACCTCCAGCTCCCCTTACTGGTGCAAGGTCTTGATGCGCTAGCCCTGGAGTCGGTGGAACAGATTGACGTGGCCTGTGCCGACCTGATCGAGGCCGTCACCGGATTTCCGCCAGTAATACCCGATATTTCGAGCCGCGCACCTCAATCTTCCTCCCCTAGCCCCGAGCAGAGGAATGGCAGTGCCGACCTACACTTTTTCCGCTCACTTGCGCTACAGTTCGAAAGCCGCTCCCCATTGTTCAAGGGGCGCACCATGCGGATACTTCGGCTGGCGCTGGAGACTAACAAGGCCGGCAATACCCTGGTCGATCCTGTTCAACTCGAAGCAGCGACATATCTACATGATGTTGGCATGATGCTGTTGCCGGAGTCTACCTGGTTAAAAATAGGAAAGATGACGGCCGATGACAAACTGGCGCTAAGAAACCACCCCGGTTTCGCCGCCGGCCTTTTGCAGAGAATTCCTGGCTGGGAGGCGGCCACCGTGATCGTCGCCCAACATCATGAAATGCCGGACGGTGGCGGTTATCCCAATGGATTGCGCGATGCAGATATTTGCGCCGGCGCAAAGATCCTTGCCATTGTCGATGCCTTCGAGGCCGTCATGCTCAAGCATATTCATCGCGGAAAAAATCGTTCTGTATTGCGCGCTATTGCTGAAATCAACGCCTGCGACAATCAATTTTCTCCCGAGTGGATTGCCCCGTTCAATGAAGTTATCCGCAAAACCGTTGAGAACTGATGCCGACTATTGATCGCGAACGTCGTTTTGGTGGCGTTACCCGCCTGTATGGTGTCGATGGTGCCGAACGCTTACGAAAAGCAAATGTTTGTATCGTTGGAATTGGCGGGGTCGGTTCGTGGAGCGCAGAAGCACTTGCGCGCACGGGAATTGGCCGAATAACCGTAGTCGACCTTGATATGGTGGCCGAATCCAATACGAATAGGCAAATCCATGCCCTTGGCGATGTTTATGGCAAAGCTAAAGTGGACGCCATGGCTGAACGGATACGAGCGATCAATCCCGATTGCGTAGTCTGTTGCGTCGAGGATTTCGTTACGCCAGAAAACGTTGGAAGCATTCTCGACCAGGACTACTCGCTGGTCGTCGATGCGATTGATCAGGTCCGCGCCAAAGCAGCCATGATCGCCTTCTGCCGACGGGTCAATGTACCGATTGTCGTTGCCGGGGCGGCAGGAGGGCAAATCGACCCAACTCAGGTGTGCGTCACCGACCTAAGTAAAACGGTGCAGGATCCTCTACTGGCAAAAGTGCGCGCACTATTACGCCGTGAATATGCGTTTACGCGTGACACAAAGAAAAAATTCAATGTTTCCGCCATCTTTTCGACTGAGCCACTGCGCTACCCCGAGAATGATTCGGCCTGTGATAGCGCGCTCAGTGCTAGCGGCCTGAATTGTTCGGGCTTCGGTTCATCCGTTTGTGTCACATCCGTTTTTGGCATGGTGGCCGCAGCCGAGGCAATCAGGCAGATTAGCCGTTCATAAGAAAGTAAGGCATTTGCATCCTGAATCGCCCGGTGTGGCCCCGCCTGTCGGCTGGGGTGGGCGCGGTCAGGAAACCTGGCCGCCCTTGTCCCGATTGGGGCCGGTGTAACCGAGGGTGTGCGAGACGGCGTCAGCGGTTTGCTTGACCAAACGAGCCCAGTCGGGATCGTGGCGGTCGGCTGGGGCGGAGACCGATAGCGCGGCGACGACATTGCCTTCATCGTCATGAATGGGGGCGGCGACGCACTTAAGGCCGAGTTCGGCTTCTTCGTCGTCGTAGGCGACGCCGTGACGGCGCACCTTGTCGAGTTCTTTTTCCAGGGCGACAAGGGTGGTCAGCGAATGCGGTGTCTTGCCTGGCAGGCCGGTGCGTTTGGCGTAATCACGAACTTTTTGCGAACTCTCGGTGGCCAGGAAGAGCTTGCCGAGTGAGGTTAGATGGAGTGGTGCGCGGCCGCCGACCAGATAGACTACGCGGACCAGAGCGCGGCCCGAAGAGGTGCGTTCGAGATAGACGATTTCGTCTTCATGACGGGTGCCGAGATTGATCGCCTCGCCGATTTTTTCGTGCAGTTCCTGCATGAAGGGCAGGGCGACTTCGCGCATGTTGATGCGGGATTTGACGATGCCGCCGAGTTCCAGCAGGCGAATGCCGAGGCGATAGCTGCCGGCGTCATCGCGTTCGACAAAGCGCGCGGCGCTCATCGCGGCCAGAATACGATGCGCTGTCGAGGGGTGGAGTTCGGTGGTGTGGGCCAGTTGTTTCAGGCTGGCTGAATCGGGGGACGCGGCAAGGGCATCAAGCAACGACATCATGCGTTCGATAACCTGGATGGTGCCTGGCGTTTTGGCCGGCCCGCGGGCAGCTTCGGACAACTGGATTCCTTTATTGGTGCGGTTTGAGTAGCATTAGCCACTTCGTTTTCTTGTGCGCCGCAATATTAGCATGCGCTTAGCTCTCTACGTTACCTGTCTGGTCGACCTGATGCGCCCCTCGATCGGTTTTGCTGCGTTGCGTCTGCTCGAAGCGACTGGTGCCGAGGTTTTCGTGCCGGAGGGCCAGACTTGCTGCGGTCAACCGGCCTGGAGCGCGGGAAATCGCCGGCTTGCCGTCGACCTCGCGAAGAAGGCGATTGCCGAGCTGGAGGATTACGACACTGTGGTCATTCCGTCCGGCTCGTGTACCGACCAGATCCGCAATGTTTATCCGCAGCTCTTTGCCGATGATCCTCTCTGGGGGCCGAGGGCGCGGGCGCTGGCGGCCCGGGCGCATGAATTGACGGGCTTTCTCGCTGAGGTGACGAAGACCGATTGGGTTGCGCCTGAATTTGCTGGCAGCGTCACCTACCACGATTCCTGCAAGGGGCTGCGGGGCTTGGGCATCAAGCGCCAGCCGCGTGAGCTGTTGCTCAAGGTGCGCGGCCTGAGCCTCAAGGAAATGCCCGATTGCGAAGAATGCTGCGGTTTTGGCGGGGCTTTCTCGGTGAAGTTTGGCGAGGTGTCGACGCAGATTGTCGACCGCAAATGCGATTCGATTGCGGCGGCCGGGGCTGATGCCGTGGTCGGTGGTGACCTCGGCTGCCTGATCAATATCGAAGGCCGTTTGCGCCGGCGTGGCGACGAGATGACGCGCGTTCTGCACATTGCCGAAGTGCTCGCCGGCGGGGGAAATTCTTGATGGTGGCAGCTGGACGTTCGCAAGCCATGCATTTCCATGCCAGGGCCGGGGAAAAAGTCCGGAATGCCGTGCTGCAACGCGCACTGCAGAAGGCCAAGCCGCTATTTGTCGGCAAGCGAGCCAAGGGCATCGCTTCGCTGGCCGAGGATGGCCTCGATTTCGACATGCTACGGTCAACCGGAAAAAACATCCGAAATCGAATCCTCGCCGATCTTGATGTCTGGCTCGAACTTTTCGAGGAGCGGGCCACGGCGATCGGCGCCGAGGTGCTGTGGGCGGGCGATGGCGCCGAAGTGAGCCGGCTGGTGGTGGACATCGCCCGCCGCCATGGCGTGACCAAGGCGGTCAAGTCGAAGTCGATGCTTTCCGAAGAGGCGCAGCTCAACGAGGCGCTCGCTGCGGCCGGCATCCGCCCGGTCGAGACCGATCTCGGCGAATACATCGTGCAGTTGGCCGGCGAAACACCGTCGCACATCATCGCGC
>NZ_JAVHPH010000184.1:0-9488 GCF_036170495.1 Azonexus sp.
GCGCGCCGATTCCCTACGCCCGCGATCATTTTGCCAAAGAGGCCGGTGGCGAAACACTGCCGGCCAATTTCCCGGCCTATCGCCACGTCGGCCTGTACGCCTACCGTGCTTCGTTTTTGCAGGCTTTTTCCGGGTTGACCGTGGCGCCGACCGAACATTTCGAGTCACTCGAACAGTTGCGCGCCCTGTGGCATGGTTACCGGGTCAGCGTGACGCTGATTGACGCAGCTCCGATGCCTGGCGTCGATACGCCCGAAGATGCCGAGCGGATGCGCAAACTGTTTGACCGCCCCGGAAATAACGGGTAATTTTCCGCTCCTAGAGAACGGCCGCCAGTGAAGCCGATAAAAAGAATTTTTTAGACAAACCCGAGGGACTATATTCATGAAATTGATTCTGTTGGGCGCTCCTGGCGCCGGCAAGGGTACGCAAGCCACCTTCATCTCCAAAGAATTTGGCATCCCGCAGATTTCCACCGGCGACATGCTGCGCGCCCAAGTCAAGGCCGGCACCGCGCTCGGTCTGGAAGCCAAGAAGCACATGGATGCCGGCGGTCTGGTCCCGGACGCGGTCATTATCGGCATGGTCAAGGATCGCTTGACCCAGGACGACTGCAAGAACGGTTACCTGTTCGACGGCTTCCCGCGCACCATTCCCCAGGCTCAGGCCATGCGTGATGCCGGCGTGCCGCTTGATGTCGTGCTTGAAATCGACGTGCCGGACAGCGATATTGTTGAACGCATGGCGGGCCGTCGCGCTCACCTGGCTTCGGGGCGCACCTACCATGTCAAGTTCAACCCGCCGAAGGTCGAAGGCAAGGACGACGTGACCGGCGAGCCGCTGGTTCAGCGCGACGACGACAAGGAAGAAACCGTCAAGAAGCGCCTGGAAATCTACCATTCGCAAACCAAGCCGCTGGTTGATTTCTATACCAAGTGGGCGGCCGAAGGCGATGCCAAGGCCCCGAAGGTGCGCAAGGTGGCGGGTGTCGGTAGCGTCGATGGCATCACCAAGAGCGTTTTTGAAGCACTGAAATAAGGGCGAGAATGACGGTGAAAAACGCCTTCTACGCGCAGTCAGGGGGCGTTACCGCCGTCATCAATGCAACGGCGTGCGGCCTGATTCAGGAAGCACGTCGTCATGTCGGCAGGATCGGAAAAGTGTACGCCGGCCGTGATGGCATCATCGGCGCGCTGACCGAAGATTTGATCGACACCAGCCTCGAATCCGACGAGGACATCGCCCGCCTGCGCTCGACGCCGGGCGGCGCCTTCGGTTCCTGCCGCTACAAACTGAAAAGCCTCGAAGAGCATCGCGCCCAGTACGAGCGCCTGATCGATGTCTTCAAGGCGCACGACATCGGCTATTTCTTCTACAACGGTGGCAACGATTCCATGGATACCGCCTGGAAAGTGTCGCAAATCGCCGAGAAGATGGGCTATCCCGTGGTTTGCGTCGGGGTGCCGAAGACCGTCGACAACGATCTGCCGCTGACCGATTGTTGCCCGGGCTTCGGTTCGGTCGCCAAGTATGTCGCCACCTCGATCCGCGAGGCCGGCTACGACGTCGCCTCGATGGCGCGGACCTCCACCAAGATTTTCGTACTCGAAGTCATGGGCCGCCACGCCGGCTGGATTACCGCCGCCTGCGGCCTGGCTTCGGAGAGTGTCGGCGAACCGCCACACATCCTGCTTTTCCCTGAAGTTCCGTTCGATGCGGAGCGCTTTCTGGCTCGGGCCGACGAATGCGTCAAGCTGTATGGCTACTGCACCGTCGCCGTTTCCGAAGGTCTGTCCGATGCTTCCGGCAAGCTGATCGCCGAATCCGGGACCAGAGACGCTTTCGGGCACGTCCAACTGGGTGGTGTCGGGCAGATCGTGGCGCAGTTGATCAAAGACCGGCTCGGCTACAAATACCACTGGGCGCTGGCTGACTACCTGCAACGCTCGGCCCGTCACCTGGCGTCGCGGACCGACATTGAACAGGCCCATGCCCTGGGTGTTGCTGCGGTCGACCTGGCTTTGCAGGGAAAAAACGCCGTGATGGCGACCATCAATCGCCTGGCCGATGCGCCGTATCGCTGGGAAATCGGCGATGCGCCGCTCAAGGACATCGCCAATGTCGAACGCAAGATGCCTCCTGAATTCATTTCGGCTGATGGATTTCACATCACCGATGCCTGCCGTGCTTACCTGCAACCGCTGATCGAAGGCGAGGAGCCGCCGCCGTACCGCAAGGGGCTCCCCGATTATGTGCGTTTGAAGAACGTTTCCATTACTAGAAAGCTGGGGGCGTTCAAAGTGTAGTTCCATCAATCTAGGGAGGGAGTGTATGTCTACACCGTTGTGGTTGGCGCTTGGGTGCGCCGTTCTAGCAGTGTTGTACGGCTGGATTTCCAGTCAGCAGATCCTCGCGTTGCCGGCCGGCAACGAGCGCATGAAAGAGATTGCCAAGGCAATTCAGGAAGGCGCGGAGGCATACCTCAGCCGACAGTACAAGACCATCGCCATGGTCGGTATTGCCCTCTTCCTGGTCATTGGTTTTATCCCCAAGCTAGGCTGGATGACTGCCTTCGGTTTCCTGATCGGTGCCGTGCTTTCCGGTGCCGCCGGCTTTATCGGCATGAATGTTTCGGTGCGCGCCAATGTGCGGACGGCCGAAGCGGCGCGTAGCGGCATTGCGGCCGCGCTTGATGTCGCTTTCAAGGGGGGAGCGATTACTGGCATGCTAGTGGTCGGGCTTGGCCTGCTCGGCGTCGCCGGTTATTTTGCTTTCCTCAAGTCGGCCAATGGCCCCGGCGCTGACCTGCACCATGTCATCGAACCATTGGTTGGCCTGGCCTTTGGCTCCTCGCTGATTTCGATTTTCGCTCGTCTGGGCGGCGGCATCTTCACCAAGGGGGCTGACGTTGGTGCCGACCTGGTGGGCAAAGTGGAAGCCGGTATTCCTGAAGACGACCCACGCAACCCGGCGGTGATCGCCGATAACGTCGGTGACAACGTTGGCGACTGCGCCGGCATGGCCGCCGACCTCTTCGAGACCTACGTCGTGACCGTGGTGGCCACCATGGTCCTGGCCGCACTGATCATCAAGACGGCAACCGGTCTGGGCGAAAACTTCGTGCTCTATCCGTTAGCGTTGGGTGGTGTCTCGATCATCGCCTCCATCGTCGGTTGCTATTTCGTCAAGGCGACCGAAGGCGGCAAGATCATGGCGGCCCTCTATCGCGGCCTGATCGTTGCCGGCGTGCTGGCGCTGATCTTCTATTACCCGGTCACTTCCTGGCTGATCGGTGCGGGCGCCACGCTGCCCGATGGGAGCGTGATCAACACCATGACGATGTTCGGTTGCTCCGTCGTCGGCCTCGTGCTGACCGCCGCGCTGGTCTGGATCACCGAGTACTACACCGGCACCGACTACGCGCCGGTCAAGCACGTTGCTGCCGCTTGTCAGACTGGCCACGCCACCAACATCATTGCCGGTATCGGTGTTTCGATGAAGTCGACCGCCTGGCCGGTGCTTTCGGTCTGTGCCGCAATCTATGCGGCCTTCGCCATGGGTGGGTTGTTCGGTATCGCCATTGCCGCCACATCGATGCTATCGATGGCCGGTATAGTCGTGGCCCTTGATGCCTACGGTCCGATCACCGACAACGCCGGTGGGATTGCCGAAATGGCCGAGTTGCCGAAGGAAGTGCGCAACGTGACCGATCCACTGGATGCCGTCGGCAACACCACCAAGGCGGTGACCAAGGGTTACGCCATCGGCTCCGCCGGTCTGGCTGCGCTGGTGCTCTTCGCCGACTACACGCATGGTCTGGAAGCGGTGTCGGGCAAGGTCTTTACTTTTGACCTGTCCAATCACCTGGTCATCATCGGCCTCTTCATTGGCGGTCTGATTCCCTTCCTGTTTGGCGCCATGGCCATGGAAGCGGTGGGCCGTTCGGCCGGTGCTGTGGTCGTCGAGGTCCGTCGCCAGTTCAAGGAAATCCCCGGCATCATGGAAGGGACGGCCAAGCCGGACTATTCCCGCGCTGTTGATATGTTGACCGTAGCAGCGATCAAGGAAATGATGATTCCGTCGATTTTGCCGGTCGCCGTGCCGATCGTGGTCGGTCTGGTTCTCGGTCCGGTCGCGCTCGGTGGTCTGTTGGTCGGCACCATCGTGACCGGCCTGTTCGTCGCCATTTCGATGACGACGGGTGGTGGCGCCTGGGATAATGCCAAGAAGTACATTGAAGATGGTCACTTCGGCGGCAAAGGCTCGGATGCGCACAAGGCCGCTGTGACCGGCGATACGGTCGGCGATCCCTATAAGGATACGGCCGGACCCGCCGTTAATCCGCTGATCAAGATCATCAATCTGGTTGCCTTGTTGATCGTTCCGCTGATCGCTTGAGTTGCCGTAAGGTTTTGCAGAAGGCGGCTTCGGCCGCCTTTTTTACATTTCTTTGATTTGCGATTTTCAAGCCAAGTTAGAATCTGCACAATAAATCAGGGAGTGGCATGAGCGAAGTTGCTAGTGGTTCCGCCGGCATCGGCAATTCCGGTATGCGGGAAGATATTCTGCACCATGATCCTTTGCTGGACTGCTTGGTCGAATTGACCCGTATTTACGGACGGCCGAGTACGCGGGCCGCACTGGTTGCCGGACTACCCTTGGAAAAAGGTTCGCTGACGCCCTCGTTGTTTGGTCGTGCAGCAAGTCGGGCCGGCCTTTCCGCCAAAGTCGTCAAGCGTTCGCTGGAGCGGATCAATGATGTGCTTCTTCCTGCCGTGCTATTGCTCGATGGTAATGAGGCCTGCGTTTTGCTCGGCTGGGACGAGTCCGGCCAAATAGCCCGCTTGCTCTTTCCGGAAACCGGCCAAGGCTCCCACCAGATGGCGCGTGATGACTTGGCTCGTCGCTATACGGGCATCGCGATTTTTGCCCGGCCGCATTTCCGCTTTGACAGCCGCACCCCGCAGGTTGGCGACGTCAAGCTCCGCCACTGGTTCTGGGGAGCGTTGGCCGAGCAGATGCCGATCTACCGTGATGTTCTCGGCGCCGCCTTGCTGATCAATGTGATGGCTCTGGCCATGCCGCTGTTTACGATGAATGTCTATGATCGCGTCGTTCCCAACCGGGCCATGGAAACCCTCTGGGTGCTGGCCTTGGGCGTCGTCTTGATCATCGGCGTCGACATGGTTCTGCGCTCCTTGCGCGGGTACTTCATCGATCTGGCCGGGGCGCGTATTGACATCAAACTTTCCGCCTCAATCATGGAGCGCGTGCTCGGTGTGCGCATGGAGGCCAGGCCGGCCGCGGTTGGCGCATTTGCCTCGAATCTGCGGTCCTTTGAGTCGGTCCGCGATTTCATTACGTCGGCGTCAGTCACGGCGTTTATTGATCTACCGTTTGCCCTGCTTTTCGTTCTGGTGATTGCCCTGATCGCCTGGCAGCTGATCATCCCGGTGTTGCTGGCCATCGTGTTTGTGGTGATCTACGCCTACGTCTTGCAACACAAGATGCACGCGCTTTCCGAATCGACCTATCGCGCGGGAGCCCTGCGCAACGCGACCCTGGTCGAAAGCCTGACGGCGCTCGAAACCATCAAGACGCAAGGGGCCGAAGGGTTAATGCAAGCCAAGTGGGAAAAAACGGTTTCCTACGTCGCCGGGATCAATAATCAGATGCGTTTTCTGTCTGCTGCCGCGACCAACGGGGCAATGGAAATTCAGCAGATCGTCAATGTCGTGGTCGTCATCGCCGGTGTTTATCTGATTGGTGAGGGAAAACTCAGCATGGGCGGCCTGATCGCCTGCACGATGCTGACTTCGCGCGCGGTGGCGCCTTTGGGGCAGATGGTCGGGCTGCTCATGCAATACCACAACGCCAAGGTGGCGCTGACCTCGCTTGAGCAGATCATGCACAACCCGGTTGAGCGACCGGTCGATGCCAACTTTGTTCATCGCCCGGAACTGAAGGGAAATATCGAATTCCGCGATGTCCAGTTCAGCTATCCAAATTGCCAGATCGCCGCCGTGAAGGGGCTGACTTGCCGGATCAGCGAAGGCGAAAAGGTCGTGGTAATCGGTCGTATCGGGTCAGGCAAGACGACCCTGCAGAAACTACTGCTCGGTCTCTATCAGCCGACCGGCGGGGCAGTCAGCATTGATGGTGTCGACCTTCGTCAGCTCGACCCAGCCGACCTTCGCCGCAATATCGGCTACGTCGCGCAGGATGTCACGTTGTTCTTCGGCACGCTGCGCGAGAACATTTCGATCGGCGCGCCCTACGCCGACGACGCCACCATTGTCGCAGCCGCAGAGGCTGGTGGCTTGACCGAATTCGTCAATCGGCATCCCGATGGTTTCGACATGATGATCGGCGAGCGGGGTGATTCGCTGTCCGGTGGCCAGCGTCAGGGGGTGGCGATTGCCCGGGCCTTCCTCATGGACCCGCCGATCCTGTTGCTCGACGAACCGACCAGCGCGATGGATTTTTCCTCCGAACAGCAGTTCAAAGAGCGTCTCAGAGTAATGGCCGCGCACAAGACAGTGCTTATCGTTACGCATCGCAACAGCTTGCTTGATCTCGCGACCCGGGTCTTGGTCGTCGACGACGGTCGCATCGTTGCCGATGGTCCGCGCGATCAGGTCATTCAGGCGCTGCAGAGCGGACGGATCGGGAGGGCGTCATGAAGCGCCTGAAAGCGATCGCTGCGGCAACGCATGCCTGGCTGGAGCGCGTTGCTCAAAAGGCGACGCCCTACGTCGAGCGCATCCTCGGCCGCCTGCCGAGCCGCGAGGAGGTCGAAGTCGTCGATTTCGCCAGCGATGCCGATCTGGCCATGCTGCGTCAGGAGCCTCTCCGGGCACGCGTGTTGTTACGTTCGATCGGGGTCGTGTTTGCTGTCTTTGTATTGTGGTCTGCTGTTGCCCAACTCGATGAAGTGACGCGGGGCGAGGGCAAGGTCATTCCTTCCCGGCAAGTTCAGGTTTTGCAAAGCATTGATGGCGGCCTGGTTTCCGAGATTTTGGTGCGGGAAGGTGAGATTGTTCAGCCCGAACAGTTGCTGATCAAAATCGATGAAACCCGTTTCGTTTCTTCCGTGAAGGAAAACCAGGCTCAATATCTCGGATTGGTGGCCAGAGCGGCCCGCCTGCGCGCCATTTCGGAAGGCAAGCCATTCGTTCCTCCGCAGGAAGTCATGAAGGCCGATCCTTCCATCGTCGAGCAGGAACGTCAGTTTTATGAAGCGAGAAACAGTGAACTGACGGCATCGGTTTCAATCGCGCGCCAGCAACTCAGTCAGCGTCAGCAGGAACTGAATGAGGCTCAAGCGAAGCGCGCCCAGGCCTCACAGGGTTATGAACTGACTTCAAAAGAGCTTGCTGTAACCCGTCCGCTGATCAATTCGGGGGCGATTTCCGAAGTCGAGTTGCTGCGTCTGGAGCGTGATGTCTCCCGCTATCGCGGCGAGCGCGACATGGCTTCGGCCCAGATTTCCCGGGTTCAGTCGGCGATCAACGAGGCGCAACGCAAGATCGAGGAGGTCGAGCTGACGTTCCGCAACGACGCCAGCAAGGAGCTTTCCGAAGTTATGTCCAAGCTCAATAGCCTGGCTGAAGGAAGTGTTGCCCTGACTGACCGGGTCAAGCAGTCGTCTATTCGCTCACCCCTCAAAGGCACGGTCAAGCGTCTGCTGGTCAATACGGTGGGCGGGGTGATCCAGCCCGGCAAGGACATGATCGAGATCGTCCCGCTGGAAGACTCCTTGTTGCTCGAGGCACGCGTGTTGCCACGGGATATTGCCTTTCTGCGGCCGGGCCAGCCGGTCATCGTCAAGTTCACTGCCTACGACTTTTCCATCTATGGTGGCCTTGATGGAATACTCGAACATATCGGCGCTGACACCGTGATGGACGACAAGGGAAATGCCTTTTACACGGTACGGGTACGCACCAGCAAACCCGGCTTTGGCGATGCCAATCTGCCCATCATTCCCGGCATGATTGCCGAAGTTGACATCTTGACCGGCAAGAAGAGTGTCCTCGCCTATATCCTCAAACCGGTCCTCCGCGCCAAGAGTGTCGCGTTGACGGAGCGTTGATGATTCATTGCTTTGTTGACCGCGATGCACAGGCGCTACCGTCCTGGCTGGAGGCTTTTCCGCAGGCGCGAGTGGCGCGCCGTCAAGACGCACAGTACTTTCTACCCGATGGCCCCTGCGTTCTCTGGTGCCGTTGCCGGCCACAGGAAAATCTTGCGGCGATATTGGGCGCCTTGACCATCTTGCCAACGCAGATAGTGGTCGTCCTGGCCGATGAGCCGGGGGATGCCATCATTGCCGAAGCCTGTGCACTGGGTGCCGCCGGCTGTTGCAATACCTACGCGGCGCCTGAAGTGCTGCGTCAGGTCGCGCTCGTCGTTGAAAATGGCGGGTTGTGGATTGGTCAGTCCTTGCTGCAACGACTGGTCGGCAGCACCTCCAGGGCTTTCGAGGCGCGTCCCGAGGCAAAAATGGATACTTGCTCGGCTCTCCTTTCCGAACGCGAGTCACAAGCGGCGAAGCTTGTTGCCGGCGGCGCCAGCAACAAGGAAATCGCCGACCAGCTTGGGATTACGGAAAGAACGGTTAAGGCCCACTTGTCGGCGATTTTCGAGAAACTCGGCGTGCGCGACCGCCTTCAGCTTTCCCTGCGCATCAACGGCGTCAAAGTGTAAGGCGATAAGCGCCATGAGTTGGGCGGCCGGGTCTTGAAAGGCCTCCGCATCGAATGCCACGGTCAACCGGAAATTTTTGCCAAATTTGAAACTTGCATGAGAGGCGAAAACGGCCATTGAGCGTGAAATAACTCACGCTCAGTCGCCATACTGTACTTTCGTTCAATAGATTGCAGGCCTTGATGCCCTTACACTTTTCGCATTGCTAATAGTGTCTGGAGTTTTACCATGGCTCAAGCCCAAGTCGTCGCCCAAGTTTCCGTTCTTTCTGGTCAAGCGTTTGCGCGCGATAGCGCAGGAAATATGCGCCGCCTCAAGCTCGGAGACGCGATACGCGAGGGTGAAAGCGTCGTCGCCGCCGATGGCGCCAAGGTCGTTCTGACACTTGCCGATGGCCGTGAAATCGATGTCCGTCCTGGTGAAACGGCGAAAATCGATGCTGAGGTCGCTGCCGCCATCAAGCCCGATGCTACCGACAGTGCAGTGATAAATAACCAGGACGGCTTCAAGAAGATCGCCTCGGCCCTGAAATCAGGCAGCGATCTTGATGCCTTGCTCGAAGAGGAAGCGCCAGCAGCCGGCCTTGCCGGTCAAGGCGGCGACGAAGGCCATACCTTCGTCGAGCTTTTGCGCATCGTCGAAACCGTCGATCCTCTGGCCTATCAGTTTGGAACCGAGCGCGGTCGGCCGCTAGAGACATTCGAAGGGGCACCGCTGCTTAATGACACCACGGACACCACGGCGGGGACGATCACGCTCGACGAAATCAGCGCTGACGT
>NZ_JAVHPH010000184.1:9588-19060 GCF_036170495.1 Azonexus sp.
CCGTCGCCGATGTCGCCGGCAACCCGGCCACCGACACGGAAGACGTGCACACCACGGACACCACGGCGGGGACGATCACGCTCGACGAAATCAGCGCTGACGTCATCAGCGCCGCCGAACGCGGCCTGCCGCTGACCATCAGCGGCACCACCACCGGCATCGAAGACGGCCAGGTAGCGACCGTCAGCTTCAACGGCCAGGACTACACCGGCACCGTCACCGGCGGGCTCTTCAGCGTCACCGTCCCGGCCGCCGATGTCGGGCTGCTCAGCGACACGACGACCTATGTGGCGACCGCCACCGTCGCCGATGTCGCCGGCAACCCGGCCACCGACACGGAAGACGTGCACACCACCGACACCACGGCGCCAACGGTGACTGCCCAATGGATCGATTACTGGCAGTTCAATCAGGGTAGTGGCACGACCACCACCAATTTCAATCCGACCACAGATCAGCTCGGTACTATTACCAATAACACTCCCCATGCCGGCCAGCAGGCTGATCCCGCCGCCAATCTGAGTCCGACATGGACGGCCGGGCGCAATGATTCGACGGCCATCCAGTTCAACGGTGTCGGCGGATCATCGGCGGCCCGAGATGGCGGTTGGGTGGCTCTCGCTCCTTCGGTGACGGATGCCTTGGCCGGGCAAACAGCGGCCAAGGCTGCTTCGCTCAGCTTCTGGATCAAGACCTCGCAGTTTGGCTCGAATATCGGTTGGGATTCGCCATCTGTCATCGGCATGGAAAACAATGGCGGTACGGTTGACGTCCAGTGGGGTTTTATCAACAACCAGGGCAAGATCGGCTTTGGCATCGGTGATAACGCCGGTCTGATGAGCAATAACGCGATCAACGATAATCAGTGGCATAGCGTCGTGATGTCTCATGATTTCGTGACGGGCAGAACCTACATGTGGGTCGACGGCGTGGCTCAGGCGATTAACGGTACGGTCCTTGCTGCTGGTTCCATCGCGCCGAACAAGTTCCTTGGCTTTGGGGTAACCGCCGACGATGGTGCGACTTCAAACCGCTTCCTCAATGGTGCGCTGGAAGATGCGCGGATTTATGACGGTGTTTTGACTACGGCCCAGGCCCAGGCTATTTACGAGACTGAACTGTGGGGGAATCAGCATTCGGTCATTGCAAATGACGGCCATGAACTTCGCTTTTCGCTGGGGCTGGGTGATGCCGCATCGGTCGTCCTGTCCGGTATGGTTTCTGGCACCCAGGTAACCGATGGCGCAGGTGGCCATAGCGGCACAGTTGGCGCGGGGGGGACGCTGGATATTTCGGCCTGGGGGGCTTCGGAGGTTTCCCTCAGCAATTATGGGTCAGGATCATTCCACATCACGATTACCGGTGCCGATACGGTGGGCAACACGACGACTCAACTGCTTTCCGTGGCAAACGCTGCTGACATGTATGCGGGAACTGCCGGTAGCGACACCCTGAATGCTTCGGTCAACTCGCGCGCGCACGTTCTGGCTGGTGGTGCCGGTGACGATACCTTGACGGGGGGGGCCGGGTCTGACGTCCTGATTGGTGGTGCTGGTAACGATTCGCTGACGGGGGGCCTGGGGTCCGATACCTTTGCCTGGAGTCTTGCGGACAAGGGTACGGTCGGGACGCCTGCGGTTGACACGGTGTTCGGCTTTGATGTCGCGGCGAAGGCAGCTGGTGGCGATGTGCTTGATCTGCGTGATCTCCTGCCCAATGGTGCAACCAATTCGACGACGCTGGATAGCTACCTGAATTTCAGCAAGTCGGGCAGCGATACGATCATCGACGTCAAGACCGACGGCGTGAACGTGACGCAAAAGATCGTGCTGGCCAATGTTGATCTCGGGGCAACGGGTGTTAACGACGCAACGATCATTCAGGATCTGCTGACCAAGGGCAAGCTGATTACCGATTAAGCTGTTTCAGTCGGCAGTAAAAAGGGGCGATTTTCATCGCCCCTTTTTTGTTCCATTTTGCCCGTTTTTTGCGGTTGACCGTAGCAATCGGGCCGGCCCCGATTATTCGTGCTGGCGCAGCTTGGTGGCGTTCGGAATATGAATTTTCCGGCCTTCGACGACGATCAGGCCAAGTTCAGTCAGCTCGTGCAGGATGCGCGAGAAATGTTCCTGGGTGAGGTTGAGGCGGGAGGCGATGACGCCCTTGTTGGTTGGTAGCGTGATGGCCACGTTGATGCCGTCGTGCTCGGCCTCGGGGAGTTCGCGCAGGAGGTAGCCGATGATGCGTTGTTTGCCGGAGTGCAGCGAATACGACTCGACGTCATTCATGAGCTGATGCAGGCGCATGGCCATGCCGGCGAACATCTTGCGGCACAGATTGTGGTCGCGTTGGAGTTCTTCGAAGACGACGCCTTTCGAAATGTGCAGCAGCAGGCAGTCGGTCAGGGCTTGGGCGAAGACGATGTAGGGCTTTTCCATGAACATGATGGCTTCACCAAAACTTTGCCCCTGGCTGATGATCTCGACAACTTTTTCGCTGCCCTGCGATGACGTGAAAGCCAGCTTGATCTGGCCGTACACCAGCAGGTGAAACCCGCTGCAGGTGTCGCCCTTGTGAAAGAGGATTTCGCCCTTGCCGGCGTGAATTTCACGGGTGCCACGGGCAATGCGGCTGAGTTCGTCCGGCGCCAGTCCCTGAAAGAGTGGAACGTGCGTCAATAGGGCTTCTATGTTGATTGGGTGACTGCCGTGCATGGTCTTGGCGCAATAACGATAACGCTTGATGTTCGCATCCGACTGATGCCGAAGCAATACGCCTTTGTGACTATCTATTGGCGTGTGAGTTGTACATAAAGGAGGGGAAGGCGGCTTGGCAGCTCCTCCGGTTTGCGGATGACGCAGAAGCCGGCCGGGCCGAAAAGATAGGGCAGGTAGACGCCGGCTTCGCGGTCGATGGTGACGCAGAATGGCATCAGGCCCATCCGGCGGGCTTCGTGCACGGCCATCCGGGTGTCCTCGATACCGTAGCGCGAGTCGTAGATGTCGAGGTCGTTCGGCTTTCCGTCGGTGATGATGAGCAACAGGCGACGGCTGGCTGGCTGCTCGGCCAGGATGCTGGCGGACTGACGGATGGCAGCGCCCATGCGTGTGTAGTAGCCGGGTTTGATGGCCAGGATGCGACCGCGGGCAGCGGCGTCGTATTTTCCGGCGAAGTCCTTGAGCAGATGGAAACGGATGTTTTGACGACGCAGCGAGGAGAAGCCGTAGATGCCGAAGCGGTCGCCCGTCGCGGTCAGCGCTTCGGAAAACAGCAAAAGCGCGTCGCGGATGACGTCGACGATGCGATGTGAGTCGGAAATCGGCGCATCGGTGGACATCGACAGGTCGGCCAGTAGCAGGCAGGCGAGGTCGCGTTCGCAGCGGGCCTGGGCGAGATAGCCGCCGGTTTCCGGCGTGTGCCCAGAGGCGCGGTCGGCGTGGTTGCGCACGCAGGCGTCGACGTCGAGTTCCGGCCCGTCGGGCTGACCCTTGAGCCAGCGCCGTTGCGGGGCGAGGGCGGCGAACTGGCCGCGCAGTTTCTTGGCCGTGGCGGCCAGTTCGGGCGGTAGCGCGGCGTGGCCAGCGTCGTCGGCGACCATCGGCTGCAGCAGGCAATGCGCCGGCAGCATCGCGTTCTTGCGGTAATCCCACTCGGGCAGCGCAATGCCGGGGCCTATTGGCGTGTCGTCCTCGGCGGCGGACGGCAGGTCGAGGTCGAACTTGACGCGCGATTTGGCGGTTTCGCCATCGCGGGTCAGCGACAGTTTGTCGAGGTCGTTGGCGGCGTCGCTGGCATTCGGGTTCTCGTCCTCGTCGAAAGCGCGATTGACGCGGACGTATTCGGCCCAGGTCGGCAGGCTTTCGGCGCGGAACATGGCGAGCATCGGATTCTTGTTGTCCGGCGTCTCGACCTGCTCGGCCTTGTGCGCTTCCTTGGCGGTTTCGCTGTTGCCGCGGCTGCCTTCGGGCGGCAGGTTGTCGCTCGGGTCGGCGAGTTTGGTGCCCGTTTCGAGCGTCTCTGAACCGATCAGCCAGAGCAGCACGGGCTGCGGCGGCCGCGATTTCATCGTGTTGAGCGGTGGCAGGCCGGCGACTGAGCCAGGGGCTTCGAGTGCCTGGCGAATGGCGTTTTCCTGCGCCGCTTCATCGGCTTGCATGGCGTCAGCTGCGATGCGGCCGGCGAGATGAGCGGCGACCAGGCGCCGGTAACGCTCGTTGAGGCCGGGATAGCGGTCAAGTGCCGTTCGGCTGGCGGTCTGGTTGCGGATGAACCACGACTGCTCCGGTGCCACGTCGCTGGCAGCCAGCGCGGCCAGCCACAGGTAGAGGTCGCGGTTTAGCGACTTTTCGGGGAAAGCGGCGATTTCCGGCGGCAGGCGCAGGATTTCGGCGTCGCGCCGGCCCTGGGCGATGCGTTCGTTGCTGCCGGCGACACGCTGCAGCCAGGTGCGCCGGGCGCCGTGTTCTTCCGAGGTGGCGGCGGCTACTTTGAGGCCCGGGTCGCCACCGAAGGCGCGAAACAGGATGCCGGCGGTTTTCTCGACCTCGCCCAGTTTGACGGCGGCTTCCGGGTAATGGCCGGCGGCGGCCTTGGTGACCCAGTTGTGCCAGATTTTGCCGATGAATTCTTCCATGGCTACAGTTTGGCTCCCGCGTCTTCGTCTGTATTTGATAAGGCTGAAAAACCGGCTTCGTTGCGCCGGGCATCCTCGTTGCTGACCCAGCGGAGCAGTTGCCCGTCCGGGTTGTCGCGGTTCACGGTCTTGCAGGCCGAAATGCACTGGCCGCATTGGGTGCAGGCGAACATCCAGCGTTTGACGTTGCGCGGTTTGAGGCGCATCGGGCAGACGGCATCGCACGCGCTTCCCGAAGGCGAGGCAAATTCGTTGCCGCTTTCGCGCAGGGCCTGCCGGGCGAGCAGGGTGTGGCCGGCGCTGCCGGCGCCTTGCTGGCAACTGGCGCAGTCGGTCAGCCGTTTGCGGTCGAAGCCGACGACCATCGCCTTCTTGTTTACGATCCACGCGAAGCTCTGGAAGATGCCGATGGCGCAGCCGTAGCGGCAGAAGAGGTGGCGGGCGAAGAGAAATTCGAGGCTGAGCACCGTCGTCGCGGCGGCCAGAAAAATGACTTCTTTCTGGTAGAGCGTGCAGGTGAACAGGCCGTGGTAAACCTGAAACGGCGGCATTAGGTAGGTCAGGCCGACGACGGCCCAGGCGAAGGCGAAACCGATGGCGGCGGGGACGACGAGCAGCCAGTAACGCTGGTCGCGCTTGGCCGGCGTGCCGTCCGGTTCCCACGGCGGGGTTTGCTTCTTGTCCCAGACCGAGTGCTTGCCGCTGGCGATGAGCATCAGGCGGTTGATCGTTTCGACCACGGAAAAATGCGGGCAGAGCCAGCCGCAATAGAGGCGGCCCCATTTCCAGGCGATGCCGATGATCAGCGCGCCGCCGCCAAGGACGGGCAGGAAGAGGTAGAGGATGATGTTGATGACCGCCGTGCTCGATTCGCCGGTGCCGGTCAGCAGTTCGTCGATGCCGAGATGCCAGGGGTAGGTCAGGAAATAGGCGTGGCGCTCGGTGAGGTCGTAGCGGAACAGGTCGAAGAGCGGCGTGACCGTGAATAGCGTGAAAAAGCCCATCTGCGCGAGCAGACGGGTGCGTTGCAGCCTTTCGATTTTCACGGTTTTTTGCCGTTGACCGTGGGGCCAATGATCGGGAAGCGCCACATCTGGCCATTCATGGCCTTGATCAGCGCGTACATGCCAAACAGCACGAGGGTCGAGTGAATGCAGGTGAAATAGAGGATCAGCGTGACCCAGGTCCATTCCCAGTCCAGCCCGCCGAGGCCGAGGATGAGGCCGGAAAGAACGACGATGAGCAGTCCGCCGACCAGGCTGACGAAGGTGGTTTGCCTGAGATGCTGGCGGGCCAGCGGCGGGGCGCTGTCCTTGTATTTGAACCACAGGCCGACGAGGAGCAGGAAGGCCAGCCCGGGTAACAACAGCAGGTTGATCAGATAGAGGGCTTCGGCGAGGACGGCCAGGTTTTGCCCGGCCTTTTCTTCCTCGAAACCGAAGTCATCGTCCGAAAGTGGCATTGACGATTTCCATGAGCGCCTCGACGGTTTCCTCGTCGTCGGTCAGGCTCTCGACCAGCGCGGCGCGGCAGGCGGCGCTGACGTCGAAACCGGACTTGATGAGCGTCGCGGCGTAGACGAGCAGGCGGGTGCTGGCGACTTCTTCGAGGTCGCGGTCTTTCAACGCCCGGAAGGCCTTGGCGATGCCGACCAGACGCTTGGCCAGATCGGCGTCGCAGCCGGTTTCGCCGATCAGGATGGAGATTTCGCGCTCGGCACCGGGGAAGTCGAAGCGCATCGAGACGAAGCGTTGGCGGGTGGAAGGCTTGAGGCCTTTTAGCAGGTTCTGGTAGCCGGGGTTGTAGGAAACGACGAGCATGAAGTTGGCCGGCGCTTTGAGGATTTCGCCGGTGCGGTCGATGGGCAGGATGCGCCGGTCGTCGGCCAGCGGGTGGAGGACGACGGTAGTGTCCTTGCGCGCTTCGACCACTTCGTCGAGGTAGCAGATGCCACCTTCGCGCACGGCGCGGGTCAGCGGGCCGTCCGACCAGTAGGTGCCCTTGTCGGAAATCAGGTGGCGGCCGACGAGGTCGGCGGCGGTCAGGTCGTCGTGGCAGGCGACGGTGTACAGCGGCAGCTTGAGGCGGGCCGCCATGTGGGCGACGAAGCGCGTCTTGCCGCAGCCGGTCGGGCCTTTGATGAGCAGCGGCAGGCGTTGCTGGAAGGCGTGCTCGAAGAGCGAGATTTCGTTGCTGGAAGGTTCGTAGAAGGGCAGATCGGTCATTTGAGGGAAATCCAGTAAGCCAGCAGAATCAAGCTGGAGACGAGTATAAGCCAGCCTTCGAGCAGGACCCGCCACATCATCGGCGCCTCGCGTAGCTCCATGAAATCGAGGATGACCAGCCGGCCCTTGACGAAGGCGATGGCCAGCATGGCGACGATGGCCCCGGTGCCGGCGGCGCCGACTTCACCGAGAGTCCAGGTGATGCCGGTGGCGACCATGAGGACGAGCCAGGCGCGGTGGGCGGAATTTTTGAGGGCGGCGATCATCAGCGCATCACATAAACGAGCGGGAAAAGGATGATCCACAGCAGGTCGACCATGTGCCAGTAGGCGGCGCCGCTTTCCAGCCCGTGCGCGTTATGGCCGCCGTAGGCGCCATTTCTGGCCTGGAACCAGAGAACGGTGAGGATGACCATGCCGAGGATGACGTGCATGAAGTGGAAGAAAGTCAGCGAGATGTAGAACATGTAAAAGGTGTTGGTCGACATCGAAATGCCGGCGCCGAACTTGGCGCTGTATTCGATCACCTTGACGACCAGGAAGCCGCCGCCGCACAACCAGCCGAGCAGGATGTTGGGCGGCACCGCCTTGATGTCGTCGCGATGCGCCGCCTGCACGGCGCGGACAATAAACCACGAGCCGGTGATGAGGAGCAGCGTATTGAGGGCGCCGAAGTTGCGGTCCAGCGTCTGCTGGTAGAGGTTGAATTCTTCGACATGGCGGGCCCGGGCGAAGGCGTAGGCGGAAAAGAACACCGCGAAGGCGAGCAGTTCGGCGAGGATGAAGAACCAGATGGCGAGGTCGCCGGGCAGGCGTTTGGTGGCAGACGGGGCGACAAGCGTGTTCATGCGCCGGATAATAACGGGCACACGGCTGCGCTAACTTGATCTGCCCTAAGAAGCTGCGGCAGGAATCCCACGGTCAACCGGAAATTTTGGCCAAAATCGAAATTGGAATGCTCATGTTCTACCGCGTCGACAGCGACAAATCCTTCTACGAAGCCTGCACTGACCTCGTGCCGGTCATTCAGCGTCATGGCCTCAACGTCCTTCAGGTGCACGACCTGGGCGGCATGCTCGACAGCAAGGGCATCGAATTCGACGACGCATGTCAGGTTTTTGAAGTCGGCAATCCCCGGCTGGTCGAGAAACTGCTGGCCATCGACATGCGCCTCAGTGCGGTGCTGCCCTGGCGCATTTCGGTCTATACCGAGAACGGCAACACGAAGATCGCCCTGACCCGGCCGCTGCCTGTGCTCGCGGCCCTGTCGTCCGATTCCGGGCTGGCCCGGCTGGGACAGGAGCTGGAAGGCAAACTCATCCAGATCGTCGACGAGACACGTTAGGCGGATAGCAATAGCCTATCAAGCGTATCCAGCCAATCAATTAGCAATACAGGGCCTGCTCTCCTAATATCAGTTTGACCGTTTTCAAGAAGGTCATTCAAAGAGGAGAGTAGAGCGATGGATACCAATCAAATGAAGAGCGCCGCCAAATGCCCGGTCATGCATGGTGGCAATACGGCCAGCGGCAACGCCAACACGGCGTGGTGGCCGAAGGCATTGAACCTCGACATCCTGCATCAGCACGACAGCAAGACCAATCCGCTGGGCACCGGCTTCAACTACCGCGAGGAAGTCAAAAAGCTTGACGTCGCCGCCCTCAAGAAAGACCTGGTCGCCCTGATGACCGACAGCCAGGACTGGTGGCCGGCCGACTGGGGCCACTACGGCGGCCTGATGATCCGCATGGCCTGGCACTCGGCCGGTTCGTATCGGGTGGCCGATGGCCGCGGCGGTGCCGGCACGGGCAACCAGCGTTTTGCCCCGCTCAATTCCTGGCCCGACAACGTCAACCTGGACAAGGCGCGCCGCCTGTTGTGGCCGATCAAGAAGAAATACGGCAACAAGCTGAGCTGGGCCGACCTGATCATTCTCGCCGGCAACGTCGCCTATGAATCGATGGGCCTCAAGACGTTTGGCTTCGGCTTCGGTCGCGAAGACATCTGGCATCCCGAAAAGGACATTTACTGGGGTTCCGAGAAGGAATGGCTGGCGCCAACCGATAATCCGAACAGCCGTTATTCCGGCGAGCGCGATCTGGATAACCCGCTGGCTGCCGTGATGATGGGCCTGATCTACGTCAATCCCCAGGGTGTCGACGGCAAGCCCGACCCGCTCAAGACCGCCCACGACGTCCGCGTCACCTTTTCCCGGATGGCGATGAACGACGAGGAAACCGTCGCCCTGACCGCCGGCGGCCATACGGTCGGCAAAGCCCATGGCAATGGTGACGCCGCTCGGCTGGGCCGGGAGCCGGAAGCGGCCGAGGTCGAGGAACAGGGCCTGGGCTGGAACAACCACAGCAGCCGGGGCATCGGCCGCGATACCGTGACCAGCGGCCTTGAAGGCGCCTGGACCACCCACCCGACGCAATGGGACAACGGCTACTTCGACCTGCTCCTCGGCTACGACTGGTGGCTGGAGAAATCGCCGGCTGGCGCCTGGCAGTGGGCGCCGGTCAACATTCGGGAAGAGGACATGCCGGTCGATGTCGAGGATCCCTCGATCCGCTGCAAGCCGATGATGACCGACGCCGACATGGCGATGAAGTTCG
>NZ_JAVHPH010000185.1:0-4176 GCF_036170495.1 Azonexus sp.
GACCCCGATTCCGGCTACTGCCTCGGCTGCGGCCGGCCGCCGCTGAGCGCGCCGGGCATCGTCGCCGAACTGGCCGTGCCAACGACGACGCCACCGGCCAATCCTGACGGCAGCCCGGAAAAACCGGAATGAGCCTTGATCTCCCGGCCAGCCTGCTCGTCCTCGAACGCGGCTGGCTGTCGGCCAACAACGTCCTGTTTTTCGACGGCGATCAGGCCACGCTGGTCGATAGCGGCTACGTCACGCAGGCCGAACAGACCGTCGATCTGGTCGATCACGCGCTCGCGGGCCGAACACTGAGCCGGCTGATCAACACCCACTCGCATTCCGACCACGTCGGCGGCAACGCCGCGCTCAAGGCCGCTTTCGACTGCGAGATCATCGTTCCGGCCGGCCTGCACGCCGCCATTGCCGAGTGGGACCGTGACGCCCTGCTCCTCTCGCCGCTCGGCCAGCAAGGCGCCCGCTTCCAGCACGACCGGCTGATCGACGCCAATGACGAGATCGAAATGGGCGGCCTGAACTGGCAGGCGCTGGCCGTCCCCGGTCACGACATGGAGGCGCTGGCCTATTACAACCCGGAAAAGCGCATCCTGATTTCCGGCGACGCGCTCTGGGAAAACGGTTTCGGCGTGATTTTCCCGGAATTGCTCGGCGAAGCCGACGGCCTGGCCAGCACGCAGGAAACCCTGGAAATGCTCGCCCGGCTGCCCATCGACATCGTCATTCCTGGCCACGGCGCCCCGTTTGCCACGGTCGACGCGGCTTTTGAGCGCGCTTTCCGGCGCCTCGGCAATTTCCGCAGCAATATCGGGCAACTGGCCTGGCATGCCATCAAGGTCATCGTTTCCTTTGCCATGATGGAAAAACGCCGGTTGCCGAAGGCCGACTTCCCCGCCTTCGTGCTCGCGCTGCCCTTCGCCGTCGACGTCAACAAGCGCTTCCTGAACCTGTCCGACGAGCGCCTGGTCGCCGGCGTCGAGCGCGAACTGCTGCTCGTGAGCGCCATCCGTCTGGTGGACGGGATGATGATGGCCGGCTAAGCGGCCGGCAGATAACGCTGGACGAGGCGCACCCAGTAACTGGCGCCGAGGGTCAGCAAGTCGTCGTTGAAATCGTAGTGCGGGTTATGCAGCGTGCAGCCGCCGGTACCCGGGCCGTTGCCGAGCCAGACGTAGCAGCCCGGCTTTTCGTTGAGCATGTAGGCGAAATCCTCGGCGCCCATCGAAGGCAGGATGTCGGTCAGCACGCGTTCCGGCTTAAACACCTCGTTGGCGACCTGGCGGCAGAATTTGGCCTCGTTGGCGCTGTTGACCGTCGGCGGGTAGCGATGGTCGAACTGGACGCTGATCTGCGCCCCGTTAGCGGCAGCAACGCCGCTGCACAGCCGCTCGATGGCCCGCTCGACCCCCTCCTGAACCGCCGGCTTGAAGCTGCGGATGGTGCCGCGCAAGACGACTTCTTCGGGAATGATGTTCCACGCCTCGCCGGCATGAAACTGGGTGACGCTGACGACGGCCGATTCGCAGGGGTGCAGCGTCCGGCTGACGACGGTCTGCAGCGCCTGCACCAATTGCGCCCCGGCGACGATGGAGTCGACGCCCTGATGCGGCATCGCCGCATGGCAGCCGTGGCCGCGCACGATGATTTCAAAGGCGCAGGTGCCAGCCATGACCGGCCCGGGCATGACGGCCATTTCGCCGACCGGGATGCCCGGCCAGTTGTGCAGGCCGAACACCGCCTCGACCGGGAAGCGCTCGAACAGGCCGCCCTCGATCATCACCGCGGCGCCGCCTTCGGATTCCTCGGCCGGCTGGAAGATGAAGACGGCGATGCCGTCGAAATCGGGGTGCTGCGCCAGATGGCGGGCGGCCCCCAGGAGCATGGCGGTGTGGCCGTCATGGCCGCAGGCGTGCATTTTTCCGTGATGCTTCGAGTGATGCGGAAATTCGTTCATTTCGCCCAGCGGCAGCGCGTCCATGTCGGCGCGCAGGCCGACCATTTTGGTTGAGGTGCCGGCCCGCAAAACGCCAACGACGCCGGTTTTGGCGATGCCGCGATGGACTTCGAGGCCGTAGCGTTCCAGTTCGCGCGCGACGATGTCGGCGGTCCGCTTCTCATCGAAAGCCAGCTCGGGGTGGGCATGGATGTCGCGGCGCAGCGCGGTCAGTTCGGCCAGGAATGGCAGGTCGAGCAAGGGCATGATCGTCTCCTCTTTTTTATATTATGCCGCGGGTTGATACGGGGCGCCGCCTTGATTATGCTCTGCTTCCATGAAACTCATTCTCATCAGCGGCCTCTCCGGCTCGGGCAAATCCGTCGCCCTGAACCTTCTCGAGGACGCCGGCTACTACTGCGTCGACAACCTGCCGGTGGTCATGCTGACCTTTCTCGCCCGCATGTTGAACGATGAAGGCGTGCAGAAAGTGGCGGTGGCCATCGACGGCCGTTCCGGGCACGGCATCGACCTCGTCCCGGAAAAGCTCGAAACCCTCAAGGAAGCCGGTATCGAGGCGACTTTCCTGTTTCTTTTTTCAAACGAGGAAACGCTGCTCAAGCGCTACTCCGAATCCCGCCGTCGCCACCCGCTGGCCACCACCAAGCAGACACTGATCGAAGCCATTCGGGCCGAACGGACCTTGCTCGAACCGATATCCACCCTCGGCCACCGCATCGACACGAGCGGCATGAAGGCGGCCGGCCTGCGCGAATGGGTGCGCCAGTTCATCGAGGTCGAACCGGGCCAGGGCCTGACGCTGATGTTCGAATCCTTCGGCTTCAAGCATGGCATACCGCTCGACGCCGATTTCGTTTTCGACGTGCGCTGCCTGCCCAATCCGCATTACGACCCCGAACTGCGCGGCCTGACCGGCCGCGATCAACCCGTCATCGACTTCCTCGAGGGGCAAGGTGAGGTCACCCTGATGCGTGAGGACATCCACCGTTTTATCGCCACCTGGCTACCCAGCTTCATCCGCGACAACCGCAATTACCTGACCGTCGCCATCGGCTGCACGGGCGGCCAGCACCGCTCGGTTTACCTGGCCGAATGGCTGGCCCGGCAGTTTTCCGATGGTATCCGCGTCCTCGTCCGCCACCGCACACTGGCCGGCGGCTGAGGGTGCTGCTGGCTGATATGCCACGGTCAACCGGAAAAAATGGCCAAAATTGAAATATCCCCGTGCCGGCCATGTCCTGGCTGGCGCTGATCCGCCCCGGCGACGGGCTGATCATGCTGGTCAGCGCACTTCTGGTCGGCGCCAGCATCCCGGTTTTCTGGCAGGGCGGCCTGGCCGACCGCGCCATCATCCGCCAGGAAGGCCGCGTCTTCGCCGAGGTCGACCTCAAAGCGCGCAAGCAATACGCAGTCGCCGGCCCGCTCGGCACCACGCTGATCGCCGTCGAACCGGGCCGCGCCCGTGTCGTTTCCGACCCCAGCCCGCGCCAATATTGCGTCAAGCAGGGCTGGCTCATGCGCCCCGGCGAAATCGCCATCTGCGCCCCCAACCGCGTCAGCGTCCAGATCGCCGGGCGGACCAAGATCTATGACTCGATCAGTTATTGACCACGCGTCTGGCGCAGCCGCTGCCATGCATGGCGAGGCGAGCGAGACAGCCGGCGCTGGCGCCGAAGGCGCACCCAACTCGTGGCGAGGAGACCCCGGGCCGCGGCCCGAGGTGACTCAACTCACCGTCACCGCCGAAGACCGCCGCGTCGCCTGGCTGGCCACGGCGGCCGTCGGCCTGTCGCTGGTCGACGCCGCCATCCCCTCGCCGTTGCCCGGCGTCAAGCCGGGGCTGGCCAACATCGTCACGCTCGTCGTGCTGGCCCGCTACGGCTGGGGTACGGCCGTCTGGGTCAGCGCCCTGCGGGTTTTGGCCGGCAGCCTGCTGCTCGGCTTCTTCCTCGCCCCCGGCTTCTTCCTGTCGCTCACCGGGACGACGCTCAGCCTGCTCACCCTCGGCCTCGCCCGCCATCTGCCGGCCCGCTGGTTCGGCCCGGTCAGCCTGTCCATCCTCGCCGCCTTCGCCCACATCGGCGGCCAGCTGCTGCTCGCCCGCGTCTGGCTCATCCCGCACGACGGCGTCTTTCTGCTCACCCCGGTCTTCGCCGCCGCGGCACTGGTTTTCGGCACCATCAACGGCCTGATCGCGGCTAAACTGCTGGCTGAACCTG
>NZ_JAVHPH010000186.1:0-2585 GCF_036170495.1 Azonexus sp.
CCCCCCAGTTCAGGGCAGTGAAGGCGGCAACCAGGGCCAGAATGAGTAGCAACAACAGGGAGTGGAGTTTCATGAAAACTTTCCTGATTGACTGATGTTTTTGGATATGGGCCGGGAGCCGGCGTCAGGCCGTATTACACCGGAAAGAACTCCAGCATATCACGCGCTTCCGGCCAGCCAGGTGCGTCGGCGCAGGCGAAAAAAAGCCACCCGACGGTGGCGATGAATTTCATTTTCGGCTGTTTTTCCCGGTTGACCGCAGCAATCGCTATGACTTTAGTCAGAGCACATTGCTCCGTGGTGGAGCAACTGTTCAGTTTTTGAGCGGCCAGCCGGGCAACATGCGTTGCAAGGTACCGTCGCGCAGGAGGGCATGCTTGAGGCCGCCGGCGATGTGCAGGGCGATCAGGCCGGCCAGGCCCCAGACGAAGGCGACGTGAGCAAGCTTGAAAACGCCGTTGAGGGCCTCATCCGGCCAGCCCATTTTGGGCAGTTCGATAGCGAAGAACTTGATGGCGTAAGGCGTGAAGGATGAGGCGAGAAAACCGGCCAGCGGCGCCAGCAACAACAAGCCGTAAAGCGCGTGATGAACCGCCGTGGCTAATTTGGCCTCCCAGCCGCGGGCCAGGAGTTTCGGCGCCGGATGACCGCGGCGCCAGGCGAGACGGGCGACGATGAGCAACAGCGCGAGCAGGCCAAGCGATTTGTGCAGGCCATAGGCAGCACTGCGTTCAGCCCCCTTGGGCAGATCGACCATGGTCCAGCCCAGCCACAGCAACCAGATGACAACGACCGCCTGCACCCAGTGCAGGGCAATGGCCGGCAGCGTGTAGCGCTCGCCACTCATCGGATGCTGACACCCCAGGGCAGTTCGCCAACGGCGATGTCGGCCAGCTTCTTGTAGCTGCCGGTATCGATCACGGAAACCGTGCCAGAGCGGCCATTGGCCACATAAAGCTTGGTGCCGTCAGGCGTGATCGCCATGTTCCACGGGCGTTTGCCGACTTCGATGGTGGCGATGACCGTGTTGCTGGCAACATCGATGGCCATCACCGACGGGTCGCGCCCGTTGGAAACGAAGACGCGCTTGCCGTCCGGATGCACGGCGATCCCGGCAGGGTACTGGCCAGCAGTGATTTCAGCGACGACGCGGCGCTCGGCGACGTCGATGGCGTAAACCTTGCCGGCCGTCTCGCTGGCCACATAGGCGCGGCTACCGTCGGGCAGGAAACCGATGCCGCGCGGCCGCTTGCCGACCGGGATGCTGGCCACCTGTCGGCGGCCGGCTACGTCGACGACATCGACCTGCTCGGCCTCTTCGGCGCTAACGTAGAGCCAGCGGCCATCCGGACTGAACACGGCGTGTTCCGGGTTCTTGCCGTGCACCTTGATGCGCGCCAATTCCTTACCCTGCGGCGCGGCGAGCAAAACAACGCTGTTGTCGTCCTCAACCGCCACGGCGAGCAGCGTGCCGTCGGCTGAGAGGCTGACGCCTTCCGGCGAATCGCCAACCGGCACGGTGTCCAGCAACACGCCGGCGACGGTATCGATGATGAGCAGGCTACCCGTCTTGCCATCGGTCAGATACAGGTGGCCGTCACCGCCGGCAATGCCGCGTGGACGCTGACCGGCGGGGATGTCGCGGAGACGCCGGTCGGTGGCCGTATCGATGACGCTGACCGTCGCCGATTTTTCATTCGGCACGTAGGCCAACGGGGCGGCCAGCGCCGCGCCGCCGAAAGCCGCCATCAGCGCAGCCAGCAGGAGTTTCGACAAGGGCCGGAGCATGGTCAGATCGCCTGATGGGAAATGCCGTGCTGCTTGAAGATGGCGGCAATCGTGCCGTCTTTCTTCAAGTCGGCGAGCGCACTGCCGATCGCTTCGGCCAGGGCTTGATCCTCGACCTTGACGGCCATGCCGAGCTTCCAGCTATCTACTTTCAGTTCGGCAAATTTCGGGCTTTCCAGAACCAGATTGCCCTGCCCCCGGGTGGCCGCTTCGAGCTCGGCACGCGGCGCCAGAACAGCCGCCACCTTGCCTTCGGCCATACCCTTGGCGGCTTCGGCGACGTTCTTGAAATGCACGACGTTCTCGCGCAGGCGGCCATTGAGCACGCCGAGCATGAAGGAGTCGGCCAGCGACGCCGTTTCAACACCGATTTTTTCGCGCGTAAAGATTTCCAGCGCGACGGCTGCCGAGCCGACCAGCGGCTTTGGCACCCGCTCCGGATTACGCGCCAGGGCGAGCGTTTCGACGTGGTAGGCGCCAAAGATGCGGACCTTGTCGTTGGCACGCGCCAGGTGCTCGTCAACCGGCACATGCATCATGACGTCGGACGGCTGAGTGCCCAGATAATGGCCTTTCCAAACCATATTACGCAGGTCGTCGTTCATGTCCTCATCGGCGTTGTAGCCGACCACTTCAGCCGTCAGACCAAGCTTGGCAGCAATCGCTCGGGCAACATCGGCATCGATGCCCTTGCCGCCGGCCATCGAATACGGGGCAAAATCGTTGTAGACCGCAACGCGCAACCGGCCGCGCTGACGGATCGCTTCGAGGCCATCGGCCAGGGCCGGCAAGGCCAC
>NZ_JAVHPH010000186.1:2685-4125 GCF_036170495.1 Azonexus sp.
GCGAAAACCTGCGGCGCGGCCGTGCAGATGAAAAGGGCTGCGGCAACAGCACCAAGGTGTCGGAAGGGATGTTTCACAATGTCTCCTTGTTTGATTGCGGGTTACTGCCTTTGTGACAAAGCATCTGCAAACCCTGTGCCAGCTCGCCGAGCAACCCGGCAAATCGCTTTGCCACAGGCGTTCACCGGAGACGACGCAAAAATCGTGAAATTTGCCTTTCCATGGCACGGCATTTGCTGAAAGGTGTAGCGCACTGCTCGCTCCATTGCTAATAAAAAGGGCAGGTGTTACGTTATGAAGCAACAAAACTATAAATAGAGATAGTGCAGTCGCCGGAGGAGAGATGGGACAAATTCAATTATTGGCCGAAATGCACGGCCAGCGCCTCGAACAGGCAAGGCAGCTGTTTTTTAACGAAGGTACGCTACCCGACGGGCTGATCGATCCGGTCATCCTCCGCTCGTGGGAGCGCTGCCGGCGCTTCGGCCTGGGTGAAGGCAATGCCATTCCGGCCGTTGAGGCCATGGATCGTGTCGCCCTGAAAACCGAACAGGATCGCAATCGCTTCCTACTCTCCCAGGGCCGGCCGATCATGGAACATGTCTATGAGCAGATCCGCGAATCGGGCAGCATGGTCATTCTGGCCGACGCCAACGGCCTGCTTCTCGAAACCGTCGGCGATGCCGAATTCGTCGACCGGGCTGATCGCGTCGCCCTGTCGGCCGGCGCTTCGTGGGACGAAAACCAGCGCGGCACTAATGCCATCGGGACCGCCCTGTCCGAAGAAAGCCCCATTTCCATTCTTGGCGGCGAACATTTTCTTGAACACAACAGCTTTCTGACCTGCTGCGCCAGCCCGATTTTTGGGCCGGACGGCCGACTCATCGGCGTCCTCGACATTTCCGGCGATTACCGCAGTTACCACCACCATACCCTGGGCCTGGTCCGCATGTCGTCAGCCATCGTCGAAAGGCGCCTGTTCGAATCGATGCACGGCCGCGACATCCTGGTCTGTTTCCACACGCGCGCCGACTATTTGGGCAGCCCGAAGGAAGGCATCGCCGCCGTTTCACCCGACGGCCAGGTGCTGGCCATCAATCGCAACGGTACCGAGCTGCTCGGCATCCGCCAAGTGGACGCCGTACGCCGCGACTTCTCGATGGTGTTCGAAAGCAATCTGTCGTCCCTTGTCGACCGTCTGCGCCATACCCCGTTTGGCAGTTACGAGATCAACGCCAATGGCAAATCGCTGCATATTCAGCTCCGCGGCCAGCTGCCGCCGATGGCCCTGTCAGGCCGGGTATACGACGAACCCGCTGCCATGCGCGCGCCGCGCCGGTCGGACGTGATCGCCCCCTCCGGCCCGACCCTGGACACCCTGAACACCGGTGACGCCCGCCTGCAAGCCGCCATCGAACGCGCCCGGCGCATTCTCGGCAA
>NZ_JAVHPH010000187.1:0-4092 GCF_036170495.1 Azonexus sp.
CCGTCAGGCGCTGGCTGACAAAATCGCGGGCCAGCCCGGTGCTGTCGCAGATCGCCGCGAGATTGCCATAAACGAAGCCGCCCTCGGACAGGGCGCGCAGGATTTCCACATCGTTGTAGGAGAGAACATCCTGGGAATCGGGCTCGACGGCCTTCAGCACCTCGCTTTCGGCCTTGGGCACGGCGATGATCGGCTCGTCGCGCTTTTGCTGCTCGATGCGACCAACGTCGCGCCGAACCTGATCGATCTGCGCCATCAGGCGCTGCACCATGTTTTCGAATAAGCGCCGGGAGGCCACGACGTAGATCAGGCAGAAACCTGAAAACACGTAGAGATCGATCGGCTTGGTCCGCGCCCCCTCAAGCAGCGTGCTCGACAACATGTTGAGAAACAACGGCACGGTCAGTGCTGCAACGACGCCGAACACCGGATATTTCAACCCGTCATGGCGGCCCGCATCGCCACGCCGATCGGCTAAAAAATAGTTGGCCGTGCCGCCGAGCAGCCCGGCGACAACCATGATGCCCAGAATCACCAGCATGTGCCCGTCGAGGGCGCCACTTGGCGTTGTCACCAACAAGGCCGGTTGCAGTTCAGTTGACATGTTTCCCCCTTGAAATCAGCGGCCATTTTCACACGAGAGAGACAATGTTTCTCCAGCGCCGGCACGAAATCATGAGAAAAATAGTCAAAAGACGAATCCCACGGTCGACCGGAAAAAATGGCCAAAATTGAAAAGCCCCGCCGGCTTTTCAGGCGGCGGGGCTTTGGGGGGAACGATCGACTCAGCGTGGCAGCGTCGTCGAACCCATCAGGAAAACATCGACTTCGCGGGCAGCCTGACGACCTTCGCGGATCGCCCAGACCACCAGCGACTGGCCCCGACGGACGTCGCCGGCGGCGAAAACCTTGTCCACGCTGGTCTTGTAGCAACCTTCGCCATCGGTCGTCGCCTTGGCATTCTGGCGCGCATCCTTGGCGACGCCGAAAGCATCCAGCAACCCACCGACCGGGTTGGTGAAGCCCATGGCCAGAAAGGCGTTGTCGCACGGCAACTCGAATTCCGAACCGGCCACTTCGCTCATCTTGCCGTCTTTCCAGTCCAGACGAACGGCTTTGAGCGCCTTGACGTTGCCCTTGCCATCATCGACGAAGCCCTTGGTGGCGACGGCGAAATCGCGGGAGCAACCTTCGTCGTGCGAGGACGAGGTGCGCAACTTGTATGGCCAGTACGGCCAGGTCAGCGCCTTGTTTTCTTCTTCCGGCGGCATCGGCATCAGCTCGAACTGCGTCACCGAAGCGGCACCGTGGCGATTCGAGGTACCGACACAGTCGGAGCCGGTATCGCCGCCACCAATGACGATGACGTGCTTGCCCTTGACGTTGATCGGATTGGCCTTGCCCTGCTGGACTTCCTTGTTCTGCGGAATCAGGAACTCGAGCGCGGCGTAGATGCCCTTGAGTTCGCGGCCCGGCACCGGCAGATCGCGCGGCACTTCAGAACCGGCAGCGAGAATCACCGCGTCGAAATCCTTCATGAGCTGGTCAGCTGAAACGAAGGTGGTCGAATCGTTGTTGATGCCGACCGGCACGTTCTTGTCACCAATCACCACCGTGGTCTTGAAGGTGACGCCTTCGGCTTCCATCTGGGCAACCCGGCGATCGATAACAGATTTTTCCATCTTGAAATCAGGAATGCCGTAGCCAAGCAGGCCGCCAAGGCGATCGCTCTTCTCGAACACCGTCACATCGTGCCCGACACGCGCCAGTTGTTGCGCGGCAGCCAGTCCGGCCGGGCCGGAACCAACGATGGCAACTTTCTTGCCGGTCTTCGCTTTCGCCGGTTGCGGCACGACCCAGCCCATTTCCCAGCCCTTGTCGATGATGAAATGCTCGATCGACTTGATACCGACCGGCGCTGCGTTGATGCCCAGGGTACAGGCCGCTTCGCAGGGCGCCGGGCAAATGCGGCCGGTGAAATCAGGGAAATTATTGGTCGAATGCAGGACTTCCAGCGCCTGCTTCCAATTGCCACGGTAAACCAGATCATTCCAGTCCGGAATGATGTTGTTCACCGGGCAGCCGTTGTTGCAGAACGGGATGCCGCAATCCATGCAACGCGCCCCCTGAATCTTGGCGTCGTCATCGTTCAGGGCATGAACGAATTCCTTGTAGTGGGTCAGGCGCTGTTCAACCGGGTCGTAACACTCGGACAGACGCTCGAATTCCATGAAGCCAGTCGGCTTGCCCATTATGCAGCCTCCTTCTGTGCAGCAGCGGCCATCTCGGTGAGGGCGCGCTTGTATTCATGCGGATAGACTTTGACAAACTTCTCGCGATAGGCATCCCAGTTGGCCAGAATGGCCTTGGCTGTTCCGCTACCGGTGTATTCGGCGTGGCGGGTAATCAGCTCCTTGAGCTGGGTTTCGTCAGCGATCCCAAGATGCTGCGGCTCGCCAGCAGCAATGCGGGATGCCGGCACAACCTTCTCGAGGGCCACTTGGGCGAGGTTGCAGCGGTGCTTGAAGCTACCATCCTCATCGAGCACATAAGCGATGCCGCCCGACATACCGGCCGCGAAATTGCGCCCGGTCATGCCCAGCACAGCTACCGTGCCACCGGTCATGTATTCGCACCCATGATCGCCGACACCTTCGACCACCGCCGTACCACCGGAATTACGAACGCAGAAGCGCTCGCCACCAACGCCAGCGAAGAAGGCTTCGCCTTCGGTCGCTCCATACAAAACGGTATTGCCGCAGATGATGTTCTGCTGCGTATTGCCGCGGAAATCCGGGCTCGGCTTGATGATGATGCGACCACCCGACAACCCCTTGCCGACGTAGTCGTTACCTTCACCAGTCAGTTCCAAAGTCACGCCCCGGGCCAGGAAGGCACCAAAGGCCTGGCCGGCCGTACCGGTCAGCTTGACGTGGATGGTGTCGTCCGGCAAACCGGCATGACCATAGCGGCGGGCAACCTCGCCCGACAGCATGGTGCCGCAGGTGCGGTTGACGTTGATGATGGTCGTTTCGATCTGGACCTTCTGGCCCTTTTCGAGCGCCGGTTTGGCCTGGGCAATCAACTTGTGATCGAGCGCTTTCTCAAGGCCGTGGTCCTGCGTTTCAGTATGCAAACGCGGCACATCAGCCGGCACGTTCGGCTGGAAGAAGATCTTCGAGAAGTCCAGCCCCTTGGCCTTCCAGTGCTCAATACCGGCCCGCATGTCGAGCAGCTCGGAGTGACCGACCAGATCGTCGAACTTGCGAATGCCGAGCTGAGCCATGATCTCGCGAACCTCTTCGGCAACGAAGAAGAAGAAATTGACAACATGCTCGGGTTGACCGGAGAAGCGCTTGCGCAACACCGGATCCTGAGTGGCCACACCGACCGGGCAGGTATTCAGGTGGCACTTGCGCATCATGATGCAGCCTTCGACCACCAGCGGCGCCGTGGCGAAACCGAATTCGTCGGCACCGAGCAGCGCACCGATCACGACGTCACGGCCGGTCTTCATCTGCCCATCGACCTGAACGCGGATACGCGAACGCAGACGGTTGAGCACCAGGGTCTGCTGGGTTTCGGACAGGCCGAGCTCCCACGGCGTACCGGCATGCTTGATCGATGACTGCGGCGAAGCACCGGTACCGCCGTCAAAACCGGCGATCACGACGTGATCGGCCTTGGCCTTGGCGACACCGGCAGCCACCGTACCGACACCGACTTCAGACACCAGCTTGACCGAGATGGAGGCCTTGGAATTGGCATTCTTTAGGTCATGAATGAGTTGAGCCAAGTCTTCGATGGAATAGATGTCGTGGTGCGGCGGTGGAGAAATCAGGCCGACGCCGGGTACCGAGTGACGCAGGAAGCCGATGTACTCAGAAACCTTGTGACCCGGCAACTGGCCACCTTCGCCCGGCTTGGCGCCTTGTGCCATCTTGATCTGGATCTGGTCGGCATTGACCAGATACTCGGTGGTCACGCCAAACCGCCCGGAGGCAACCTGCTTGATGGCAGAGCGCAGCGAATCGCCCTCCTTGAAGGTGTAGTCGCGTTCGATACGCGAGGCACCGACCACTTCGGACAGCG
>NZ_JAVHPH010000188.1:0-18676 GCF_036170495.1 Azonexus sp.
AGGTTGCTCGGCACGGACAGGCAATAGAAATAACTGCTCGGGAATTCGGTGCGCAAGGCCATGATGCCGGTAATCGCACTCGGCGGATAGGCGCGCCCCTCCTGTTCGGGGATGAACAGGAGGGCCAATGGTGGCGTGTCGGAACTCGGTGTTTCGCCCCAGCGAACCTGGCGAGGGGTGAAGCCAAAAAAGCTCAACTGTTCGCTCAGCGTTTTCGCCACCGGGTGGTTTTCTGGCGATACGATCACAATCTGGCGTGGCTGCTGGCCGGCACTATCGCCCCCGGTCAGGTCGTCCGTCTGTCGTCTGGCCGGGATGGCCGGCATTTCATGGCGACGCAGTTCGGTCAGGATAATGATCAATTGCCGACTGATGGCATTCGACTGGTCGCGCGGAAGGGGGTGCATCGAACCGTCGCCGAACAGGGTTAGTGCGGTGTTTTCCAGTTCCTGGCAGGCGCGGACCAGGCCCGGTAGATGGCGGCGGTTGAGTTGCTCGGTTAGCCCGTTGAGCGACAGGGTGAATTCGACGAAAAGATCGACGTCGCCCTTGGCGCGATAGTCTGCCCAGCGTGACTCGAGGGTTGCCGCCAGCGCGATGAGGGAATGAGGAATGTGGGCCATTGAATGTCGAGATCCGCCAGCCGGCGATTATGCTCGGTGAATCTTACCCTGGCAATTGCCTTCCATCGCCGACGAACGGCGTTCTCGGGTACCATTACGCCCCCTTGAACCATTTGCTGACCGGCTTGCGATATGAAATCGAGCATCCGCCAAAAACTCGAACTGCTGGTCGATCGTCTCGATGAAATCGACCGCATGCTGTCGGCGCCGAGCACGGCGGGGGACATGGATCAGTTTCGCAAGCTGTCGCGCGAACGCTCGGAAATCGAACCGGTTATCGCTCAGTTCAACGCCTTTCGCCAGGCCGAAAACGATCTGGCCGAAGCCGAGGCGATGCGTGACGATCCGGAAATGCGCGATTTTGCCGAAGAGGAAATCGCCAGCGCCAAGGCGCGCCTGCCCGAACTCGAAATCGAATTGCAGAAACTGTTGCTGCCGAAAGACCCCAACGACGAGCGCAGCGTGCTGCTCGAAATCCGCGCCGGGACGGGCGGCGACGAATCGGCGCTGTTCGCTGGCGATCTTTTCCGGATGTATTCGCGCTACGCCGAGCGTCAGCGCTGGCAGGTCGAAGTCATGTCGGCGAGCGAGTCGGAGTTGGGCGGCTATCGCGAAATCATCTGCCGGTTGGCTGGCAACGGCGCCTATTCGCGGCTGAAGTTCGAGTCCGGTGGCCATCGCGTCCAGCGCGTGCCGGAAACCGAAACGCAGGGCCGCATCCACACCTCGGCGTGCACCGTCGCGGTGATGCCGGAAGTCGATGAAGTCGAGGACGTGAACCTCAACCCGGCCGATCTGCGCATCGATACTTTTCGCGCTTCGGGCGCCGGTGGTCAGCACATCAACAAGACCGACTCGGCGGTGCGCATCACTCACCTGCCGACCGGCATCGTTGCCGAGTGTCAGGATGGCCGCTCGCAACACGCCAACAAGGCCTCGGCCATGAAGGTCCTGGCAGCGCGCATCAAGGACGTTCAGGTGCGCGCCCAGCAGGCGCACATTTCGAGCACGCGCAAGAGCCTGATCGGCTCCGGCGATCGCTCGGAACGCATCCGTACCTACAACTTCCCGCAGGGGCGGATCACCGATCACCGCATCAACCTGACGCTGTACAAGATCGCCGCGATCATGGACGGCGACATGGACGAACTACTCGGCGCGCTGGCCGCCGAACATCAGGCCGATCTGCTGGCCGAACTGGCCGAGCAGAATTGATTGTGGATTTTCGACGCGGAGGCGCAGAGGCGCAGAGAACTACGAAGGGAAACGATTCTTTTGTTTTCTCCGTGTCTCTGCGCCTTAGCGTCAAATTCGGCCGCCCATGACCACCCTCGGCGAGGCGTTGACCGCAGCAAAATCGAAAATCGACCGGCTCGATGCCCGTCTGCTGCTGCAATACGCCACCGGCTGCACGCACGCCGACCTGCTGGCACGACCGGAAATGCCGGTCATTGCGCCGGCCTGGGAGCAGTTTGCCGAGTGGGTCGAACGCCGCGCGGTCGGCGAACCGCTGGCCTACCTGGTCGGCGAGGCGGAATTCCGCGGCCGGGTGTTTCAGGTTTCCCCGGCCGTGCTGATTCCGCGCCCGGAAACCGAAGTCCTGATCGATCTGGCGCTGGAGAAAATGCGTCGCCTGGCGGCGCCAGTCGTCGTCGATCTCGGCACGGGGTCGGGCATCGTCGCCATTTCGCTGGCGCTGGAATGTCCGGCGGCGACGATGGCTACGGTCGACCTGTCAAAAGACGCAATTTCCGTGGCCCGCAACAATGCCGGCCGTCTTGGCGCCCGGGTCGAATTTCACCAAGGCGACTGGTTCGGCCCGTTGGCCGGCCAGTGTTTCGACCTGATCGTTTCCAATCCGCCCTACGTCGCTGCCGGCGACCCGCACCTGGCTCTCAACGGCTTGCCGCATGAGCCGCAAATGGCGCTGACCGACGGGGCCGATGGCCTCGATTGCATCCGTCGCATCGTTGCCGCGGCGCCGGCCCACCTGAAGCCCGGCGGCTGGTTGCTGTTCGAGCACGGTTACGACCAGGGCGAAGCAAGCCGGAACTTATTGACTGCGGGGGGGTTCAAAACCGCATCCACTTTTCCCGACCTGGCCGGCATCGACCGCGTTTCAGGCGCTCATCTTTAAATCAGGAGAAATCATGTCCGACGTTCAGCAACGCATCCACGCCACCGTGACCGGCAACCCGGTCGTCCTCTACATGAAGGGCGACGCCCGTTTCCCGCAGTGCGGTTTTTCCGCCACCGCCGTGCAGATCCTCAAGGCCTGCGGCGTCGACGACTTCGTTACGGTCAACGTGCTGGCCGACGAGGAAATCCGCAATGGCGTCAAGGAATACGCCAACTGGCCGACCATTCCGCAGCTCTACATCAAGGGCGAATTCGTCGGCGGCTGCGA
The DNA here is from genome assembly GCF_036170495.1 of Azonexus sp. Taxonomy (GTDB): domain Bacteria; phylum Pseudomonadota; class Gammaproteobacteria; order Burkholderiales; family Rhodocyclaceae; genus Azonexus. The sequence continues at coordinate 3,031 of NZ_JAVHPH010000188.1, forward strand.
CATCATGAAAGAGATGTACCAGACCGGCGAATTGCAGCAGATGCTGGAAGGTATCGCGGCCTGATTTTTCGCTGCAGAAAATGAAAAGCCGGGGCATGTCCCCGGCTTTTCATTTTTGGCCAAAATTTCCGGTTGACCGTGGGATTGCTGCTTTCAGGCCTCGGCGACCTGAAAATCGATGGCCGGGCCCTTGACGACAATGTCCTTGACCGCGCAGTGGGCGATGCTGTCGAGGATTTTTTCTCTTTGTTCGGCCGTGAAATGCTCGGGGAAGCGCACGTCGGTCTTGAACTTGGCCAGCGATAGTGGGCCGCTCGGGCCGGCGAAGGGTTTGCAGTTGATCTCGATGCCGGCGGCCGGGACGCCGAGTTCCTTGCAGGCTTTCTTGGCATAGACGGCGGCGCAGGCGGCGAGCGAGGCGTAGAAGGCTTCCAGTGGGTTCATGAGCGAGACATTTACCGAATAGCTGGCTTCGTGTTTGGCGCTGCTCACCTTGATGAGCGGGGAGTTGTCGACGACGGTTGAGTACATGCTGATCTGCCTTGGTTTCGTTATGGGTCGCGTTGAAAACGGAATATCAACGTTTGCTTATATGTTAAACCCCCAAGTCGTTCGGCGCAAAAAAAAAGACCGCGCGGACAAGCCGGCGGTCTTTTCGCTGGGCCTTGGTGAATCAGCCGAGACGCTGGCGGGCGCGGACGATGGCGGCTTTGACCTGGGCCGGGGCGGTGCCGCCGATGTGATTGCGGCTGGCCAGCGAGCCTTCCACGGTCAACACGGAAAAAACGTCATTTTCGACTTGCGGACAGAAGGCTTTCAGTTCGTCGAGCGTCAGTTGCGGCAGGTCGACGCCCTTTTGCTCGGCGGCCTTGACAGCATGGCCGACGGCTTCGTGGGCATCGCGGAAAGGCAGGCCTTTCTTGGTCAGGTAGTCGGCGAGGTCGGTGGCGGTGGCGAAGCCCTGGGTCAGTGCGGCTTTCATGTTGTCGGGGCGCACCGTGATGCCGCCGGCCATGTCGGCGAAGATGCGCAGCGTGTCGGTGACCGTGTCGACGGCGTCGAACAGCGGTTCCTTGTCTTCCTGGTTGTCCTTGTTGTAGGCCAGCGGCTGCGACTTCATCAGGGTTAGCAGGCTCATCAGTTGGCCATAGACGCGGCCGGTCTTGCCGCGCGCCAGTTCCGGCACGTCCGGGTTCTTCTTCTGCGGCATGATCGACGAGCCGGTGCAGAAGCGGTCGGCGATCTGGATGAAGCCGACGCGCGGGCTCATCCACATGACGAGTTCTTCGGACAGGCGGCTGATGTGCATCATGAGCAGGGCGCAGGCCGAGGTGAATTCGATCGCGAAGTCGCGGTCGGAAACGGCATCGAGCGAGTTTTCGCAGACGCCGTCGAAGCCCAGCTGCTCGGCGACGAATTCGCGATCGATCGGGTAGGTCGTGCCGGCCAGCGCGGCGGCGCCGAGTGGCAGGCGGGCGACGCGCTTGCGGCAATCGACGTAGCGCTCGGCATCGCGGCCGAACATTTCGAAATAGGCCAGCATGTGGTGCCCGAAGGTGACTGGCTGGGCGACCTGCAGGTGGGTGAAACCGGGCATCGGCGTCGCCGCTTCCTTGTCGGCCAGATCGACCAGCGCGCTGCGGAAGGCCTTGATCAGGACGAGGATGTCGTCAATCGCATCGCGCAGGTAGAGGCGAATGTCGGTCGCCACCTGGTCGTTGCGCGAACGGCCGGTGTGCAGGCGCTTGCCGGCATCGCCGACCAGCGCGGTGAGGCGCTTCTCGATGTTGAGGTGCACGTCTTCGAGGTCGAGCGACCATTCGAACTGGCCCGCTTCGATCTCTGCGCTGACGATGGCCATGCCGCGCTCGATGTCGGCCAGGTCGGCGGCGGCGATGATGCCCTGTTTGGCCAGCATCCGGGCGTGGGCCAGCGAGCCGCGGATGTCCTGGCGCCACATGCGCTGGTCGAAATCGACCGAGGCGGTGTAACGTTTGACGAGATCGGAAACCGGCTCGGAGAAGCGTCCGGCCCAAGTGTATTGATTGGCGTTGGAAGTCATGACTGTGGTCTAGAATGGGGCAAATCGGCGACGAATTTGGAGCAAATCCGCACAAAGATGACAAGTATACGGCACTTTCCCGCAACCCACCCCTTGCCCGACTGGCGCAATTTCGGCGTCATGCTGCGCGTCCTGCTCGGCATCAACCTGCTGGCCGGCCTTGCCGCGCTCGCCCAGGTCCCCGATCTGGCCGGCTGGGCCGGGCGTTACGTCGAGCTGGCGGCGGTGGTGCAGCCGCTGCTGCTGGTCGGTCTCGGGCTCTTGTCGCTGTTGCGCGATGCCTTGTGGCGCCTGCCGCTGCGCCTCGGTCAATGCTGCGTGCTCGGCTTGGTGGCGGCCATCTCGGCCGGGCTGTTTTCCTACACCGCCTCGCTCGGGTTGGCCGACGGCGGCAGCGTGTGGCGTTTCGTGCTGCTCAGCATGGCCGCCACGGCCGTGTTGCTGGTCTATTTCGACCTGCGTTCGCGGGCCTTCTCGCCGGCGCTCAGCGAGGCCCGGCTGGCCGCCCTCAATGCGCGCATCCGGCCCCATTTCCTGTTCAATTCGCTCAACGCCGTGCTGTCGCTGATCCGCGCCCGGCCGCAGCAGGCCGAGGCGGCGCTCGAGTCGCTCTCCGACCTGTTTCGCGCTGCCATGCGCGACCCCGGCGAGATGGTCAGCCTGGCCGACGAAATCGCCCTCGGCAAGCAATATCTCGAGCTCGAAACCCTGCGCCTGGGCGAACGTCTTACGGTCGACTGGAAAATCGGCCCGATTTCGCTGGATCTGCCGATCCCGCCGCTCATGCTCCAGCCGCTGCTTGAAAACGCGGTTTATCACGGCATCGAGCCGGCGCCGGAAGGGGGCACGGTCCGCGTCGCCATCGAACAGCGTGGGCAGGAGCTGCGCATTGCGGTGGCCAACCCGACCGCCGGTCAGGTCCAACATGCCGCTGGCAACCAGATCGCCGTGGCCAATATCCGCGAACGGCTGGCCTTGTATTACGATCTCGAAGCCCGTCTGGAAATCGAGACGAGCGACAATTCCTATGAGGTTCGCATCATCCTGCCATGTCAACGCCGCCAGCCAGCCCGCTAAAAATCCTTATCGTCGATGACGAGCCGCTGGCCCGCGACCGGCTGCGCGCGCTGCTTTCCGACATTGTCGGGCAATTGCCAAGCGAGGTGGTCGGCGAGGCCGGCAATGGCTTGGCGGCGCTCGACATCCTGCGCGACACGCCGGTCGACGTCGTGCTCGCCGACATCCGCATGCCGGGCATGGACGGCATCGAACTGGCGAGCCATCTCGGCCGCCTGGAAAAGCCGCCGGCCGTCATCTTTACCACGGCCTACGACAACTACGCGGTGCAAGCCTTCGACCTCAATGCCGTCGATTACCTGCTCAAGCCGGTGCGTACCCAACGCCTGCTCGCCGCCCTGCAAAAGGTGCCGGGAGCGCTGCCTGATTCGGCGCTGCTCACTGGCCTTGGCCACGAAATACGCGGCAGTGGGCGGACCCATCTATCCTGCCACGAACGCGGCCGCCTGCTCCTCGTGCCGGTCGGTGAAGTGCTCTATTTCAAGGCTGACCTCAAATACGTCACCGCCCGGACCATGGAGCGCGAATACCTGCTCGACGACACGCTGGCCCACCTGGAAACCGAGTTTGCCGAGCGTTTTCTCCGCTTGCACCGTGCCGTGCTCGTCGCCAAGTTGGCCCTGGCCGGTTTCGAGAAAGCTGCCGGCGACGACGCCGAAGCCTACGGCTGGGCTCTGCTGCGCGGCGTGCCGGAAAAACTCCCGGTCAGCCGCCGGCTTTGGGTGCCGGCCAAAGCGCTGATCAAGAATTCCTGAATTTTCCGCCGAGACCCTTAATGCGCCGAATCTGCCCCCACTGCAACTACGCCCGTCAGGCCACTGATCATGCGCCAGACTGGCAATGCCCGTCCTGCGAAAAAGCCTACGTCAAGGCTGGCGGTTCACTGCCGCCGGATAAGCTCCGCCAATACGGGCCGGCGACGGCGCCACAAAGCAGTGGCGGCGCCGGCAAGTGGCTGTTCATCCTGATCGTTCTCGGCGCGGCCTTCTGGTTTGGCCGGCCGCTGCTCCAGCCAGGAGGGACTCCGACGGCGTTGGCAACGGCTTCCGGTGAACAGCCTGCGGTCGTGCTCTATGCCACCAGTTGGTGCGGCTATTGCAAGATGACGCGCGAGTTCTTTGCCGCCAACGGCATTCAGTACACCGAGCAGGACATCGAGCAAAGTTCGACGGCGCTCCAGCAACACAAAAAGCTCGGGGGTAACGGTGTGCCGCTCATCGTCGTCGGTGACGAGGTCGTCAAGGGCTGGAACGAGTCAACCTTGCGCCAATTGCTCGGACCGTGGATCAAGGGCTGAAGTAGCGTCATTTTCCTGTCACTTGTTCCGTTCAGACTCTGTGGCCAAGTGTTCTCGGGAGAACGGAAATGAGCAAGCAGTGTGTGCATTGCCCGTCATCGGTGCTGGCCCTGGCCGGCGAGTCGCGGACCGTTGCGCTGATGCGCTTTGTCCAGTTGCAGCAGGCGGGCTACCTGCCGGCGATGTGCGAAGCCGAGAATGGGCGCTACAGCGTCTGTTACGACGCCAGGGAGCGCCGGTCGGCGGACTCTTCCCGGACGGGCGCCGTCTGCCTGGCACTCGCCTGACGCTGCGCTTAGGCGCTGGCCAGCGCCCGCGTGACGATTTCCAGCACATCGCGTGACAGGCCGTCATGGTCGCGGATGCGTTCGAGGGCCTGGCGGGCGTGGGCTTGCCGGCTGGTGTCGAATTTTTTCCAGCGGTCGAAACAGCGGGCCAGCCGCGAGGCAACCTGTGGGTTGCGGTCGTGCAGCGCGATGACCTGATTGGCGATGAAGGCGTAGCCGCTGCCGTCGGCCGCGTTGAAGCGGGCCAGATTGGCGCCGAAGGCGCGGATCAGGGCGTAGATCTTGTTCGGGTTGCCGCTGTCGAAGGCCGGGTGGGCGGTCAGGGCGATGACGGTGGGCAAGGTGTCCGGTCGGCGGCTGGTCGATTGCACTTGCAGCCATTTGTCGACGACCAGCGCTTCGTGCTGCCAGCGCGCGTAGAAGGCGTCGAGCGCGGCCTGGCGTTCCGGGCAGTCGTCGATGACGTTGGCGAGCACCGAGAGGGCGGCGAACTGGTCGGTCATGTTGTCGGCTTGCTCGAAATGCTGGATGGCCAGGCGGCGGCTTGCCGCCGTGTCGAGTTCGGCGATGTAGCCCAGGCACAGGTTGCGCAGGGCGCGGCGGCCGGCCTGCTCGCTGCTCGGGGCGTAGGCGGCAGTGGGGGCGAGGGCGGCGTAGAGGCCGCTGAACTCGCCTTCGAGTTGCTCGGCCAGATGGCGGCGGAAGGCGTTGCGGGCGGCGTGCAGGGCGTCCGGGTCGACGATGGCCATGGCTTCGGCCAGCGTTGATTCGCCGGGCAGGGTCAGGGCTTCGGCGACGAAGGCGGCGCCGCCGAGTTTGCCAACCCCGGCTTGCGCTTGCAGCAGGCGGCGGGCGGCGTCGACGAAGCTGGCCGGCCAGACCGGCGCCTGACCGGCGGCGATGGCAGCGGTGGCCTCGAGGATCAGCGTCGAGGCCAGGCGCTGGCCGGCTTCCCAGGCGTTGAACGGGTCGCTTTCATGGGCCAGCAACAGGGTCAGCTGTTCCGGCGTGTAGTCGAAAGCGAGGACGACCGGGGCCGAGAAGTCACGGAGCAGCGAGGGGACGGGTTCGGCGGCGATGTCGTTGAAGACGAAGGATTGCGTCGCTGCCGCGAGTTGTAGCGTGCGCTCGCTGCCGGGCAGCAGGTCGCCATTGTCGGCAAACAGCGCGACGCGGATCGGGATCAGCGTCGGCGCCTCATCGCTGGCGCGCGGGTTCGACTGCGTGCAGGTCAGCGTATAGGTTTTGCTTTCGCCATCAAAAAAGCCGTCGACCGTGACATTCGGCGTGCCGGGCTGGTTGTACCAGCGCATGAATTGCGTGAAGTCGAAACCGCTGGCAGCGGCCATGGCGGCGACGAAGTCCTCGCAGGTCACGGCCTGGCCGTCGTGGCGGCGGAAGTATTCGTCCATGCCGGCACGGAAGCCGTCGCGGCCGATCAGGGTCTGGATCATGCGGATGACTTCGGCACCCTTTTCATAGACCGTCGCGGTGTAGAAGTTGTTGATTTCGACGAAGCTGGACGGGCGGATCGGGTGGGCCATCGGGCCGGCGTCTTCCGGGAACTGCCCGGCGCGCAGGCCGCGTACTTCGCGGATGCGGGCGGTCTGCCGGTTGTGCAGGTCGGCGCCGAATTCCTGGTCGCGGAAGACGGTCAGGCCTTCCTTGAGCGAGAGCTGGAACCAGTCGCGGCAGGTGACGCGGTTGCCGGTCCAGTTGTGGAAATACTCATGGGCGACGACGCGGTCGATGTTCTCGAAATCGAGGTCGGTGGCGACATCACTGCGTGCCAGCACGTACTTGGTGTTGAAGATGTTGAGGCCCTTGTTCTCCATGGCGCCCATGTTGAAATCGCCGACGGCGACGATCATGTAATGGTCGAGGTCGCATTCGAGGCCGAAGCGTTGTTCATCCCATTTCATGGCTTTTTGCAAAGCGGCCATGGCGTGCGGGCACTGGTCGAGCTTGCCCGGTTCGACGTAGATGGCGAGATCGACGTCGCGGCCGGAGGCGGTGCGGAAAGTGTCGCGCAACACGTCGAGCTTGCCGGCGACGAGGGCGAACAAGTAGGCCGGCTTCTTGAACGGGTCGGCCCATTTGGCCCAATGGCGGCCGCCCGGCTCATCGCCCGCCGCGACCGGGTTGCCGTTGGCGAGCAGGACCGGGTAGGTCGCCTTGTCGGCGTGCAGCGTCGCGGTGTAGGTGGACATCACGTCCGGCCGGTCGAGAAACCAGGTGATGCGGCGGAAACCCTGCGCTTCGCACTGGGTGAAATAGCCGTCGGCCGAACGGTACATGCCGGAGAGACGGGTGTTCTGGTCGGGGTCGATGCGGACGACGGTTTCCAGGGTGAACGCGTCGGGCAGATCGGCGATGGTCAGCGTGCCGGCCGTTTCGGAAAATGGCACTTTTTTCCGGTTGACCGTGACACTCAATGTTTTCAGCTCGTCGCCGTCGAGTACCAGCGGCTGGGCCGGGATGGCCGGGTTGCGACGCATGGCCAGCGTGGCGCTGACGGTGGTGCCACCGGTTTCGATGGTGAAATCGAGATCGACGGTGTCGATCAGGTAGGCGGGAGCGGTGTAATCCTTGAGGTAGACGGTCTGGGGCGTAGTGGTTTTCATTTTTGGGCGGACGACTGGGGAGAGCCGTCGATGATACGCCAAACCAGCCGGCAGCATGGCCTGCCAGGCAGGCCATGCGTGATCAGAGCCGGCTAGTGATCGTGGCCATGGCCGCGACCGTGCTCGCCGCCTCGATCATGGCCGTGGCCGCGGTCATCGCCCCGGTATTCATCACGGTCGTCGCGTCGCTCATGGCGGCGATAGTCACGGTAGTCGTCACGATAGCCGTCACGGTGGCCATGCCGCTCCTGGTAGCGCGGGGCATATTCTTGCCGGTACCAGTTGTCCTGTACGAAATAGACGCGCTCGCCGCAGGCGCCGTAGCGATGGCAGTAACGGCGCCAGTCGCGGGCATGGCCGGGGGGGACGCGCAAATAGAGCGGTGGGCGGCCGACCGGGACGCGCTGGATCATCATTGGCTCGGGGAAAAGCAGCGGCGGGGGCGGGAAACCGCCGATGTCGAGGCGACCGTAAAAACCGGGTTGACCGATATTGATCGAGACCTGGGCGGAGGCCGGGGCGCTGAGCGCAGCGGCGGCGATGGTCATGGCCATCAAGAGACGTTTCATGGTGTGTGTTCCTCGTTGGGGTGTGGCTGTATAACGCGGTGCATTGTTGCCGGGATGACCCGGCGACCTGAAACAAATTGTAAGTCAGCGAGCCGGGGGCCGGAAATACGGCGGGGGAAGCCTATCGTCGCTGCCAAACCTGCCAGCGTTCGCGGCCGGCGAAGACCGGGATCGAATCGTTGACCGGGGCGTCGTCGATGGGCTCGAAATTGGCGCCCAGAAGTTCATCGAGTTGTTTTGGCAGAATGCCGAAAGGCGGACCTTTTGGCTGGTCGCAAAGGAAAAAGAAGCCGGCCAGCCGGCCGCCCGGCGGCAGCAGTTCGGCGACGCGTCGGCCCCATTCGGCCCACAGCTTGCGCGGTAGAGCGCAGAGGAAGGCGCGTTCGTAGATCAGTTCGACCGGCCGGGGCGGGGCGAAGGTGAAAAAGTCGGCGCACACCAAGTCGACCGGGGCATCGCCCAGAATGTTGCGCGCCGTCTCGATGGCAACCGGCGAAAAATCCAGCGCCGTGACTGGCCAGCCGATTCCGGCCAGATGGGCCGCCTCCCAGGCGCTGCCGCAGCCCGGAATCAGCGTATTGAGCGGGGACGACGCCTGACGGGCGATGAAGTCGGCAAAGGCAGCTGGCACCTTGCCAGCATCCCACGGCGTGACGCCTTCGCCGAAGCGCTTGCACCAGAAATCGGGGTGTTCCGGACACTGCTCCGGCGGCTTGATGGTTGTGCTCATGGTTTTTTCAGGGCGCGGACCGATTGCTCGACGGCGTCTTCAAGGTAGCTCTGGTAAAAGTCGGGCAGCCGGGCGCCGACGATGGGGTTGGCCAGCTGGCGCCCATCCGGGCCATAAAAGGCGACGACCGGCACCCGCTTGACCTTCTCGGCCGTGGCGACACGGGCATGCGTCGAGGCGCCGCCCGTGAAGTCAGTGAGTGCCTGCGTTTCGCCATCCTGATTGATCTGCCGGATGAGCGTGCGATCACGGTAGCGCGGATTGGCGGCGAGCGGTTTGAGGTAGTCGCGTTTGACGGCGGCGCAGTATTTGCAGTCCTGGCGGCTGTAGATGACGATCAGCGGGCCGCCGAGCTTGGCCGCCTGCGCCGCTTCGGCGCGCAAATCGACGGCGGCTGGCAGGTCGGTTGCGGCCAAGGAGGGGGCGGCCAGCCATGCTAGAATCAGCCCTCCCAAAAGTCCTGCCCATTGCCCACTCATGTCCCGTCCTTCGAAGATTGTCATTGCCTCCCGCGAATCCCGTCTGGCCATGTGGCAGGCGGTGCACGTTAGAGATCGCTTATCGAGTTTAAATCCGGGAGCCGAAGTTGTCATTCTGGGCATGACCACCAAGGGCGATCAGATTCTCGACCGGCCGCTCGCCGAAATCGGCGGCAAGGGCCTGTTCATCAAGGAACTCGAAGTCGCCATGCAGGAAGGTCAGGCCCACCTCGCCGTCCATTCGATGAAGGACGTGCCGATGGTCATGCCCGATGGCTTCGTGCTGGCCGCCATCTCGGCCCGCGAAAATCCGCGCGACGCCTTCGTCTCGAACCGCTATGACGCGCTGGACGATCTGCCGGCCGGCGCCATCGTCGGCACCTCCAGCCTGCGCCGCGAATCGATCCTGCGCGCCAAATATCCGCAGCTGGTCATCAAGAGCCTGCGCGGCAATCTTGATACCCGCCTGAAAAAGCTTGATGCCGGGGAATACGACGCGATCATCCTGGCCGCCGCCGGCCTGATCCGCCTCGGCCTGAAAAATCGCATCAAATCGGTGTTGACCGCAGAACAGTCGCTGCCGGCCCCCGGGCAGGGCGCGCTCGGTATCGAACTGCGCGCCGGCGCGGCGGACATGGCCGATGTCGTCGCCCCGCTCAACGATCCGGAAACGGCCCACTGCGTCCGCGCCGAACGTGCCTTCTCGCGGGCGTTGGGCGGTTCGTGTCAGGTGCCGCTCGGTGGCTACGCGATCATTGATAACGGCCAGCTCTGGTTGCGCGGCTTCGTCGCCACGGCTGACGGCAAGGAAGTAGTCAGCGGCGAAGTGCGCGGCGAAGTTGGCAAAACCGCGGCCGACGACGAAACGCTCGGTCTGCAACTGGCGGCCGAACTGCGCGCCAAGGGCGCCGACGCGATTCTGGAAAAGCTCGCCCACTGCAAATGACTCATAACGGCCCGCTCGCTGGCCGAACCATCGTCGTCACCCGGCCGCAGGCGCAGGCAGCGCCGCTGGCCGAGGCGATCGTGGCGGCTGGCGGCACGCCGCTGATTTATCCGCTGCTCGAAATCTCGCCGGCCGTCGATCCACAACCGCTGGCCGAAGCGGCTGACCGGCTGGGCGATTATGCGCTGGCAGTATTCATCAGTCCGAATGCCGCGAACCATGCTTTGCCGGTGTTGCTGGCGCGGCAATCCTGGCCCGAATCACTGATCCCTGCAGCGGTTGGCCAGGGTACGGCAAAGCTGCTGGGCGAGCGTGGCATTCCGGGCTGCATCGCGCCGACCGAGCGTTTCGACTCCGAAGCCCTGCTCGAATTGCCGGAACTCGCCGCTGAGCGCGTCAACGGTAAGCGCATCGCCATCTTCCGTGGCGATGGCGGCCGCGAACTGCTCGCTGACACGCTGCGCGAACGTGGCGCGACGGTCGATTGCATCACCTGCTACCGCCGCTCCGGGCCGTCCGCCGGTGTCGCGCCGCTGCTCGGGGCCTGGCGGTCTGGTCAGCTTGATGCGTTGACCGTGTCGAGCAGCGAAGGTCTGCGCTATCTGGTCGATCTACTCGACGCCGAAGGCCGCGCCTTCATGCAGAAAACGCCGCTCTTCGTCCCCCACGCCCGCATCGCCGAAAACGCCCGGGCTTTGGGTTTAAGCAACATTCTCCTCACCGCAGCAGCCGACGCCGGCATCCTCGCCGGCTTAGTTGCTTATAATTGGCCGGCATGATGCCCGAAAACGAAAATTCCTCCCCGTCGACGATGACGTATCTCCCGGCGCCGCGCGCCAAGCGGACCAGCCCGTGGCTGTTGGTGGCGATTGCCGCGCTGGCGCTGGCCGGCTGGCAGTGGTTCGAAACCCGCCAGAAGCTGGCCGATGTCGAGCAGCAAGTCAGCCAGAAACTGGCCGAATTCGATACCGCCAACAAAGAAGATCGTGGCGCCCAGAAGCAGTCGCGTGAACAAGTTGAAGCACTGCACGCCCGTCTCGGTGCCGTCGATGGCAAAATCGCCGAGTTCCAGGCCCAGTCGACGACCCTGCAAGCGCTCTATCAGGACATCGCGCGCAGCCGCGAAGAGGTCGCCTTGCTTGAGGTCGAACAAGCCATCGTGCTCGCCGGGCAGCAATTGCAACTGGCCGGCAATCTCCCGGTCGCCGTGCTCGCCCTGCAAACCGCCGATGCCCAACTGGCCCGCCTTGACCGGCCGGCTCACCTGCCGCTGCGCAAGGCGCTGGCCAAGGATCTGGCCCGCCTCAACGCCCTGCCTTTCGTCGATATGCCGGGCATCAGCCTGCGTCTGGAACAGGTCCTGGTCGGCGTCGACAAGCTGCCGCTGGTTTCCCACGGTCGACCGGGTTTACTGCGTGAAACGCAAAAAACGGCTGAAAATGAAATGGCTGTCGAGCCGAAAACGGGGTGGCAGCGGACCGGCGGCGCCATCTGGCAGGAACTGAAGGGGCTGATTCGCATCCAGCGCTTCGACCGCGAAGACGCGGTGCTGCTGGCGCCCGGTCAGGGCTACCTGCTCCGTGAAAACCTCAAGCTGCGCCTGCTCAACGCCCGCCTCGCCCTCTTCGCGCGCGATCAATGGACTTACCGCAACGAGCTCAAAGTCGCCCAGGACATGCTGAGTCGCCATTTCGACGCCAACGACAAGGCCGTGCAGACAGCCCAAACGACGCTGCGCCAAATGACGGCAAGCGAAATCAACGTCGAGCTGCCAACCCTCAACGATAGCCAGGCGGCCTTGCGCCACCTGCGTCCGGGCAAGGAAAAACGGTGAGGGGGCTGTTCTGGATTGTCGCCCTATGCGGGCTGGCCGTTGCCGTCGCGCTCGGCGCCCACTACAACGACGGTTACGTGCTGGTGGTCTTGCCGCCGTGGCGGGCCGAGGTTTCGCTCAACCTCTTCCTCGTCGCGCTGCTTGCCCTGTTCTTCGTGTTCTACGGCGGAATACGTGCTTTGGCGGTGACCTTCGGCCTGCCTAAGCGCGTGCGCGAATACCGCGCCCAGCGCCAGCGTGAAAGTGCCAGCCAGGTCTTTCAGGATGCCGTTCGTCTACTCTTCGAAGGCCGTTTCGGCCAGGCGCTGAAGAAGGCCAGCGAAGCCCACGGCGCCGGTACGGCGCGCGGCCTGTCGGCCCTGATTGCCGCCCGCGCTGCCCAACGCATGCGCGAACCGGAAAAGCAGCAATACTGGCTGGAGCACGCCAAGACCGACGACCCGCGCACCGAGGCAGCGACGCTCATGCTCGACGCCGAAATGGCCAACGAAGCGCGTCGTTTCGACGACGCGCTGGCCGCTCTTGGCAAGTTGCAAGGCAAGCAGGGCCGCCACATCGCCGCGCTGCGCCTCGAATTGCGCGCCCGGCAGGGCGTCGGCGACTGGGATGGCGTGCTCAAGCTGGCTCGGCAGCTCGTCAAGCGTGACGCGCTGCCGCTTGAAGTGGTCGGCGAAATCCGCACCCAGGCCCATCTTGGTAACATCGCCAAACGGGTCGCCGATCAGAGCCAGCTGACGGCCTATCTGCGCACGCTGCCTGAAGATGAACGTGGTCGCCGCGTCGTCATCGCCGCGGCACGGGCTTTGGTCGCGCAGGGGGCCGAGAGTGAGGCGCAGAAGCTGATCGAGTCCGTGCTCGATACGGCGACCCATGAAGAATGGCAACCTGATCTGGCCGCCATCTACGGCCGCCTGGCGAACAGCGAGCAGACCGCCCGCATCGCCAAGGCCGAGGGCTGGCTGCGCCGCCATCCGGACGATGCCCGCCTGCTCAAGGCCCTGGGCCGCATGTGCATCCGTCAGCGGCTGTGGGGCAAGGCGCAAAGTTATCTCGAAGCGTCGCTGTCGGTCGAACCATCGCAACAGGGCCACCTCGAACTGGCCCGCCTGTTCGACCAGCTGGAACGGGCCGAAGAGGCCAACAAACACTACCGGGCCAGCGCCCTGCTCGATGGTCGGTAGCGCTCAGTTATTAGTCGGTAGTTGTTAGCTAAAAACGACCGACTGTCTACTAATAACTAAACCGCCCAGTCCTGCGGCTTGAGGAAGACGTCATAGAGTTCGGCTTCCGGCGTGCCGGCTGCCGGTTGCCAGTCGTAGCGCCATTTCACGATCGGTGGCAGCGACATCAGGATAGCTTCGGTGCGGCCGCCCGATTGCAGGCCGAACAACGTGCCGCGGTCCCAGACCAGGTTGAATTCGACGTAACGACCCCGGCGGTAGGCCTGGAAGTCGCGTTCGCGCTCGCCGTAGGGCACATCCCGACGCTTGGCCAATATCGGCAGGTAGGCCTGGGTGAAGGCATTGCCGACCGATTGGGTCAGCGAAAAACAGCGCTCGAAGCTGCCTTCGTTGAGATCGTCAAAAAAGATGCCGCCGACGCCGCGCGGCTCGTTGCGGTGCTTGAGGAAAAAGTACTCGTCACACCACTTCTTGTATTTCGGATAGATCTCGTCGCCGAACGGCGCCAAGGCATCCTTGCCGGTCTGGTGAAAATGCACCACATCCTCGCGTTGACCGTAGTAAGGCGTCAGGTCCATGCCGCCGCCAAACCACCAGACGTCGTCTTCGCCGGGTTGGCTGGCGACAAAGCAGCGGACGTTCATGTGCGCCGTCGGGCAGTACGGATTGCGTGGATGGAGGACCAGCGAAACACCCATCGCCTCCCAGGCGCGGCCGGCCAGTTGCGGGCGGACGGCGGTGGCCGAAGCGGGTAGCGAGGTGCCGGTGACATGCGAGAAATTGACGCCGCCGCGTTCGAAGAAATTGCCTTCCTCGATCAGCCGCGAAATGCCGCCACCGCCTTCCGGACGCCCCCAGGAATCGGTGCGGAAAGGCTGGCCGTCGAAGGCTTCGAGTTCGGCGACGATGCGGCTTTGCAGGCCGGTGAAAAAAGCCTTGAGCGGGGTGGTGTCCATTTTGTCTCCGGGGATGAAAACGGGCGGCTCATTGATGCAAATGAGCCGCCCGTTGTCGTTCAATACGTTTTGGAATTATCGACCAATGGCCCGGTGGCCTATGTCCTTGCGGAATTGCATGCCGTCGAAGCTGATCTGCACGGCCGCTTCGTAGGCGCGTTTCTGGGCCAGCTTGACGTTCTCGCCAAGCGCCGTGACGCACAGCACGCGGCCACCGTTGGTGATCACCTTGCCGTCCTGTTCGGCGGTGCCGGCATGGAAAACGTGGCAATCCTCGCCGAAGCTGTTGCCGGCCGGCAGGCCCTGGATGACGTCGCCCTTTTTCGGGGTGTCCGGGTAGTTGGCGGCGGCGAGGACGACGCCCAGCGCAATGCGGCGATCCCATTCGGCTTCGACTTGATCGAGCTTGCCGGCGATGCCGTGTTCGAGCAGTTCGACGAAATCGGACTTCAGACGCATCAGGATCGGCTGGGTTTCCGGGTCGCCCATGCGGCAGTTGAATTCCAGCGTCTTGAGTGAGCCATCCTTGCCGATCATCAGGCCGGCGTAGAGGAAGCCGGTGAACGGGATGCCGTCGGCGGCCATGCCTTTGACTGTTGGCAGGATGATCTCGCGCATGGCCTTGGCGTGGATTTCCGGGGTGACGCACGGGGCGGGCGAGTAGGCGCCCATGCCGCCGGTGTTGGGGCCGGTGTCGCCATCGCCGATGCGCTTGTGGTCCTGGCTGGAGGCCAGAGCGAGGACGTTCTTGCCGTCGACCATGACGATGAAGCTGGCTTCCTCGCCGTCGAGGAAATCCTCGACGACGACGCGGGCGCCGGCATCGCCGAGTTTGTTGCCGGACAGCATGTCGTCGATGGCGGCGTGGGCTTCTTCAAGGCTCATGGCGACGACGACGCCTTTGCCGGCGGCCAGGCCATCGGCCTTGATGACGATCGGTGCACCCTTGCGGTCAATGTAGGCGTGTGCTGCGGTCGACTCGGAAAAAGTCTCGAAACCGGCCGTCGGAATGTTGTGGCGGGCCATGAAACGCTTGGCGAAATCCTTGGAGGATTCGAGCTGGGCGGCTTCCCGGGTCGGGCCAAAGATCTTCAGGCCGCGGGCCCGGAAGATATTGACCACGCCGGCGGCCAGCGGTGCCTCCGGGCCGACGACGGTGAGGTGGATCTTGTTCTGCTCGGCGAAATCGGCCAGGGCTTCCGGGTCGGTGATGTTCAGGTTTTCCAGTTCGTGCTCGCGCGCCGTGCCGGCGTTGCCGGGGGCGACGAACACCTTCTGCATGCCTTCGGTCTGAGCCAGGCGCCAGGCCATGGCGTGCTCGCGGCCGCCGGAACCGATGACTAGTAATTTCATGTATTAACAACCTTTCGACGCAGAGGTGCAGAGGCGCAGAGGAAACGGCAAAGAGATTTTCTCTGCGCCTCCGCGTCTCCGCGTCTGAAATTAATGCCTGAAATGGCGGGTGCCGGTGAACACCATGGCCAGGCCATGTTCGTCGGCGGCGGCGATAACTTCCTCGTCGCGCATCGAACCGCCTGGCTGGATGACGGCCTTGGCGCCGGCCGCGGCGAGCACATCGACGCCGTCACGGAACGGGAAGAAGG
>NZ_JAVHPH010000189.1:0-4063 GCF_036170495.1 Azonexus sp.
TCGAGGCGATGATTCCCGGCTCGGCCCTGACCCGCCTGCTCAACAGCCTGCCGGCACTGGCCACCGACGCCGATCTGTCGGTCATCGCCGGCGACATCGAAGGCGGCGACTCGCTGTGGAACTCGCTCAAGGTGCTGGCCACCGACTGGTTCTACAAGAACGAGCACGACCTCGTTGTCGATACCGCCTCGATGCTCGGCGGCCTGCCGCGCCTCGCCAGCGGCGCCCGCTACCGCAAGGATCAGGGGGCCAAGGTCAATCATTTCCGCTATTTCACCAACGGCCAGAGCATCAACTGGCTGCGCGCCGCACTCAGCCGCGGCGACCAGGAAAGCGGCGGCTTCCTGCCCATTGAAAGTGCGGGCAAGAGCCGTGCCGCCCTTGCCCGGGGGGTGTTCATCCGTCGGCGCAGCGACAGTGCGCCACGGCCGATTGCCGTCGTCCTGCCCGGCACCATGGGCAGCCAACTAAAGGCCGGCGACGATGAGGTCTGGCTCAATTACGCGTCGCTATTTGCCGGCGGCCTCGGCAAGCTGCGCATGGGCAAGCCGGACATCACGCCGGTCGGCCTGGTCGACGACTTCTACGGCCCCCTCGTCGACTTCCTGGCGCGTAGCCACGACGTCGACATCTTCCCCTACGACTGGCGCCACTCGATCCGCGATGCCGCCGCTCGCCTGGCCGAAACCCTGGCCCCCCTCGTCGACCGCGCCGAGCGCACGCAACAGCCGCTGCGCCTCGTCGCCCATTCGATGGGCGGCCTCGTCGTCCGTTCGATGATCGCCGACAAGGCTGCTGGCGCCGCCCTCTGGCAGCGCATCTCGCGCCTGCCCGGCAGCCGCTTCCTGATGCTCGGTACGCCCAACTTCGGCTCCTACGAGGCGGTCCGCTGGCTGAGCGGCTTCAACCCGACGCAGGCCAAGCTGGCGCTGCTCGACATCACGCACGGCACCGACGAGATCATCGACCTCGTCCGCGGCTATGCCGGCCTGCTCGAACTGCTGCCCTTCGCGCCGCGCGATCCTGACTTCACCGACCTCACGCACTGGCAGGCGATCAGGGAAAGCACCGAGGCCGACTGGCAACTGGCCGATACCGCCGCGCTCAAGGAGGCGGCCATCTCGTGGCAACGCCTGCGCGACGCACCGCCCGACCCGCTGATGTGCTACGTCGCCGGTTGCCAGCCGGCCACCGTCGTCGACTACCAGCTGGTCAGCCGCGAAGACGAGCCGCCGAGCCAGCGCAAGAAACTCGAATTCATCGCCACCGCCTCCGGCGACGGCACGGTGAGCTGGGACTCCGGCCGTCTGCCCGGCGTCCCCATGTGGTACGTCGAGGACACCGCCCACGATGCGCTGTGCGCCCAGCCCAAAGCCTTCCCCGGCTACCTCGATCTGCTCGTCAAGGGCAGCACGACGCTGCTCCCCGCCGCCCCGCCGGCCCAGTCGCGCGCCGCCAGCGGCGAGGACCGTTTTGTCCTGCCGAGCATGCCGCTGGCCGACAGCATTCCCGGCCCGGACGAGATCGGCACATTTGGATTTTCGGGCGGAATTCCGGTTGACCGTGGAATCGGCGAAAAAGCCGGTCTGCTCATCGATATCGGCATCACCCACGGCAGCCTGGCCTACGCCAAGCACCCGGTCGTCGTCGGCCACTACCAGGGCGACACCATCGTCAGCGCCGAGAAGGCGCTCGACCGCCAATTGGGCGGCGCCCTGTCGGGCCGCGCCGATCTCGGCATCTACCCGGGCCCGCTCGGCACCTGCACCACTTTCTTCAACGACAGCCCGACGGCCAAGCCGGCCGGCGCCCTGGTCGTCGGCCTCGGCGAAGTCGGCAAGCTCGGCCCCGGCCAGCTCGAAGAAGCCATGCGCAGCGCCCTGCTCGACTATGCGCTGCGCGTCGCCCACTGGCCGGACGACCGTTTCGGCGAAGCCAGCCGGCCGCGCTCGGCGGCCTTCAGCTGCCTGCTCATCGGCACCGGCGCTGGCGGCGTGCCGATCGGCGATGCCGTCGAGGCGGTCCTGCGCGCGGCGATTGCCGCCAATGCCCGACTGGCCGCCAACGAAATGGACGGCAAGGTGGTGATCGACCGCGTCGAGTTCGTCGAACTCTACGAAGACCTCGCCATATCGGCCGCCCACGCCCTGCGCAAGGCCATCGACAACGTCGATCTGGCTGGCAGCCTGCGCTGGAACGCGCTGGCCATCGAACCGGGCCAGGCCGGCCAGCACCGGCTGCGCGCCGACGAGGCGCCGGAATGGTGGCACCGCCTGGAAATCATCGTGGACGAGCACAACGACCAGTCGCTGCGCTTCATTTTCCCGACCGACAAGGCGCGCGCCGAGGAAACCATGGCCACCGGCCAGTTGTCGCTGGCCGACGCCTTCATCGACATGGCCAGCCAGGACACCAACCGCAACGCCGAGGCAGCCAAGACGCTGTTCGAACTGCTGCTGCCGGTCCGCATCAAGGAACTGTCGAGCCAGCAAGGCAACCTCGTGGTCCTCGTCGACCGGCGTTCGGCCCGCTATCCGTGGGAACTGCTCGAAGACCGCTGGGGCAGCAGCCCGCGCCCGCCGGCCGTCAATGCCGGGATGATCCGCCAGTTCAAGACGAGAAATTTCCGCGCCCGGCCGGCCTACGCGCCGAACGACACGGCGCTCGTCATCGGCAACCCGGATCTCGGCAACTCGCCCGACTTCGCCGACCTGCCCGGCGCCCGCGACGAGGCGCTGAGCGTCGTCGGCACGCTGACCAACGCCGGCTACGACGTCACCGACCGCATCGACGAACGCACCCCGGCCATCCTCGAAGCGCTGCATCGCGAAAAGTGGCGCATCCTCCACCTGGCTGGCCATGGCGTCCATGACTACCAGTCGGCGAAAATGGCCGTCGCCCGTTCGGGCATGGTCATCGGCCTCGACACCATCCTGACCCCGGGCGACATCGAGCAGATGCGCTGGGTGCCCGAGCTGGTCTTCATCAACTGCTGCCACGTCGGACGTATCGACGGGCACGGCAAGACCGAACCCGGCGTGCTCGCCGCCAACCTCGCCGAGCAGTTCATCAACATGGGCGTCAAGGCCGTCATCGCCGCCGGCTGGGCCGTTGACGACGTGGCCGGCAAGGCCTTCGCCGACGCTTTCTACCGCCACATGATGGCCGGCGGCTTCTTCGGCGAAGCGGTGCGCGCCGCCCGCGAGGAGATTTTCGTCGTCTGCGACAACGTCAATACCTGGGGCGCCTACCAGTGCTACGGCGACCCGAATTTCCGCCTGGCGCGCGACGGCGTGACGCACTACGCCGAGGCGCCGCCCTACGCGACGCCGCACGAACTGGCCATCGATCTCGATAATCTGGCCAGCGGCCTGCGCGACGGTGGCGACAACGCGGACATCGCCGAGCGCCTCGACCGCCGTCTCAAACGCATTCCACCCGCCCAGAAGGGCTGGACCCAGCGGGCCGATGTGGCGGCGGCGCTCGGCCTGGCCTGGGGCGAAGCCGGCGAATGGGGAAAAGCCATCGCCAGCCTGCGCGCCGCCCTCACCGCCGAATCCGGGCAATGCAGCGTGCGCGTCATCGAGCAACTGGCCAATTACGAAGTCCGCCTGGCCGGCAGCCGCTGGCTCGCCGCCGACGACGGCCAGCGGGACAACACGCTGCGCGCTAGCCTGCGCCAGGACATCGAACAGGCCATCGGCCGGCTCGCCGGGCTGTGCGCCAGCGGCCCGACCAGCGAACGGCTGAGCCTGCTCGGCAGTGCCTACAAACGCCTGGCGCTGATCGAAACGGCCGCTGGCGGGCGCTGCGAAGCCCTGGTCAACATGGCCGAGCATTACCGCGATGCCTACGCCCGCGAAGGCAAGGCCTACGCCTTCACCAACTGGGCCAGCGCCGCCCTGCTCATTCGTCGCTTCTATCCGGAACAACCGGCCGATCAGCCGCCGCTGCTCGGGCTGGCCACGCTGAAACAGGACGTCGCCCGCCTGCGCAAGGCACTCGACAAGCGCAACGCGAGCGCCCCGAATTTCTGGGACAGCGCCAGCCTGGCCGATCTCGA
>NZ_JAVHPH010000190.1:0-4016 GCF_036170495.1 Azonexus sp.
CCGCGGGTGGCGCGGACGAAGAGGATGGTCAATACGAAAAGCGCCGTGGCCAGAACCGTCTCGACCACGGCGAGCTGCTGGATCAGCCCGTGGTCGCTGGTGGCGCGTAGCAGGCCTTCCATCAGGTAGAACTGGATGAATAGTGACAGCCATTTGTAGGTGTAGCGTTTACCGCGCAGGATGCCGAACAGCGGAACGAGCAGAAAAGCGCCTTTCAAGACCATCCATGAACCGCCGGGCTTGAGCGGTGCCAGCCAGCCTTCCCAGGCCAGGCAAAGGAAAATCAGCGCAATCAGGCTGGCGCTGGCGGCAATTTGGTAGCGGGTGGCGGATCTCACGGTCAACTCGATTTTTTGGCTAAATTTGAAATGTGTTGCCCCTGGATGAAGGCCAGGCGGCTCTCGTTTTCGGTCGGTATCGGATTGCCCGGAGCGCCGGCGATGTGCTCGGCCAGGGCGCAGACCGAGCCGCGGTGGCTGTAATAGAGGACGAGGATGTCATGCATGGTCGGCTATTATACGGCCCCATGCAAAACCACTCCCGACCTCATCGCCGGCGCCTCAAGCCGCCAAAAAGCGTGAGCATCTTTCGCCGCTTTCATAGCGAGAACATGATGCAGACTAGCTCTGCACTGGCATTTACAACCTTGATGGCGCTGGTGCCGCTGGTTGCGGTTGTGCTGTCGGTTGCCGGTGCCGTTCCATATCTCGACCTGCTGGCTGAGCGACTCGATTTGTTGATCCGCGAGGCCCTGCTGCCACCCGGTACGGCCGGCACTATTGCCGGGAATATTGGCAAATTTTCACACAAGGCGCAGCGCTTGACGCTAGCCGGGATTGCCATGCTCAGTGTCACCGCGTTTTTATTGATGAATACCATCGAGCGGGCGTTTAACCATCTGTGGCATGTTCAGCCCCGCCCCATGCTGGCTCGCCTGCGTTTGTATGCATTTGTGATGGCTGTCTGGCCGTTTGTTCTGGGGGCTGTGGCCGGAGCAATGTCGTTTGCCGTGACGACGTCTTTGGGCTGGTTCGACGAGCCGCTCTGGTTCCGCCGATTTGCCTTGAAAGCGGTGGCCATGGTGCTGCTTGGCCTGTTTTTTTCTTTTCTTTATTACGCGGTACCGAATGCTCCGGTGTCACGGCGCGCTGCATTGACTGGCGGCATTTTTGCCATGCTGGCTTTCTCGGTCATGCAAAAGGTGTTTGAAGTTTTCCTGGTCAGCTCTGCCATGCTGAAAAGCATTTACGGCGCCTTTGCCGCCTTCCCGGTATTCCTGGTTTGGCTCCACCTGTCGTGGGCCGTCGTCCTGTTTGGCGGCCTGATTGCCGCCAGCATCAATCGTCCGGCAAAACGCTGAAAATTTCGATGGCACTCGTTTGTTCGTCGAGACTGGTGGCCTGAACTTCACGAATTTCCAGATTATCCGCCTCGATCACGACGATGATTCGCCGGGTATTTTCCCTGAGCAGGCCGGCCGGGACTACCAACGATTGCGATGGGCGAAGCGGTGGTGTCGGGGGCAGGATTAGAGCGGCAATATTGCTCGATTCCAGTGCGTAGGTGTGAGTGATTTCCACCGCAGTGGCCTTGGGTGCCAGTACCTGCAGTCCCAATTCGATATGCTCCGGATTCTCGGACACGGCCCAGCGGATGATGCAGACGTGCCATGTCGGCGTTGTCTCTGCCTGGTCGCCCAAGGTTTGCAACGCGACAATGTCACCGACCCTCAGGTGCTGGGTTTGGCCCGACATGTGCATCAGCGAGAAGCCATCCGGGCTTTCGTTGGTGACCATCCACTCGCTGAGGTCCGCTGGCGTTTGCTGGGATTTCATCAACAGCCAGAGATTGCCGAGGCCGGAACAGAGGCTGGCGCGATAGGACTGGCGACGTCGCGAGAATCGTCGCTTGGTGGGGCGGCCCCAGAGCCGGCTTATCCGTAGCAGTGTGCCCGCGCCGGCGCTGGTGTCGGCGAATGAAGGCAGACCGAGTGCCTTTGCAGGCGTTCCCTGCAAGAGTGCGGCACGCTGCTTCAGCGCGTGCTCGGCGATGGCTTCGCATGAGAAATACAGCACCCGGGCATCAGGCGTCGGGATTCGGCGGATGAGCGCATGGGCGGGGAAGTCCTTGTCGAGGTCGACCCAGAAAATGCCGCTACTATCGAGAGGTGGGCTATCGAGAAGATCTATGCTCGGGCTGCTATCGCCGATGAACTGGCTGATAAATTCGAGCTCGGCTGGCGAAAACGAGGCGGGCTGCGCAGCTGCGGCGAGCAGAATAGCAATATATATCTGACGTATGCTCGGTGAACCTTGCGGCCCGGGAAAATCTTCAAGGCCGAGGCGCCGCGCCGTAAGAAAAGCCGAATGCAACCGTTGCCAAAGACCCGGTGATGCGGGGGCGGCTATCAAGTGTGTGATGCGTACTTGCCAGGCTATGGTGTGCATGGCTCGTCGCAACGAAACGTGGGGCACCCGTGAGGAGCCAGGCCCTTCCGGATCGAATAGTTCGGCCAGGGTGTTGAAATAAT
The DNA here is from genome assembly GCF_036170495.1 of Azonexus sp. Classification (GTDB taxonomy): domain Bacteria; phylum Pseudomonadota; class Gammaproteobacteria; order Burkholderiales; family Rhodocyclaceae; genus Azonexus. The sequence goes on from NZ_JAVHPH010000190.1 coordinate 2,531, forward strand.
CCTGTGTCAGGGTTTCAAGTACGTCGAGCAGGACGCGAACGCGCTGTCGTTGCTTGCGGGAAATGGGCAGGGAGACATCATGCAGTCGCGGCAATTCGCCGTTGGCAACCCGTTCCGCCTGACCATAGAGCAGGTCGAGCAACTTGAGGCGCTGGGCGTTGGGAATGGGCGCTTCGCGCAGTTGGAGTAGCTGGCGATGTAGCTGATCGGCGTCGTCGGACCCGGTTTTTCCGTGTGCCAGGGCCAGCCATTCAAGAATGCTCTTGATATTGGCGTCGAGCGGGTTTGGTGAAAGAAACTCCGGCGAGGTGATCATGATTTTCGCAGAATAACAAAAATTTACCTTTTCGCCATTGGTCAGGCGTCGTTGATCAAAGCAATCGCATCAAATTGAAGAGAGTCCGAGGAGTGCCTCGCGGTAGGCATCGGAAACACTTCTCCACCGCCTGTTTATCCAGCAACCCGAACAGCCGGCCAAACGTATCGTGGGAAGGAATTCCGTTCGTAAGCTTCAGAAAGCGCCTCAGCCAGTCGATGCGCTCATTGGCTCACGCCTCAATGCCGACGAAGTCGTCGACGCCGCACACCAGCGCGCATACCGTTAGCACCAGCATTTCAACCAGGTCATGCTTCGAGCGCCCCGCGACGCGGGGTTCCGGAAGGTCCGCGAAGGCTTCCGCCAGCGACAGCCGTTTGCGCGGTCGATCTTGATTTTCCGTCTCCATGAGTCGCCCCAAAAAGACAGAAAACCACGCAAATCAGGGGGCTGTGAACAGCCCTCGTTGCAACTCATTGATCGTTAAAGACTTCGTGCGCCCGTCAACGACAATGGCATTCATCGTTTGATGCGATTGCCCTGGGGGTAACCCCATCTCTTACTCAATGTTTCGTTTTGGTCAATTTTTCCGGTTGACCGTGGCAGTCGTTGCTGTGACCTCCATTGACACCGATCAGCTCGCGCCGTGTGCGCCAAGGTTCGTTTTATCGTTCTCGATCAGGGCATAGGCCGAATGGTTGTGGATCGACTCGAAATTCTCGGACTCAACGACGTAGGCATCGACGCGGGGCTCGGCGTTGAGGCGGGCGGCGACGTCGCGGACCATGTCTTCGACGAACTTCGGGTTGTCGTAGGCGCGTTCGGTGACGTACTTCTCGTCCGGGCGTTTGAGCAGGCCGTACAGTTCGCAGGAGGCCTCCTGTTCGACGAGCTGGGCGATTTCCTCAATCCACATGAAATCGTTCGTTCGAGCTGTGACGGTGACGTGCGAGCGCTGGTTGTGGGCGCCGCGCTCGGAAATCTTCTTGGAGCAGGGGCACAGGCTGGTAACCGGCACGACGACCTTGGTCGAGGTGACGATCTCTCCATTGCAGATGTCGCCGATGAAGGTGACATCGTAGTCCATCAGGCTCTGCACGCCGGAAACCGGCGCCGTCTTGTTGATGAAATACGGGAAGTTCATCTCGATGTGGCCGGTGACGGCTTCGA
>NZ_JAVHPH010000191.1:0-4012 GCF_036170495.1 Azonexus sp.
GTCGGATACCGAGCGCGACGCACTCGAAGCCGGTAGCGTCTGGTGGGAGGGCGAGTTGTTCCGCGGCCAGCCGGACTGGCAAAAACTGCACGCCTACCCGCAGCCGACACTGACGCCGGCCGAGCAAGCCTTCCTCGACAACGAATGCGAGGAAGCCTGCCGCCTGGTCGATGACTGGAAAGTGACGCACGAGCTCTACGACCTGCCGACCGAAGCCTGGCGCTACATCAAGGACAAGGGCTTCCTCGGCATGATCATTCCGAAGAAGTACGGCGGCCTGGAATTCTCGGCCTACGCCCATTCGCAGGTGGTGACCAAGCTGTCGACGCGTTCTAGCGCGCTGTCGGTGTCGGTCATGGTCCCCAACTCGCTCGGCCCGGCCGAACTGCTGCTGCATTACGGCACCGAGGCACAGAAGAACCACTACCTGCCGCGCCTGGCCAAGGGTATCGAGGTGCCGGCCTTTGCGCTGACCAGTCCGTGGGCCGGCTCCGATGCGGCGTCGATTCCGGATGCCGGCGTCGTCTGCAAGGGCATCTATCAGGGCAAGGAAGTGCTCGGCATGCGCGTTTCCTGGGACAAGCGCTACATCACGCTGGCCCCGGTGTGCACGGTGTTCGGTCTGGCCTTCCACCTCTACGACCCGGACGGCCTGTTGGGCGACCAGAAGCACATCGGCATCACCTGCGCGCTGGTCCCCTACGACCATCCGGGCGTCGATACCGGCCGCCGCCATTTTCCGTTGAACGCCATGTTCATGAACGGCCCGACCCGCGGCACCGACGTCTTCATGCCGCTCGACTTCATCATCGGCGGCCAGAAGATGGCCGGCCAGGGCTGGCGCATGCTGATGGAGAGCCTGGCGGCCGGCCGCTCGATCTCGTTGCCCTCGTCGAATACCGGCATGGCGCAGATGACGGCGCGCGCCGTCGGCGGCTACGCCCGGGTGCGTTCGCAGTTCAAGATGGCCGTCGGCAAGTTCGAAGGCGTCGAGGAAGCGCTGACCCGCATCGGCGCCTACACCTACCTGATGGACGCCGTGCGCAAGATGACCGCCGGCGCCGTCGATCTCGGCGAAAAGCCGTCGGTCGTTTCGGCCATTGCCAAATACCACGTCACCGAACGGGCCCGCCAGGTGGTCAATGACGGCATGGACGTCATCGGCGGCAAGGGCATCTGTCTTGGCCCGTCGAATTTCATGGGCCGCGCCTACCAGCAGGTGCCGATTGGCATCACGGTCGAAGGCGCCAATATTCTGACGCGGTCGCTGATCATCTTTGGTCAGGGTGCCATCCGCTGCCATCCCTATTTGCTGCCGGAAATGCAGGCGGCGCAGAACCCGGATCAGAAGCAGGGCCTCGTCGATTTCGACCAGGCGTTGTTCGGCCACATCGGCTTCACCATCAAGAACGGTTTTCGCGCCCTGTGGCTGGGTATGACCGGATCGCATTTTGCTACGGTCAACGTCGATACGGCGCCCGAAATGAAGCGCTACTACCAGCAACTGACGCGCTTCTCGGCGGCCTTTGCCTTCCTGGCCGACATCTCGCTGCTCGTCCTCGGCGGCAGCGTCAAGCGCCGCGAAAAACTGTCGGCCCGTCTTGGCGACATCCTGGCCCAGATGTACCTGATCTCCTGCACGCTCAAGCGCTACGAGGCCGAAGGCCGCCAGGCCGCCGACGCACCGCTCGCCCACTGGGCGATCTGGGACGCCATGTACCAGGCGCAGCAGGCCTTCGATGGCGTCATCGCCAACTTCCCGGTGCGCTTCATCGCCGCCTTCCTGCACCGCTCGATCTTCCCGTGGGGCCATCCTTATGTTGTGCCATCGGACGAGGTCGGCCATCAGGTGGCCAAGTTGCTGATCGCCCCGTCCGCCACCCGCGACCGGCTGACCGCCGAATGCTACCTGCCGTTGGTCGACAGCGAGCCGGTCGGCGCCATCGAGTTGGCGCTCAAGGCCACGCTGCTAGCCGAGCCGATCGAGGCCAAAATCCGTGCAGCTGAAAAGGACGGTCGCTTCGACAACAACCCGCTGGCCAACGTGCGTGACATCGCCATCGCCGCCTTCGAGGCCGGGGTGATTTCCGCCGCCGAATACGACATCATGAAGGCGCGCAATCACCTGCGCGACATCGTCGTGCATGTTGATGACTTCCCGTTCGACTACGGTGTCGCCACCGCCAACAAGCCGGCCGATAACCGGATGGCGGCGTGATGCTCGGCATGCTCGGTTCCTCCCCCTTCAAGGGGGAGTTTAGGCGTGTCTCGGCATCCGTTGTGTTTTATGGGGAGATGTTTCCAGGATGAAAACCATCTACATCGTCGACGGCGCCCGTTCGCCCTTCCTCAAGGCGCAGAAAGGGCCGGGCATCTTCGCCGCCTCCGATCTGGCCACCCAGGCCGGCCGGGCCCTGTTGCTGCGCCAACCATTTGAGCCATCCGACCTCGACGAGGTCATCCTCGGCTGCGCCGCGCCGTCGCCGGACGAAACCAACATCGGGCGCATGGTCGCCCTGCGCCTCGGCTGCGGCAACACGGTGCCGGGTTGGACGGTGATGCGCAACTGCGCTTCGGGCCTGCAAGCCATCGATTCGGCCGTCGCCAACATCCGCTGCGGGCGTTCCGGACTGGTGCTGGCCGGCGGCATCGATGCGCTCTCACGGGCGCCGCTGCTCTATTCCGACGCCATGGTGCGCTGGTTCGCCGGCCTGATGAGCCTGCGTACGGTCAACCAGAAAATCGGCCATTTTTTGCAGTTGCCGCTGGCCGAATTGTTCACGCCGGTCATCGGCCTCATGAAGGGCCTGACCGATCCGGTGGTTGGCCTGCTCATGGGCCAGACGGCCGAAAACCTGGCCTGGAAATTCGGCATCAGCCGCCAGCAGATGGACGAATTCGCCGTCCAAAGCCATCTCAAGGCGCTGTCGGCCCGGGCCGCCGGCTACTACGGCGAGATCGTCCCGGTCGTCGACAGCCAGGGCAAAATTTACGCCGAAGACGACGGCGTGCGCGGCGATGCCAGCCTGGCCGGCATGGCCAAGCTCAAGCCATTTTTCGACCCGAAATACGGCCGCATCACGGCGGCCAATAGCTCGCAGATCACCGACGGCGCCGCCTGGTTGATCCTCGCCTCGGAAGAGGCCGTGCAGAAATGGGGCCTCAAGCCGATCGGTAAGATTGTCGACAGCGAATGGGCCGGTCTCGATCCGGCGCAGATGGGCCTCGGCCCGGTGCATGCTGTCACGCCGCTGCTCCGTCGTCATGGCCTGGGCCTCGACGACATCGACGCCTGGGAACTGAACGAAGCCTTTGCCGCGCAGGTCATCGCCTGCCTCGAAGCCTGGAAATCCGACGACTATTGCCGCGAACAGCTCGATCTACCCGCGGCCTTCGGCGTTCTCGACGAGCACAGCCTGAACGTCGATGGCGGCGCCGTGGCCATCGGCCACCCGGTCGGCGCCTCGGGGGCGCGGATCGTCCTCCACGTCCTGCAGGTATTGCGGCGCAACAAGGGCCAGCGTGGCGTCGCCACGATCTGCATCGGCGGCGGGCTGGGCGGCGCGATGCTGGTCGAGGCGGCAGACTGAGATGCGGATCGGCATTGTCGTCGATTCCGCCTGTGACCTGCCGCGCGCCTTTCTCGATGCGCACGATGTGCGGGTCATGCCGATCAGTCTGCGCATTGGCGGCCTGCTGATCGAGGACCGGCGCGACCCGCAGGAAACGCAGGCCTTCTACGTCCGGCATCTCGACCGAAAAAGCGAAGATTTCGCCGAGTCGATTCCCTATTCCGTAGCACAGATCGAGCAGCTCTTTCTCGATCGTCTGGTGCTCGATTACGACTACGTCTTCTGCCTCACCATCACCAGCACGCGCAGCCCGATATTCGCTCACGCCATGCAGGCCTCGCGGACCATTCTGACCAAATACAAGGCCATCCGGCGCGCCGCCGGCTTGACCGAACGTTTCGGTCTGGCCGTGCTGTCCACCCGCAACCTGTTTACCGGCC
>NZ_JAVHPH010000192.1:0-1784 GCF_036170495.1 Azonexus sp.
AGCGATTCGGGGGGGATGCAGAATTCATCGAGCGGCAGGCGAATTCGTTCGAGGAGGTCGATGCGGTCGAATTCCCGGGCCGACAGGTTTACGCCCAGCCGGAGCTCGTTGAAACCTTGTTGCTTCAAGTAGGCCAGTTGGGCACAGGCTTGGCGCAACACCCAGTCGCTGATGGTGATGATCAGCCCGGTCTCTTCGGCAATCGGGATGAAAATATCCGGACTGATCATGCCGGCGCTCGGATGCTGCCAGCGGATCAGCGCTTCAACGCCGACCACCTTGCCGGTGCTGGCATTGATCTGCGGCTGAAAGTGCAATTCGAACTGATTGCCTTCCTTGACCGCTTGGCGCAGGTCGTTTTCCAGGGACAGGCGATCGAGGTGAGCGGTGTGCATATCCGGCTCGAAAGCCAGCGCGCCGTTTTTTCCCTGCGCCTTGACCTGGTACATCGCCATGTCGGCACAACGAATCAGGTCTTCGGCCGTGGTGCTGTTGTCCGGGTAGACGGCGATGCCGATGCTGGTCGTTGCCAGGAACTGGGTGCCGCCCAACAGGAAGGGTTTGCGCAGTTCGGCGAGAATTTTCTCGGCAACGACTTGGGCATCTTCGGTGTTGCCGATGGTCGGCAGCAAGGCCGTAAATTCATCGCCGCCCTGGCGCGCCAGGGTGTCCCCGGTGCGCAGGCAACTGCGCACGCGGGCGGCGAATTTGCGGAGCAGTTGATCGCCGATCTGGTGACCATAGGTGTCGTTGACCAGCTTGAAACGGTCGATGTCGAGGAACATCACGGCGAGTTTTTCCTGGCGCCGCAAGGCTTGCGCCATGGCCATCTCGAGCCGGTCGACGAACAGGATGCGATTGGGCAGCTTGGTCAGCAGGTCGTGAAATGCCTGGAAGGTGATGGTCTCTTCAGCTTTCTTGCGTTCCGAAATGTCGCGCGCCACGCCCGAGGTGCCGAGGAAAGCTTCCGAGGATCCGCCCGGGCCGGTTTCGTAGACGCCTTGCGAACTGAGGATGGCGGTCATCACCGGGCCGCTACCGGTACGCGGCATGGCCGGCTTCGGCTTGAAGCGGACCTCAAGGTTGCTCGTGGCGCGCTCGCCGACCCGCCTTTCGTTGAAAGCATATTGGACATGGTCGTGGTCGCGCGGGTCGACGACCGTGGTGTAACTTTGCCCGACCAGTTCGTCCGGCGCGTAGCCGAGCAAGGTGCTGACGCGCCCGTTAATGAAGGTAAAGCGGCCGGCACGATCGAGCGTAAAAATCAGATCGGGCGATTGCTCGACGAGGAAGCGGTGCAGTTGCTCGGAATGCTGGAGCTGCGTCGAGACGATGGCGAGTTCCTGGTCGCGCCGCCGATTGGCCAGGGCGCGATCAACGGCGAGGATCATGTCGTTCGGATCGCAATCCTTGCGCAGGAACTCGAAGGCCCGGTGGCGCAGGGCGTGAATCGCCGAGTTGATCGACTTGTCGGCACTGAACACGATGACCGCGGCGTCGATCTTGCAGGCGCTCATCCATTCCATGATCTCGAAACCCGAGATGTCGGGTAGCCGCAGATCGAGGATGACCAGGTCCGTCTTCCCCTCCTTGAGCCGGGCAATGGCTTCCTGCCCAGTGCTCGCTTCGGCTATGGAACGCCGGTCCCCGGCCAGTAATTCCGTGTAGGCGCGGCGAAAGTGCGGCTCATCGTCGACGATCAGGATGTTCTGCTGCGCCTGGATGGCCGGCACCCTGGCCAGTTCGTACAGGGCGGTGATGGCGTTCATGCGCTGCTGTCCGCA
>NZ_JAVHPH010000192.1:1884-3962 GCF_036170495.1 Azonexus sp.
TTTTGAGGGATTGCGTCATGTGGCCGACGATGTTGGCGACCCGATCGATTTCCTCGGTGAGTACGGCGAGTTCCTGGCGAACGCCATCCTCCGGCAGTTTCCGTTCGAGAATGCTCAGGTAACTCTTGATGATGCCCAGCGGGTTGCCGGCTTCATGCACGATCTGGCGGGCCTGGCGGGTGAATTGCTGGGTCAGCTCGGCTTCGACCTGCTGCCGGTGCTGGTTCGCTTCAATGACCGCATCGAGGCTGATCGCGGCGATCTTGCCGAAATTGGCCAGCCAGGGAATCTTGCGCTGCAGGCGGGCGTACTGCTTTTCGGACAGGCCGCAGACAATCACGCCGATGACGCGATGGCGCGCCAGCATCGGGATGCAGAGCAGGCCATCGGCCGCTAGCGCCCGGGCGAGTTGGAGGTCGAGCAAGGCGAGGGGTTCAGGCTGATCGAAAGTGGCCCGTACCTGACGCCCGATGATGGCCGCTGCGGCCAGCGAGCGGGAAGAGAGCAGGGGGATGGATAACTGCCGGAAAAGTTCCGGCTGGGCCCCGACCTTTTCGCCAGAAATCGCATCACCCTTGTCGTTGGCGAGCAGGATGGCGACTTTCGGCAGGTCAAACAGGATGCGCGCCGACTCCCTGAGCGCGAGCAGGACTTCGGTGTCGCTGCCGAGCTGGAAGAGATCCTGCTGCAACGGCTGCAGCAAGGCCATGCCGCCAACCAGGGTCGCCAGATCCTCGTCAGACGCCGTCGCCGGGTCGGCCAGGCGCGGCGCCGGTGTCGGCGTAGCCGTGCGGCGTTGGGGAAAATCGTCGGCGATGCTGATGCCGAGGGCTTCGGCAATCTGCCGGGCACGCTGGATGGCACGTTCGCGAACCGCCAGCAGGGCCGACATCTCCAGCCGGGGGCTGCTGCGATTGACGACGATGGCCAATTCCGGCGTGCTCTCGGCCGTCGCGCTCAGCGCCTGGGCGAGCCAGACGATTTGCGGCAGAGCGGTAGCCGTGACGATTTGATTGGCCGCCGTGTGATGGAAGGCGACGCCATCGGCCAGCACGGAATCCATTCCCCAGTGGTCGATCAGCCAGCCGCCGACATCGGCATGCGTTGTGCCGAATAGTTGAAATTCTTCGGCCTGGAGTTTCGGGTTCTCGATCGAATTGGCCAAAAACCGCTGATACGGCTCGCCGATTGCCGAGAGCAGGATCAGTTCGCCGATGTCGTGCAGCAGGCCCGACAGGTAGGCTTCATCGGGGTGCGGGTAGTCCGCCAGCTCGGCGATGCCGCGCGCCATTTCACCGACCAGCAGTGAATGGCTCCAGTAGTCGGCGACATCGAATTTGTCGAGGTTGGGGTTGCGGTCGAAAAGGCGCTGGATGGACAGGCAGGTCGCCAGCGAGCGAACGAGGCGCGTGCCCAGCGCGATCAGGCAGGTTTCGAGATTCTTGACTTCTTTGCCGCGGCGCAGGGCGGGCGAGTTGGCGACACTCAGTATGCGGCTGGCCAAGCCGGGGTCTTGTTCGACGAGGGTGGCTAGTTCGCCCATCGTCGCCTGCTCATCCTCGACCGTCCGCACCAGCCGCAACAGAATCTCGGGCGGCGAGGGGATCCGGGCGATGTCGATGGATTCCAGGACAGACTTGGGGAGACTGTGCATGAGTATGGTGGATGAATAATTGCTTATAGGCAGCGCGGAAATGGGGGGGCGGCTAATCGTGAACCTGATCGATACGTGTCTAATTTACACAGTTAAGGGGCCGTGAATGTGAAATGGCCGAAAATTTTTTCGGCCGAATAAAAACCGGATGGGTCGAAAATTTTCAGCCTGGACGCGTGCGAAAGCCGGCGTTGCCTGGCGCCCCGGCGCGGGGGGGGCGGTTTCAAATTTGGCCGAAATTTCCGGTTGACCGTGGGAATGCCGCCCGTAGACGAAAAAAGGCCGGCCGGGAAGGATTTCCCCGGCCGGCCTGGCGTGCTGCCGGATCAGCCGCGCTGGGCGAGCGGCGTGACGTCGCGCTTGGCGGTGCCGACGTAAAGCTGGCGCGGCCGACCGATCTTGTATTCCGGATCGGTGATCATTT
>NZ_JAVHPH010000193.1:0-3950 GCF_036170495.1 Azonexus sp.
ATGCGGCACATCGCCCAGCATGACGCGCTGACCGGCCTGCCCAACCGCATGGCCCTGCTCATGCGGCTCGCCCAGCTGCTGCCGGAGGCCCGGCGCCATGGCTGGAAGATCGCCATGATGTTTCTCGATCTCGACCGTTTCAAGATCATCAACGACACCCTCGGCCACCAGGTTGGCGACGAACTATTGCGCGAGGTGGCCTGCCGGCTATCCGCCGTCGTCCGCGAAACCGATTTCGTGGCCCGCCTCGGTGGTGATGAATTCGTCATCATCCTGCCCGGAATTTCGACGGCGGCCGACGCCGCCGTCGTCGCTGGCAAGGCCATCGGCGCGCTATCCTCGGCCATCGAGGCCAACGGGCACGAACTGCACACCAGCCCTTCGATCGGCATCAGCATCTTCCCCGACGACGGACCGGATGGCGATACCATCCTGAAAAATGCCGACACGGCGATGTACCACGCCAAGGCGGCGGGCCGAAACAATTTCCAGTTCTTCGCCTCCGAGATGAACCTGATCACCTCGGAACGCCTCAACATCGAACACAAGCTGCGGCATGCCATCGCCCGCAACGAACTGGTCCTTTGCTTCCAGCCGCAGTTCCTTGCCGGCCAGCCGGAGCCGACCGGCGTTGAAGCCCTGCTCCGCTGGCATCATCCGACCGAAGGCTTGATTTCACCGAACCGCTTCATCCCGGTCGCCGAAGAAACGGGCATCATCGTCGAGATCGGCGAATGGGTCCTCACCACCGCCTGCCATGAAATGAAGCGCTGGATCGATGCCGGACTCAAACCCTTGCGCATGGCTGTCAACGTCTCGGCCCGCCAACTGCGCCGTCGCGACTTCTGTGAAACAGTGGCCAACGCGTTGACCCTGTCCGGTCTGCCGGCCGAACTGCTCGAACTGGAAATCACCGAGAGCTCGGTGATGGAAAACCCGCAGGAAGCCATCCTGATTCTCGAACGCCTCGGCCGCATGGGCGTCACGTTAGCCATCGACGACTTCGGCACCGGCTACTCCTCGCTGGCCTATCTCAAACTTTTCCCGATCGATCACCTGAAAATCGACCGCTCCTTCGTCGCCGACATCGAAACCGACCTCAACGACCGCGCCATCGCCTTCGGCACCATCGCACTGGCCCATTCGCTCGGCCTCAAAGTCATTGCCGAAGGCGTCGAAACCGAAGATCAGCTCGAATTGCTGCGCACTAACGGCTGCGACGAAGTGCAGGGATTCCTGATGAGCAAGCCCTTGTATAGCGCAGCAGCATTTACCTTCCTGCACGGGCGCTGTCCGGCAGCGTAAAATCGCGCTTTTGTCATTGAAGCAGGGGTTCTCATGGCACAGCGCACGCTGGCACGCTATCTCACCGAAGAGCAACGCAACAAGGGCGTCATTACCGGCGACCTCAAGTTCCTGATCGAAATCGTCGCGCGGGCCTGCCACGCCATTTCCGTCGCCATCGGCCAGGGCGGCCTCGGCGGCGTACTCGGCGAAGCGGGCAGTGACAACGTGCAGGGCGAAGCCCAAAAAAAACTCGACGTCCTGTCCAACGACATCCTGCTCGATGCCAACGAATGGGGCGGCCACCTCGCCGCCATGGCCTCCGAAGAAATGGACCTGCCGCACCTGGTCCCCAACCGCTATCCGCAAGGCGAATACCTGCTGACTTTCGACCCGCTCGACGGCTCGTCGAATATCGACGTCAATGTCTCGATTGGTACCATTTTCTCGGTCCTCAAATGCCCCGAGGGCGCCGACCTATCGACGCCCGAAGCGGCCGAAGCCGCCTTTCTGCAACCGGGGACGGCCCAGGTTGCTGCCGGCTACGCGGTCTACGGCCCAACCACCCTGCTCGTTCTGACGGTCGGCGACGGCGTCGTTGTGTTCACGCTCGACCGGGTCCTGGGGCAGTTCATCCTGACCCAGGAAAACGTGCAGATTCCGGCCGACACCAAGGAATTTGCCATCAACATGGCCAATCAGCGTTTCTGGGAAGCGCCGGTTCAGCGCTACGTCGGCGAAATGCTGGCCGGCACTGAAGGGCCGCTCGGCAAGGACTACAACATGCGCTGGGTCGCCTCGATGGTCGCTGACGTGCATCGCATCATGACGCGCGGCGGCATTTTCATGTATCCGCTGGACAGCAGGCTCAAGGCTCAGGGCGGCAAACTGCGCCTGATGTACGAAGCCAACCCGATGGCCATGCTGATCGAACAAGCCGGCGGAGCGGCAACCACCGGCCGCCAGCGCATTCTCGACATCGAGCCGGAGAGGCTTCATCAGCGCGTGCCTGTCATTCTTGGCTCGAAAAATGAAGTCGACCGTGTCACTGGCTATCACGCCGGCTGACCTGCTACATTCACGCATTCGACACCGTCATAGGACAAAGCGATGAAACAACTGAGCATGGCACTACTCCTCGCTGCAGGCACCATTCTCACCGGCTGCAAGAGCAACGAGCCCAAGCCGGAAGAGACGGCGCCACCGCCTCAGGCGGCAGCGGCCCCCGCACCGGCCCCGGTCGCCGCCAAGCCGGAATGTGCACCGGAACCGGTGACCAAGAAAAAAACCACCAAGAAAACAACCAAAAAGGCCAAAAAGACCGCCACGCAGGCCGAAGCGCCCGCGGTCGATTGCGAACCGGCCAAGCCGAAGACCGCACCACCAGCCAAGGCAGCCGAACCTGTCGCCGCCCCGGCGCCCACGCCCGCCAAGGAAGCCACCAAGCCGGCCGAAGCCGGCAAGCCGCGCATCATGAAATCGCGCGACGGCACCTTCGATGGCGAGGTTTACGGCAATATCCCGGCCGGCAGCAAGTGGTCCAAACTACAGATTGGCATGCATCAATCCGAAGTAGAGCGCATCCTGGGGACAACCTCGAACATTCGCGGCTATGTCACCGCCAAGGCCTGGATTCCCTTCTATTTTGGCAACGATAGCCATCGCTACGAAGCGGTCTACGCTGGACAAGGTAGCGTCGCCTATACCGGCGGTGGCATGGGTGGCGGCCAAGGGACACTTATGATGATCAACTACGATCCAACGATTCAATAAGCCTAGACAACGGCAATACTGCTCGCCGCGGACCTGCAGTATTGCCATCTTCACCCTACCCAAGGCAGGCCTTTTGCCGGATAATTTCACCTTTTCAGCAGGCTGGATTTCCGGATCATGAGCGTCAGCAATCTCCCCAAGTTTTCTCCCCTGACCGGCGCCATCCGCGCCCTCGCCATGGACGCTGTCCAGCAAGCCAACTCGGGCCACCCTGGCGCCCCGATGGGCATGGCCGAAATCGCCGAAGTCCTCTGGCGTCGGCACCTGCGCCACAACCCGGCCAACCCGCACTGGCCCGACCGTGACCGTTTCGTCATGTCGAACGGCCACGGCTCGATGCTGGTTTATGCCCTGCTCCATCTGACCGGTTACGACCTGTCGATCGCCGACCTCAAGAATTTCCGCCAACTGCACGCCAAGACCCCGGGTCATCCGGAATTCGGCTACACCGCCGGCATTGAGACAACGACCGGCCCGCTTGGCCAGGGCATCAGCAACGCCGTCGGTTTTGCCCTGGCCGAAAAGGTGCTGGCCGCCGAGTTCAACCGTCCCGGCCACGACATCGTCAATCACCACACCTACACCTTCCTTGGCGACGGTTGCCTGATGGAAGGCGTGTCGCACGAAGCCTGCTCGCTGGCCGGCACGCTCGGCCTCGGCAAGCTGATCGCCTTCTGGGACGATAACGGCATCTCGATCGACGGCCACGTTGAAGGCTGGTTCACCGACGACACCCCGAAGCGCTTCGCAGCTTACGGCTGGCATGTCATCGCCGGCGTCGATGGTCATGATTCCGCTGCCGTCGAAAAAGCACTGCTCGCCGCCCAGGCCGTCACCGACAAGCCGAGCCTGATCTGCTGCAAGACGACCATCGGCATGGGCGCCCCGAACAA
>NZ_JAVHPH010000194.1:0-3932 GCF_036170495.1 Azonexus sp.
CTGTCACGCCGGGGGTCGCGGGTTCGAGTCCCGTCCACTCCGCCAACATTCAAAAGACCAGCTGAGGCTGGTCTTTTTAGTCCACCTGCGAAAAAGGGGCTTCCCCCGCCAGGGTATAATCGCCGGCTTAGTCGCCTCATCAGTGCCAGGAGCCCAATTCATGCAGCAGCGCAGCGTCCTGTCGCTTGTCCGCCCAATCTTTGCCGCAACCCTTGGCACAGCGCTGTTGACGCTTTCGGCTCCGGTGCTCGCCGAAGACATGGACGGCGCGAGCTTCCCCTCGCTGAGCATGCCATCGCTCGCCGAACCGGGTCTGGTCGCCGACGACGTGTTGACCGTGCACGAAATACACATGGCGCCGCAGTTGTCCGGCACCATCGACCTGACGGCGCATTCAACCAACCTGTGGGAGCGCATCCGCAACGGATTCGCGATGACCGATCTCAACGATGATCTGGTCCTTTACTACCAGCAGTGGTACCAGAATCGCCCCGATGCACTGCGCCGGATGGTGGCGCGCAGCCGGCCCTACCTGCACTACATCGTGGAAGAACTCGAGGCGCGCGGCATGCCGACCGAACTGGCCTTGCTGCCGATGGTGGAAAGTTCATTCAACCCGAACGCCTACTCGCCGGCGCACGCCGCTGGCCTGTGGCAGTTCATCCCGGCCACCGGCAAGCGTTTCAATCTCGAACAGAACTGGTGGCACGACGAGCGGCGCGATATTGTTTCGTCGACCAATGCGGCGCTCGATTACCTGCAGGCAATCTACGAGATGCATGGCGACTGGCATCTGGCGCTGGCGTCGTATAACTGGGGTGAAGGCGCCGTCAAGCGGGCGGTCGACAAGAACGAGGCGCGCGGCCTGCCGACCGATTACCCCAACCTGACGATGCCGAACGAAACCCGGCACTACGTGCCCAAGCTGCAAGCGCTCAAAAATATTCTCGGCAACCCGGCGCTGGTCGCCCAGCTTGATCTGCCAATGATTCCCAACGAGCCCTATTTCGCAACGCTGGAAACCCGGCGCCCAATGGACGTCAAGACCGTGGCCCGCCTGGCCAACATGACAGAGGAGGAATTCCAGCGCCTCAACCCGTCGCACAACCGCCCGGTCATCAAAGCAGCGACGCCGGTCGTGATCCCCGCCGACAAGCTGGATGCCTTCCGCAGCAATCTGCAGAACACCCAGGCGCCGCTGACGCAATGGCAGGCCTACACACTGACGGCACCGGAAAGACTGGACCGCATCGCCGCCAATTTCGCCACAACGCCCGGCGAACTGGCCCGCGCCAACGGCCTTTCGGAAAGAGTCCGCCTTGGTGCCGGGTCGACCTTGCTGGTCCCGGGCAGCGGCAGCACGGCCAGCCTCAATACCCTGCTCAACACCTCAACGCCGCAGCACATCATCGAGCCGGAACCCTCGGCGCGCTGCGGCAAACCTGGCAAGGGGAAGCGCGTCGCGAAGAAGTGCGGCAGGGCTGAATCGAGCCCTAACAAAACGAGCGCCAAAGCCTCGTCGAAGGATGCCGGGAAACCGGGTGGCGCCAGCGCCAAACAGGGCAAGTCGGGAAAATCAGCGACCCGGGCTGCGAGCAATGGCAACACAAAAGCCGGCAGCGCCAAACCGGCCAAAGCTGGCGCGGCAAAGCCGGCCAAGCGAGCGAACAGCAAACGCCGCTAGGTCAGCCAGCCAGGTGGCAGCTGACGGTGTGCGCTCCTGAAACCCCGGTCACGCTCGGATAGCGCATTCGGCAGACCTCCATCGCCTGCGGGCAACGCGGATGAAAGTGACAGCCGCTTGGCGGATGAGCCGGTGACGGAGCTTCGCCGGGGAGCCGGATAGCTTGAACCTGACTATCGAGATGCGGCGCCGGAACGGCCGACAATAGTGCTTGCGTGTAGGGGTGCTGCGGCGAACGCAGGATTTCTTCTGCCCTGCCCTGCTCGACGATGCGGCCGAGGTACATGACGGCGACGTCGTGGGCCAAATATTCGACGACGGCAAAGTTGTGCGTGATGAACAGGTAGGCGATGCCAAGTTCGCCCTGCAGTTTTTTGAGCAGATTGAGGATTTGCGCCTGCACCGAAACGTCGAGCGCCGAGGTTGGTTCGTCGCAGATGAGGAGTTCCGGCTGCACAGCGAGGGCACGGGCGATGGCGATGCGCTGACGCTGGCCGCCAGAGAATTCGTGCGGATAGCGGTCGATGGCTTCGCTCGCCAGACCGACTTGCTGGAGCAGTGCGGCGACGGCTGCCGCCCGCGCCACGGAATCGGTCTCGACACCGAGCGCGCCCATGCCTTCGGCGATGATTTCGCCGACGCGCAGACGCGGGTTGAGCGAGGCGAAGGGGTCCTGGAAAATCATTTGCATGTGGCGGCGTGCATCACGCAGACGCCGGCCCTTGAGACCGACCAGTTCAGTGCCGCCCAGTGTGACGCTGCCGGCCGTCGGCCGGATCAACTGGAGCAGCGCCTTGCCGACCGTCGTTTTGCCGCAACCGGATTCGCCAACCAGGGCGAGCGTGCGCCCGGCGGAAATGGCCAGAGAAACGCCGTCGACCGCAAGAACGTGACCGACCGTGCGCTGCAGAAAGCCCTTGCGAATCGGGAAATGCACCTTGAGGTTGGCGACTTGCAGGAAGGGTTTGCCGGGATCGATGTCGAGTTCGGTGACGGCGTGGCGCGTTCCGTCGTCCGCTACCGCCTCGCCCTGCCAGTGGCAGCGGACAGTGTGGCCGTCGGCAACCTCGCGCCACGGTGGCGAAACGTCGCGGCAGACCGGCATGACGTGCGAACAACGGTCGGCGAAGCGGCAACCAGTGGGCATGGCAGCGAGCGACGGCACCTGGCCCGGGATGGTGGTCAGCCGCAGGCCACGCCGCGAGATGTCGGGCAGCGCCTCGAACAGGGCTTGCGTGTAGGGATGGCGCGGCTGGCTGAAGAATTCTTCGCGACTGGCCACTTCGACCAGTTCGCCGGCGTACATGACGCCGATGCGGTGGGCCATGCGGGCGACGACGCCGAGGTCGTGGGTGATGAGCAGCATGCCCATGCCACGGTCAACCTGAATTTTGGCCAATAAATCGAGAATCTGCGCCTGGACGGTGACGTCGAGGGCGGTGGTCGGCTCGTCGGCGATGAGCAGTTCGGGCTCGCCGGCCAGGGCGATGGCAATCATGACGCGCTGCTTCATGCCGCCGGAAAGCTGGAACGGGTATTCGGTCAGGCGGCGTTCGGGGTCGGCGATGCCGACCTGACGCAGCAGGTCGACCATGCGCTCGGTCGCTGCCGCGCCGCGCAGGTCGAGGTGGCGTTCGAGGACTTCGCCGATCTGCCGGCCGACCGTGAGCACCGGGTTGAGGCTGGTCGCCGGCTCCTGGAAAATCATCGCCATGCGGCCGCCGCGGTAGGCGCGCATGTCGGCTTCGGAGAGGCTGAGCAATGGCTCGCCTTCAAGCGCGACATTGCCTTCGAGGATGCGGCCGGCGGCGGGCAATAGCCGCATGATCCCCTGCGCCGTGGCCGACTTGCCGCAGCCCGATTCGCCGAGCAGGGCGAAGGTTTCGCCTTTCGAAATGGCGAAGGAAATGCCGTCGACCGCAGCCAGCGTCTTTTTGCCGGCGGTGAAGCCGAGGCGGAGGTTGTCGACCTTCAGCATGCTGACCTGACCATGCATTCCTCCCCCTTCAAGGGGGAGGTTAGGATAAGCAGAGACTTGGCCGCCGTTGTTTGGTGGCTTAGTCTGTTGCTTAGTAGCGTCACCAGGGGGCTGGGTCTAAATTGGCCGCATGCTCGGTAACCCATCCCCACCCCGACCCTCCCCTTGAAGGGGAGGGAGTAATTCGCGCCGGTATTGGCATCATGGATCATCAGGCAGCCCTCGGGTCGAATGCGTCGCGCACGGCGTCGGCGAACAGGTTGGCGGCGA